>JBGGMI010000056.1:0-19457 GCA_041288075.1 Fimbriimonas sp.
GCCAAATACACGACCCAACAGTTCGATGTCCTGGCTGTGATAACCCAGGACGGTTCAGTCGACTTCACTGAGACCATCGCGATAACCTTCACAGAACGTCAGCGCGGCATCATACGAAAGCTCCCTTTCCGAACGAAGTCGGGGGACGGGGCGGTCCGCGAGGTGGAATACCAGCTCCTCGGAGTTGAAGCTGATCAAGGTTCCGGATTCCAGCCAGTCGAGGCACTGCCGCAGGAGCAAGGAGGCGACTGGCAGGTTCGGATCGGCTCTCAAAACACGTGGCTCACCGGCCGTATCACGTATCGAATCCACTACACGATTGCCGGCGCGCTTACACCGATCGAGAAGAACGACTCGCTGGGTCGAAGGGTGGAGTTCCTCTGGAACTTGCTGCCCACAGACTGGCCCACTGAAATTCCGCAATCCAACATCGTCGTGCAGTGGCCCACCCCCGAGCAGGGTCGTCTTGTCGCACGCGTTCTTGCCGGTCCGCGAGGAACCAGGCAGGGAATCCAGGTCGAGCGAGGAGCATCGCAGGTGGGGCGTTCAGAGTTCATCGACGTGCAACTCACGAGCGACATCGAACTGCTGGTCCGGCTGAAGCAGGCCCTTCCAGCCGGCTACGTGGTCACCGCAGATGTGGCGCTTCCCGGAAACACCGTCACCGCATCGGCACCCAACATTACGCGCAGAAACGCCAAATCAGGTTCTTTACTGCCAAATTTCAAACCTGGACCCTCCTGGCTCGGCCTCCTCCCGCTCATCCCAGGCCTGATCATCTTCTTCATCGCGAAGCGGCTCTGGCCCGGTCGCGAGCGACCGCTGGTGGTGCGGTTCGATGCCCCTCAAGGCCTTGGCCCCAGCCTCAGTGGAACCATCATCGACGGGCAAGTGAACCCTCGAGACGTCGTAGCCGGCATCGTCAGCCTCGCCCAAAAGGGTGCTCTCAAACTGCACCACCCGATCCAGGAAGGGGCAGGCATTCAAATCGAGCTCTTGGGCTTGGAGAGAGCAAAAGACGTGCCGTACATAGAACAGCAGCTCTACACGCGTCTTTCCGAATACGGCACGGTCATCTCACCAGACATGCTGCGGGGAACGTTTGGCGACCAGTACCAGATCCTCGCCGCCATGCTCAGGCAGGAAGGAGTCGATCGCGGCTACTTCGCGAAGTCGGCCGCCTCGAAGGGAAGCCTTGGCTGCTTGCTGATCTTCCTCGTTGTCTTCGCCACTTTCGCCCTTTGTCTTTTTCAGCCCGTTTTCACAATCATGGGTGCTGCTGCGGCGCTGCTTCTAGGGTTCATCGGCATAGCCAGGATCAGCGACGTGACTCCGCTCGGCCAAGAGGTAAGGCGCGATCTCGAGGGCTTGCGGGAGTTCATCACGCGGGCCAACGAGAAAGAAATGAACTATATGGCCGATCGTGATCCCGATCAAAGTCTGTTTGAGAGGCTGCTTCCATATGCCATCGCGTTCGATGCGGTGCAGCAATGGACGAAGGCGTTCGAAGGAATCGACCTGCAAATGCCCGACTGGTACGACGCTCCCATGGGTAACGACATGTTCTGGACATACATGCTCCTGAACGACCTCACCAGCTTTGGCAATGACTATGGAGACGCGATGAGCTTCACAGCACCGACGAGTGGTTTCGAAAGCGGCGGACTTTTCAGCTCCGGAGAATCAGGCTTCGGAGACAGTGGCTGGAGCGACTCGGGTGGAGGTGGTTTCGACGGAGGCTTCTCGGGCGGAGATGGCGGTGGCGGTGGAGGCGGTGACAGTTGGTAGCCTGATGTGCCATAATCCAGCTTCGCAAAACGTAAGAGAAACGAAATGAAGTCAGGAATCCACCCCAAGGTTTACCCAGTGATCTTCGTCGACGGCGATCACGAGTGGCAGGGCATCTCAACAACGAAGCCAAACAACTCGCGCACGGTGGACGGAGTCGAGTTCGGCGTTGTCAACCTCGAAATCAGCGCCTATACCCACCCGTTCTACACCGGCCAGAAGAGGCTCGTAGACACCGCCGGCCGCGTCGAGAAGTTCATGCGCCGCTACGGCAGCAACGCTCCCGGTCAAGCCAAAAAGTAATTGTCGGAGCGCGGACGTCCCGTCCGCTCCGATCGGCTGGACGTCCCCGTCCAGCCCAACCCAATCTTCACCCAAAGCCCCTCAAGTGACCTGAGAGACCATCGTAGTGGGTCCCTCATTTCCCGCCAGGGAACTCCAGTGGACGACCCTGTTTCGGCCGCCCTGCTTGGCGGCGTAGAGCGCATTGTCCGCCTGCATAATCAGCGCCTTGGGATGCGTCCCCGGGATGCTGCAAGTGGTGACCCCGAAGCTGGCAGTCATCTTGCGATAGCGCCAGGGTTGATTCTCGATGTGTGAACGGAATCGCTCGCCGGCCCGAATCGCGGCTTCCTCGTCGCAATTCTTGAGAATGATCGCGAACTCCTCTCCACCGTACCGGGCAGGCAGCTCGTAGCTTCTGGACTGCGTCTTCAAGCACTCGGCAAACTGCTGCAGCACCTCGTCGCCAACCTGGTGGCCAAGGTCGTCGTTAACCTTCTTAAAGTGGTCGATGTCGAGCAGCACCAGCGAGAACGGCACCATGGTTCGGCCGAAGGCGTCCACGCTCTCTTCCAATAGCTCCTGGAAGCGTCGGTGGTTCCAAAGCCCGGTGAGACCGTCGGTGATTGCCAGGTGGTTCAGCCTCACGTTCATCTTCTCCAGCTCCAGCTTTTGCTGGCTGAGCTGAGCCGCGTAGTGGTTGATCTGCAGCATCTGCTCTTCGACCCGGTGCTCGGCACGCTTGCGCTCGGTGATGTCCAGGTTCGCGCAGATGGCGCTCAAAGGTTTGCCCTCGTCCCGCAGGCAGATGACGCTGCAGGCCAGATACTTCGTCTCGCGCCCAAGCTGGTATTCCCAGTCGAAGGTGGGCTGATCGAGGTCGCTAAACATGTTGCGCACCCGCTCCGGACGCCAAACCGGGTGATCCCCCTTCGAGAGAACTTCCCAGACCGGTTTCCTAATCGCGTTCTTCTCCGAGATCCCGAAGGTGCTGTGCGCCGATCGGTTCCACTCGCGGATATTGCCCTGCTGGTCAAACGTGAAACAGGCCACGGGAAGACCATCGAAGAGCTCTCGAAAACGGGCCGAAGCGATTTCCAGGCTGTGATTGGTATCGGAAAGCTGGTTTGCCGTGCTTTCGAGCTGTTCGTTCTGCTTCTGGAGAACGTCCTCTGTGGAGAGGATTCTGCGCGCGACTTTCAGTCGCGCCTGCATTTCTCCTCGGTCGAGTGGCTTCGTGAGGAAGTCGTCGACGCCGGCCTCATACGCCTCCATCCGGTCTTCTTTCTGGCCCTTGGCGGAGCAGAGGATGAAGTAGACGTACTGGCCAGGAATCCGCCGGAATTCGCGGCAGAGCGTCACGCCGTCCATCTTCGGCATCATCCAGTCCGATACGACGATGCGGTAGGGATTGGCGTGGTGGAGGGCCAACGCCTCCGCGCCATCCGTCGCAAGGTCTACAGCAAGACCTTGCGACGTGAAGAGGCGCTGTATGAGCGTTGCCGATACAGGATCATCCTCGACGACAAGCACGCGAGGGATTTCCACTCCAGCAAATGTGGAAGCCATCAATCACAACCGAATGGAAGCAGAGCCAGCCTTAGCCCTGAAACCAGTAATGTTATCGGCATTGACGATCCAATCCCTAAGATCGTTGAGTCAACTAGCGCAATAAAAGCCTAGTAAAGAGCCTTTTGACCTAGACAACTCTCATTTGACGACGGTATATTATAACGCTGAGATGTTGGCTTTGCCGGGGCCTGTAGTAAACATCTCTGCCAAATACCTTCTAGGACTCCCCTGAATTTCAGGGTCGACGTCCCCTGTCGAAGTGCAAAGGTCTGACGGGCACCGCTGCCCGTATTGTCCGACGATTATCTCTCTGCCGGCCGTGATGCGTCACCCCCGGCAACTTTCAAAAGGTCTCCACGGAGGACCCCTGCATATGGAAATTGCACAAATCCCGGAGAGCGACGGGACGGCCCTGTCGCCACCCCTTATACGTCTGATTGCCGACTTCGGCGAGGATGGCACGTTTGGCCACCGAACCTTAGAGGCGACCAAAGAGGAGCTGCGCGTCATCGAGAATGGCGGCGCTATCTCCTGCCGCGTGCCCATCGCGGACATCAAATCGGCTCGTAATGAGCCGCTGGTCGGTGGCGGACGCCTGGAGGTCACCACCAACACCGGCGAGATCATCCCGATCATCTCCTACTCGTTGACGATTGCGGCCAAGTTCAGCGAAGCCGCACGCGGCATCGAGCAGCTCGCGAAAGGCGAAGAGCTGATGATCAACTTGAAGGAAGAGAAGCTGCGCTGCCCGAAATGCAAGCGGCTGCTCCCCGAAAAGGACGGCGTCTGCCCCGCCTGCGTGCATCGCGGCAAGACCATGCTGCGGCTGTCCCAGTTCTTGGGACCCTATAAGAAGCAGACCATCGGTCTCGCGGTCCTTTCGCTCGCCACGACGCTGCTCAACCTCGCGCCTCCCATCATCCAGGGAGCGCTGATCGATCGCGTGCTCAAGACGGGCAAGGAGACGAGCCTTCTCGTCATGCTCGTTTCCATCTGGCTCGGCGTGCTCATCATCAACTCGCTGATTCAGGTGGCCAGTGGGCAGCTCATCGCCGTCCTTGCCGGCAGCATTGCCGCCGACCTGCGAGCCGCCGTCTACCGCGCCATCGAGTTCCTGCAGCTCACCTTCTTCGATAAGAAGCAAGTCGGAGCGATCTCCTCGCGAGTGACGAGCGACACCGACCGAGTCTGGGGCTTCCTCGTTGAGGGTGTCCCGTATCTCTTGCTGAACGGCCTCACCCTGGCCGGCGTCGTTGGATTCCTGTTCTGGACGAACTGGGTCCTCGCCGCCTGCATCCTGGCGCCGGTGCCGGTTGTCATCGCCATCGGAGCGATCTTCTGGAAGCCGATGTCTCAGATGTTCCACAAGGTCAGCCAGAAATGGGCGCGCTTCCACATGCACCTCAACGAGTCCCTCCACGGCATCCGCGTCGTGAAGGCGTTCGCAAAGGAAGACCACGAGTACGACAAGTTCCGCATCCGCAACAACGAGCTGCGTGACGCGGGCGTCAAGGTCGACTCGCGATGGTACGCCATCTTCGGCGCGATGTCCTTCTTCACTGCCTTGGGGAATCTGATCCTCTGGAGTGTGGGAGGCATGATGGTCGTTCGCGGCGAGCTCACGCTTGGCGAGTTCTGGCGCATCCAGGGTCTGCTGCTGCTCGTTTACGGACCACTCCAGTGGTTCTCAGCCATCAACCAGTGGTTCAGCCGAGCCATGGCCGGTGCCGACCGGATCTTCGAGATCATCGATATGGATCAAGAGCGGTACGGCGAGCGGGGAACGCATCACCGGATCGAAGGGGAGGTCACGTTCGACAACGTGCGCTTCGGCTACGACAAATCGAACCCGGTTCTCAAGGGCATCAGCTTCACCGCGAAGCCCGGAGAGATGATCGGCCTCGTCGGAAAGTCGGGAGCAGGGAAGTCCACCACGATCAACCTGATCTGCCGATTCTACGAGCCGGATGCCGGACGCATGCTCATCGACGGCATCGACTACCGAGAGATCGCGCTGCAAGACATGCGCGAGCAGATCGGCATTGTGCTCCAAGAACCGTTCCTCTTCAACGGAACGATCGCGGAGAACATCGCCTATGGCAAGCCCGGAGCCGCGTTCGACGAGATCGTGACGGCTGCGAAAGCGGCCAACGCGCACCACTTCGTCCTGGCGAAGCCGGATGGCTACGACACGATGGTCGGCGAAAAGGGAGCGAAGCTCTCGGGCGGAGAGAGGCAGCGCGTCTCGATCGCACGAGCGATCCTGCACAATCCGCGCATCCTGATCCTCGACGAGGCGACCTCTTCCGTGGACGTCGAAACCGAGAAGCAGATACAGGAGGCGATTGGGCGGCTCATCCAGGGCCGGACGACCTTCGCAATCGCTCACCGGCTCTCGACGCTGCGAAACGCTTCCAGGCTGATCGTGCTCGACAAGGGGCAGGTCGCCGAGATCGGAACGCACGAGGAGCTGATGGCCAAGCAGGGCGTGTTCTACAAGCTCGTCGAGACGCAAAGCGCAATCAACGAGATCATTGGCGTTGGGGTGGTGGCATGACCGCCGCCCTAACCCTGCGCCCACAGACGCCGGCTGACTACGCCCGCATCTGCGAGCTCCGCAACTACACGTTGACGGAGCCGCTCACCCCTGCCATCTGCGAAGTACGCGTCGCCACCTGGAACCCACAAGGAGTCTGGGAAACCTGGCTCGCCTGCGAAGGCGAGCAGGTGCACGCTTACGCGCACCTGCTTAGCCTGCCGCATTTGCCGGAAGACGGCTACTACGCCGCCATCTCGGTCGATCCGGACTCGCGACGCCGTGGAATCGGATCGACTCTCCTCCAGGAGATCGAATCCGAGGTCATTAGGCGAGGCGGTGGTGACGTGGTGATGCCAGGAAGAGACGATCGGCCCGAAACCATCGCCTACATGGAAAGCCGAGGATTCAAGTTGCAGCAGCACTTGATCGAGGGCGTCCTGAATACAGCGGACATCGACGAAGCAGGCATCCATGCGCATCGTCAAGAGCTCGAAGCTAAGGGCTACCAGTTCGCGACATTTGCAGAACTAGGAGACACACCGGAAAACCGGCACCGCCTATACCTTTTGCACAACGTCGGGAACCGAGACACCCCTGGCGCTGAGCTCTGGGGCGACATGGCGTATGACCTCTACGAGACCGAGTGCTTCCTAACGGAGCGATACGATCCGCATGGAATCATGATTGCCGTCCACAACGGCGAGTGGGTCGGACTGTCGATGGTCGCGAAGGTAAAGGATAACGAGTTCACCACCGTCTTCACTGCCACGCTTCGAGAGCACCGGGGAAAGGGTCTTGGCCTCGCGACCAAGGGCCTAATGGTGCTCTACGCCAAAAGCCAGCGTGCCGCCCTCGTGCGAGCGCAAAACGACGTAACAAACAAGCCGATGCTAGCCATCAACGGCAAGCTCGGCTTCAAGGCCCAATTCGGTTGGAAGCATATGTCCAAGCGAGTGACGGAGGAAACGCGATGCAAACCGAACAACTAAAACTCTTCTTCGAACCCAAGGACCGCCTGCGATTGACGATCGGCGACGACAAGTCGTACCCAACCGTCAAGCCCGCCTGGGCAGCCCCCCTGTCGCACCCGAGGCGGTATCTGGCGTTGCTGGACTCCAAAGGCGAAGAGATCGTCATGCTGGAAGACCCGAAAACGCTTCCACGAGACTCTTACGAAGCCGTGACCGAAGAGCTGGCGCGACGCTACCTTACGTCGACCGTGCGCACGATCAATGAAGCGCGGACGGACTTCGGCTGCACCTATTGGAACGTAGAAACGGAGCGGGGCCAACGAGACTTCGTCACCCAAAGCCTCCAAGAAAACGCCCAATGGCTCTCCCCGACCCACCTGCTGCTGATCGACGTCGACGGCAATCGTTTCGAAATCACCAACACAACTGCGCTGGATACAGTGAGTCGCGACTACCTAGAGCGCACGGTTTAATCAAGCCCTCCGGTTCCTCCCCTTGCCGCGATGTCCGTGCGCGGTAGGGGGGAGTCGCGACTACCTAGAGCGCACGGGTTTGATCAGGCCCTCCGGTTCCTCCCCTTGCCGCGATGTCCGTGCGCGGGAGGGGGAGGTTAGGTGGGGGTTCCGGCTGAGAACTCCCGCAAGCCTAAATGCCGATGGGAGTGGCTCCAGAGCGAAGTAGAAAAGATTAGATTTTTCGTTCAACCTGGTTGACAAAAATCGTTCTAGATCCCTACTACAGTGTAAATGGACCAAAACAAGAATTCGCAAACCGCTAATGGGGCTTAATCACATCATCACAATCCGTAGGGGGGAAGATGAGGATGATTAAGGATTAACGGCAACTCCCCCCGTCCCGACCCACAGAGGGGCTCGGGAGGGGGAACCGAACCTCTTCTCCTGCCCGAACCTACAGTGCCCGAAGGGTATCCTAGCTGAACCTCATGCGCACCTCGGACTGGGCAAAAAGCCTGTCCCAACAACCCTATCTCGCGCCACTGCTCACAACACTCGATCAATCGGCCGAGTGGCATACGGTCGCGTACGAGGCTCGCCCAATCCTCCTCTCCGCCGCCTATCACGCCAAGCCGCGGAAGATCCTGGTGGTCACCGCCAACTACGAGCGAGCCCTCGCCTGGCAAGCCAAACTCCAACTCTGCGGAGTCCCGCCCGGCTCAGTCTTCCAGCTCCCCAGCGGAATGTCGAACCTATTCGAAGACGCCGCCCCCGAGCACATCGCTCTCTCCGACCGCCTCGGCGCGCTCCGCGCTTTGGTCGAAGACGAGCCAAACATCATCATCGGCTCCGTAGGCGCGATCCTAGAAAGGACCCTCCCGCGCGACCTCCTCAGCGAAGCGTTCATCGAGCTAAAAGCCGGCGACGAGATCGACGAGCAGAAATTCCTTCGTCAGCTAACCAACCTAGGCTACGAACACCAAGAACCCGTCCGCCTCCCCGGCCAATTCAGCCGCCGCGGCGGCATCATCGACGTCTACGCCACCGGTCGAGACCTCCCAGTCAGAATCGAGCTCTTCGGCGACCAAGTCGAGTCGATAAGAGCCTTCGACCCCAACACCCAACGCTCGATCAGCTCGCTATCAGTGCTGAGCCTGGCCCCAAGTAGAGAAACCCTCTACACCCAGGTCGATGCGGGGATAAGAGACCTGATCACCGACGCAATGGAGCGCGAAGCGGCCGAGCTAGAACCAGAAGCCGCCGCCCGCCTAACAGAGCTGATCTCCAGCGACGCCGCATCGTTAGCCGAAAGAACCTACTTCGACCGCCTAGACCTCTACCGCCCCATCCTTCACCCGGAAAGCGGCTGCGCCATCGACCTCCTAGGCGAAGAAGGCCTCCTCGTCCTCGACGAGCCGCTCGAACTAGAAACCATCGTCACGCGAGGCGAGGAAGAACTAACCACCGCCCTCAAAGCCAGAACCGAACGAGGAGAAATCCTCCACAGCACCACCCTCGACTACATGCTCCCCCCCGAGCACATCACGAACCACAACCTCACACTCGCGATGACCTCCATGAACGCCCTGCCCGATTGGATGAACCTGCCAATCAAGCACGACGTAAACGCCATCTCCCTAGACCCCTACCGAGGCAGAGCCGAAGCCCTCGCCCTCACTCTAAGGAACTACCGCGGAGAAGGCTTCGAGCTAGTCTTCACAACCGACCAACCCAATCGCGCAAAGGCAGTGCTCGGCCAGGTGGATATCTTTCTTGACTCGGGTGAAAGCAGTGACGCGAAACCTTCCGAATCACCCCCCTCACCCCAATCACCCCATTCATCCCTAGTCACAGGAAATTTGGGCGGCGGCTTCGTCATCCCCGAAGCCAAACTCGCAGTCGTCTCCGACGCCGAACTCTTCGGAGTAGCCCGTCTAAAACTCCCGCAGCGCAGATTCCTCGAAGGCGCCCCGGTAACCACCGTTCTCGATCTAAAACCAGGGGACTACGTCGTCCACATCAACTTCGGCATAGGAGTTTTCCGCGGCCTCACCAAGAAAGTCGTCGAAGGCGTCGAGAAAGAATTCCTCTACATCGAGTATCAGGCCCCCGACAAGCTCTTCGTCCCCGCGGACCAGCTCGACCGAGTCCAGAAATATCTCAACCCAGGAGACGCGCAGCCGAAGCTGAACCGGCTCACAGGAGGTGAGTGGCAGCGCACGTTGGGAAAAGCGAAGGAGGAGGCGAAAGCCTTCGCCCGAGACCTGGTCAAGCTGTACGCCGAACGGACCCGATCGACTCGTAAACCCTACGGAGCCGACACCCCCTTCCAGGAAGAAATGGAATCGACCTTCCCCTGGGTCGAAACCCCGTCTCAGATGCAGGCGATCCGAGACCTCAAGGTCGACATGCGCCAAGACTTCCCCATGGATCGCCTCGTCTGCGGCGACGTCGGATTCGGCAAGACCGAAGTCGCCATCAGAGCCGCATTCAAAGCCGTCCAAGATGGCCGTCAAGTGGCAGTCCTCTGCCCAACCACCATCCTGAGCGAACAGCACTACCGGAACTTCCTAGAGCGCCTCGGCCCCTTCGGCACGAAGATCGGCCTCGTCAACCGCTTCACCCACGCCGGGGAGCGCAAGCGAGTTGTCGAAGGCCTAAAGAGCGGCGAAATCGAGATGGTCATTGGCACCCACGCCTTGCTGGGAGTCGGCATCAAGTTCAAAGACCTCGGCCTGGTTGTCATCGACGAGGAGCACCGCTTCGGCGTGAAGCAAAAGGAAATGCTGAAGGAGCTGCGCGCGCAAGTCGACGTCCTCACCCTCAGCGCCACCCCGATCCCTAGAACCCTCAGCATGGCTCTGATGGACATCCGCCAGATGTCCCTCATCAACGACCCACCTCCGGGCCGATTGCCTGTGCGAACCTATGTCCGCCCCTTCGCCAGCGATGTCCTGAGGGAAGCCATCTTAAGAGAACTAGCAAGAGGCGGTCAAGTCTTCTATGTCTACAACCGCATCGAAGGCATCATGCACATCGCTGAGCGCCTGAGAAAGCTCGTGCCCATGGCCAGAATCGGCGTCGGCCACGGCCAGATGAACGAGAAAGAACTCGAGCCGATCATGATCGGCTTCATCAAGGGCGAAATCGATGTTCTGCTCAGCACCACCATCATCGAAAGCGGCATCGACATCCCGAACGCCAACACCCTCATAGTCGAAAACGCCGACCGCCTCGGCCTAGCCCAGCTTTACCAGCTCAGAGGCCGAGTCGGTAGATCCGACCGCCAGGCCTACGCCTACCTCCTCTACGGCTCCTCCAAAGAGCTTAGCGAAGGAGCCATGCAGCGCCTCGGAGCCCTCCAAGAATTCAGCACCCTCGGCAGCGGCTACAGCCTCGCTTTCCGCGATCTCCAGATAAGAGGCGCAGGCGAGCTGCTCGGCGCGAAGCAATCCGGCACCATGACCAGCGTCGGCTTCGAGCTCTACACCCAGCTAATCAACGAAGCCGTAGCCCAGCTTAAGAACTCGGTGGACGGAACTATCGAAGACAACGAAGACGTCCGCGACCCCCTCGCCAGCCTCGAACCGCTCCCCGCCTTCGAAGTCCCGATAATCGCCCTCCTCCCCGAGGGATACATCAAGGACCAAGCCCAGCGCCTCTACTACTACCAAAAGATGATGTCGGTAAGGAACGAAGGCGCACTGGGCGAGGTACAAGCCGAAGTAGAAGACCGCTACGGC
Source organism: Fimbriimonas sp. (assembly GCA_041288075.1). Classification (GTDB taxonomy): domain Bacteria; phylum Armatimonadota; class Fimbriimonadia; order Fimbriimonadales; family Fimbriimonadaceae; genus Fimbriimonas. The sequence continues at coordinate 11,351 of JBGGMI010000056.1, forward strand.
CACCCACCCGACGAGGTCAGAAACGCCTTCACCATCATGGGCCAGCGCCTTCGAGCGAAACGCCTCGGAATTGAGAAGCTGGACGCCCGCCAAGGCCACCTGAACATCGTCTTCAAACGAGCCGCCGACGTCCCGCCAAGAGTCATCAGCATCCTCAGCAAGCGCAAGCGAGACGCGTACTTGACCCGAGAAGCCTACATCTGGCCCATCTCCTCCGCCCCCCTGCCGGCCATCGACAACTTCCTAAAAGCATTCGCCGACGCGACCCGGGAGTACGAAGAAGCCCGCGCGATGTTGGCTTAGCCACAAAAAAAGCCGACTCCTTGCGGAGCCGGCCGTGTCTCGCACCAAGGGTACGAATCTTGAGTTAGTTGTCGTCTCGCTTGAACTCAGGTCCGGCGAGTTCCTTGAGCTTGGCTTTCTGAGCGTCAGTGAGGATCTTGTTGATCTCCTCGTCGAGCACCTTGTTGTTGCTCTCGCGCTTGGCCTGTGCCTCTTCGCGATCGAGCTCCTGGTTGCGGACCTTCTCTTGAATGGCCTGGTTGGCTTCGCGCTGCTTGGTCATCAGGTCGGCGATCTTCTTGTTCTGATCGTCGCTGAGTCCGAGCTCCTTTGCGACATCAGCGGTCACGACGGCTCGAGGGCCGGCGAGCTGAATGCCGATCTGGCGAATGCGCTTGGCCTGCTCTGCAGTGAGAATCGTGTTGACCTCTTTCGTGGTCTCCTCGTTCATCTTCTCCATCGTTTTGCGCTGCTCGTCGGAAAGTTGGAAGCCCCGGCCACCGCCACCCCCGCCGCCACCGTTACCGCCGCCACCGCCACCGGCCGTGAAGACCTCGCGCATCTTCTCCATGCTCTTGGTGCGGAGAGCGTCGAGCTTTTCCTTCTGCTCAGAGGTGAGCTTGAGGTCGGCCTGAACGTCGTCTCGCTGAAGGAGGAACGTTGCTGGCATCACGCCGCCGCCTCCACCCATCATCATCATGCGGCCCTGGCCGCCTCTACCCTGGCCGCCTCGTCCTCCACCACCGCCTGCGCCACCTTGGGCGAAGGCGCTAATGGTGAGAGCACTCACGGCTACGATTGCAATTGCTTGTGTAAATTTCATGTGTCTGAATCTATCCTCCGTTCGTCTTTCCACCGGTGTTCGTCTTCGGTGGGTCCTGCTTGGCTCCACCGCCCGTCACGGTTCCGGTCTTGATTGCGCCTTCCAAAGCCTTCTTAGTCTCGGGGCTCATTCCCTTTTCCCCGTCTTCTCTCAACTTCCGAGCCTCGGCCGGATCGCGTACGACCCTTGGACTCAAGAACACCAGCAGCTCCGTCTTCACGTTCTGCTTGGATGTCGATTTGAATAAGTTGCCCAGAATGGGCAGATCGCCCAGGATCGGCAGCTTCTTGACGGTCGAGTTGACCGTGTTTCGAATGATGCCGCCCAGGATGATCGTCTCTCCGTCCTTCACCGACACTGTAGTGTCCGCTTGGCGCTGATTGACGATCGGTGCGTTGAAACTCGTAAAGCCCTGCAGCTCGTTTGCGGTCTGTGTCACTTCCATCGTCACGTATCCGTTGTTGGTGATCCGCGGGGTGACCGTGAGGATGATGCCAACGTCTTGGAACGTGTAGTTGTAAGTGAACGCGCCGTTCGCGTCCTGTCGACTGCTCAGGATGTAGGGGACCGACTGGCTTATGTTAATCTCCGCCTGAACGTTGTTCGAGGTGAAGATGCGGGGCGTGGAAAGGACCTGGAATTTCTGGTCCGATTTCAGCGCCTGAATAAATCCGGAGAGGTCTCCGCCTGAGAGGGTGTATTTGAAGCCCTGGCGATCGAGGCCGGTTGCGGTTCCCAGACCGAAGTCCGTTCCCGCCACGCCGGTGTTGCCTGGCTTGAAGACGTTGTTCTGGATTAGGTTCCACTCGACGCCTAGCTTGTCGCTTGAGTCCAGCGTAGCCTCGACGATGATCGTCTCGATCATCACCTGCTCTGGAATCTTATCGAGCTGGTCGAGGATGTTGCGGATGACTTCCGCATTTTCGGGCGAGGCTACGACGATGATCGAGTTTGTATTCGGATCGGGGATCGCGCTGATCTGACCCTGAAGCTCTCGAACGTTGATGACGCGCCCTTGCGCGTCTCTTGCCGTCTGCTGAGTTCGATTCTGCTGTCCGCCGCCTCCGAATTGGAAGCCCTGCGCGACTGCAACATTGGTTTGAAGAACACCATTCTCGTCGAGATCGAGGCCGAGTTCCTTATCCGGATCGATGACTTCACCGCCAGCACCTCGCATGCCTCCGCCGCCTTGATTGCGCTGGTTGGGCCGCTGGTTCTGCTGACCGCCTCGCTGCATGCCACCTCCAAAGTTGCCACCCCGGTTGAAGTTCTGACCCTGCACCTGGCGTTGGCCGAATGCCTGCGTAATGAGCTGGGCTACATCCGAAGCTTTGGCGTTAGAGAGCGGGAACACGAATGTCGTGTTCTCGAACTCGACTTCGGTATCAAGCTGCTTCACGACCTGCTCGACCAGTTTTATGTTCTCTGGAGTAGCGGTAACCACTAGGGAATTCGTGCGGGTGTCAGCGACAACCTGCCCAAACGCGGCCTGAGCCGAACCCAAACGCATCGCTTGCTGGAAACGCTGCATCGGATCGGTGTTCTGAGTCGTCGCTCCACCGCGTCCGCGCGGGGCATTAGAGACGAGCACATTCTGAACGACCGGAGCGAGGTCCGTAGCGTTGGCATACTCCAGCTTGATCACCTGGGACACCTGTGGCTCTTCGGTTTCCTTGTCAATCTGCTTGATCAACGCTTCGACTTCGCGCTGCTGCTTGTCGGGAGCGTTGATGATAACGGAGTTCGAGAAGTCGTCAGCCGAAGCCCGGACCGTCGGGCTCTGCTGCCCGGGCCGTTGGAACATCGCCGGGTTGAAGCGGTTCGCCTGGCCGGGTCGGGCTCCGATGGTGATGCCGCCTCCACCGAACATATTGGCGAAGGGATTCTGATTCTGTTGGACACCCGAGAAGACATCGTTCACCACGCGGGCTACCTGCGTCGCGTTGGCGTATTTGATGATGTAGACCTTCAGCTTGGACTCTTCCTGGCCACCGAATGGGTTTGTGCCAGGGGGAATCATGGTGGTCCAATCTGGGCGTGTTGCGGTGTCGCGCACGTTCCGCTTCTTGATCAACATCAAGTTGCCTTCCTTCACGAGGTCGTACCCCTTCAGGCCGAGCGTAGCCGAGAAGATCGAAAATGCTTCTTTGAGGGAAACCGCTTTAGCGCTCGTTACCGTCATCGTTCCGACTAACGTCGGGTCTTTAACGATGGTGACTCCGCTGAGCTTCTGAAACATCGAGACGATCGAGTCGACGTTCGCGTTCTTGAAATCAAGCTTGATAGTCGTTTTGGGCAGGGTGAACTGCTCCCAGGCGGGTTTAGCAGGAGGCCCACCCATGTCGAAGGGGTTGCCCTGCGCCGACGCGATGGCAGGCAGCAGTAGCAATATGCTTAAGTAGGCTCTCTTTTTCACTCTTCCATTCCTTGTGTGTCTCGATTCCTTCGGTTTCTACGCCTTGGCCGCTCGTTCTGAGTAGCTTCTGGCAACGGTTGAACGCCTATGTTGCCCATGAGTCCGGGACCCACGGTGACGGGCGCTGCGGCACCAGGTGCAGTGACGCTTTCTGTAGGTGCTGGTTCACTAGCTCCTGCAATCAGTGTGATGGTGGCTCCTTCTGGACCCTGAAGTTCAATCGAATCCGCTCCAATCTCCAAAATCGTCGAATACTTCCAGCGCTGACCTCTAAAGACGAATTCCGAGTCACCCGACTCGCGATCCTCGAGAAGCCCTTGCGGCACTCCGTTCACTACGACTCTTCCACTATAAACCCAATCGCCCTTTCCGACAAACGGAAGAGGTAGGGATCCGGGTGAGCTGGAGCGTGTGGAGTCTTGTCGAACGACGAGCGGCTTAAATGTGTTCTTGACCGGTTCCGCGTAGGTTGCGAACTTCAGCTTGAAATCGTCGTCGGTGTAAGCCTGCACTTTCGTGGAGACTTTTGAGGTTTTCTTTGTTACCTTGGGCTTAACGGGCTCTTCCGCCGGAAAGAGGGCCCCGAAGACGAGATAGGTCGCCGCGCCCGCCATAAGCACGATCATCACCGGGCTGACTGTTCTGCCAAAAATCTTAGGCATTCGGTTTCTCCTTGGGAGGTGCCGGCGTCGTTACGGCCGGATTGATAAAGGCGACAAGTCCAATGCTGGCCGTTACACGATCGCTTGCAGCGTCCGTGGAAGACACCATAATAGAGCTTACGACCAAGCGGCTGCCCTTGGTTTCCAAGTCACGAGTTAGTTGCAAAATTGCTGGATAAGTGCCTTCAACGGTGGCAAGATAAGGCAGTTGCACAGGCAAAGTCGTCGTGGAAGCCCTTTGTGGACGGAAGGAGAGTAGATTCAATCCTCTCTTTCGCGCCAGCTGCGTGACTCTCGCTAAAGCCGTCGGGCTGATTTCCTCCACGTTGCCGGTCCACGAATTGGTTGCGACGAAGGCGTCAGCCTTTGCAGCTCGCGATCGCGCTGCGTCGGTGGCGTTCGCCGCGGTCGCGATGCGGACTCTCAGCTTTTTCGTGGCGGCAGCTTCGCTGGGTCTCGGCGCCAAAAACATAAAGGTCGCCGATCCCACCAGCAACACGATCGCGGCCGCAGTGACGATGGTAGCCGTCGGGTCTTCTCGGTATCGAATCGCAATCATTTCTTCGGAGCCACCTTCTTCTTGGTTGTGTCCACCAGAGGCAGGTTGCCGACTGGAAATGCGGAGATGCTGAACTGCAGAATAGGCACGTCGTCGATCTTGCCCGTGTTTGAGAACGCCAGCGTTACATCACGGAACCTTGGCGCAACCGAAATGCCTTCGTTGCCAGAAACCGTTGCCGTCAAAAGTGTCAGCCGCCTGAGGTATTCGGTGATGTCGTCATTCGTCCGCGCGCTGCCGCGCAGCAGGAGCACCTTGCCGCGTTCGAGCGTGATCCCCGTGAGCCAGATTCCTTCAGGAGCAGCGTTTGCCGCTGCCGCCACGATGTCGGACTGGTTCTGCCCTGGCTCTGTAGCCAATCTCATCGCAGCCTCCATTGCCGCACTGGTCTCAGCCGCCTTCTCCGCTTCCTTCCGATCCAGTTCTGCCCGGCGCACTTGAGTCGTCCATCTGGCTTCTGCCTTCTGAACCAGCTTTACCGAGTCATCGTAGTCGAAATAGGCGAACACCGCAAGAACGATTCCCGCGAGCATTAGAAAGGCCGCCATGCGTCGTCGCGCCGCCGTTGCCCGAGAAACTTTGAGCGCCACCGCCTCCGGCAGCTCAAGCGTAGGAACCTTCGTCGGCCAAACTCCGGCAAGCGCCTCTAGAGGAGCGATGGTGCTGATCCGATCCGCATCGTCAACCACTACACCTTCGGTTGCCAAGATATCGCCGCAAGGAATGCCCGCCACCGTGTAAGTCCGGCAAACTTCCGCAGACGCATTCGCTGTCGTTCCCGCGACCCGGCTGTAGCGAAGAACTCCGTTCGACACGATGTCGATGCCGAGCCCCGCTTCCTCCCGGCTCACGACCGCTGTATCCTTTAACCCAAGGGAATCCGCAAGGGCGAGCGATCCGTATGCGACCGGCACCACCCGCTGCACCCGCACACCCGCTGCCCTCATCTCTTCGTGCAGCTTCCGAAGGTCCACCGCAGGCATCGCAACCACCACGGCCAAGCGCCCCTCAGGAGTGACCTGGTCGGTCAAATCGATGCTGTAAGCCAACTCGTTCGCGGGAAGAGGGAAGAGTTCTCCCAGCTTCATCTGAACGATGATCTCGATCTCGGAAGGAGCGGCGTTCGGAACATACAGAGTCCTCACGAACACCGATCTGCGCGAAACCGCCACCAGGGCCGTCTTCGACGAGCTATTCGCGACCGCTTCCGCTACGGTCTCAAAAGCCCGTGTCGACTTATGTCCCGGCTCGAAAGCGACCACGCCGCGGGGCGACCACTCGAGCACCAGGCTTACGTCAGGAGCGGTCTTGCTCATTCCGGCTCCTTAAGCGTCGTCTCGCTCGTTTCGTCGTTCCAAAGCCATCGTTCGATATAGTCATTGTACGGCGGCTCTTGCATCTGCACGATCTTGGGTGTTCCTTCTTGAATGTCGACGATTGCCTCCAAAGCAACCCGCGCCCCTCCCGAGGAGCCGATTACCCGTATTAAAAATGTCTGCGAGCTCGCCGAGAACAGGTCCACCTGTTGCAGCGCCTCGCCCGTAATCCCCGGGATCGCGATAATGTCGCCAAGCGACGCAAACCCTTCCGTCTGCCGCTGCAGGATCGACTGCACGATATCCGGAGTCAGCCCCGGCACTGAATTCAGTGCGAATTCGGTCGCGGTGTTTAGATTGATTCGACCTGCCCGTCGCGGCTCCGCAGTAGTAGTTGCGTTGTCGAGCAAGATCCGCTGCATGTCCTGGGTGATGCCTTGCACGCTCGTAAACAACTGCCCTAGTGTCGGGTAGTTCTGGGATGAAATCTGCTGCGCCACCTGCTGCGGAATGCCCGCCTGAACCAGCCTCTGCAGCTTCTGCTGCTGATCTCCGCCGTTCAAATTGATCTTCGCCTCGCCTGTAGGAGTGGTCTCCGGCGAATAGGAATAAACCGTCGCGATATCGGCCAGAGCCGGCTGCTCGTCTGTCGAGCCCTGTGCCGCCGTCGCCGAATTCACCACGTCCGTCTGAGGCTCATACAGAACCTGCGGCGTGAACCCCTTAACCTGCAGCAGCTCGTCCAACGTGTCAAACGCCCGAAGCTTCGCATTATAGGGCTGTGCGAGCTCGTTGTAGAACTGATCCTTCCCGCCCTCTGGCCGAAGCTCTTGTCCAGGCTCGCGGAAGTCGAGAATCGACTCGATCTGCTCGGTCGTCAGCGGCAACCGCTCGAGTTGCTGCTGAGTAGCCGTGTTCAGGTTCACCCGAGAAGCGAGATCGACGATTTCGATGCGGAAGGAAGAATTCCCAAGGACGAACGTCTCCGCTCCCTTCTGCCCAAACGTGTACCACTCGTCGTTCTGAGTGATCGCGCCGGACGTCGAGGCCGCCGTTGAAGTGCTCGTCGAGCTCCCGCCGGTCCCGCTTGCCTGGGCGTACAAAACTTGCAGCGCGCGCTGAATTCCCGCCTCTGCCGCGACGCAGGCCCGGTCGCGCTCCAGCCGATTCGCCTCCTGAACCACAAACGTGTGATGAGTCGCCGCAATGCTCGCCAGCACAGCAACTAGGCTCGCAAGCACTGCCAGCGTGATCACGAAAATGCTTCCGCGCTGCCGTCTCATTGATCGGTCTCCGTCTGCAAGGGGTTAAGCGGCGTCACGTCGCTGAGGGGTAGTTTCGCCGTGATGATGTGGTCATCTTCGTCGCCGGTTAACTTGTAAGTCACGCGCACAGCCGAGGGAAGCCGCTTCTGCCCGGTTCGTGTATCCCAGTTGGGCAACCACTGCGCTCCGTCGTAAAACTCAAACTGGATCGAGTCGACATCGTCGGCAAAGACTTCTTCCGTCCCGCCCTGCGAAGGATCGCCGTCTGCCGGCCGTTGCTCTCGTAAGAACAGACCCTCTTGCGTAGGTGCTTGTCCAATCGGCGTCATCCCGAGCGTCATTTCGGCGACGCCGCCTTGGGGCCCAACCCGATTGTTCAACATCTCGAAGTCATCCTCCGAGTTCATGAGCGTCGAAGGAATCCGCGTGCCGGCTACCGTAAACGTCAGCGTCTCCGTCGGAGTGTCAGAAGCCGACTCCGCCTGAACATCCGCCCCGATAAAGTAGGTGGAAGCATCCTGTCCGTCCGCAGAAAGATAGGCGTGCTTCAGCAGGTTCGAAAGGCGGTCCTCAAACGTCCGGTAACGGTCGCTCACCTGACGGCTTTCCCGAAGCCGCTGCTCGTAGTCGAGGCTCAAGATATACGAGCGCGAAACGGCCGCCATGATCATCGCAATCAAGGTGATCGCGATCATCAGTTCCAGCAGCGTTATGCCTCGAGTTCTCAAGGTGCCGTCCCCCCGGTGTCGTCCTGCGGCTGCTGGAAAACGAGCCCAGTCACTTT
>JBGGMI010000057.1:0-3317 GCA_041288075.1 Fimbriimonas sp.
CCTCCCGAAGGATCGCAAGGTGCTGGGATACCGCCGAAAGCGTCATCTCAAAGGAATCCGCCAGCGTCATAACCGGCACCTCCCCCCGAGCCAGCACCTCCAGCATCGCCCGCCGAGAAGGCGCAGCCAAAGCCGCAAACACCTCATCCGCCCGAACCGCCTCGACCATTACCCCACTATACTTTAGAATTCCCTAAAGTGTTCCCGCACCCGTAACCGGGGATGCAAATCGTGCCGCCGACGGTGTTGCGCTTGACTGCTGTAGTCGCGGGATGGCTTGTGCCCGCGTCCGGTACATCACCTCCAGCCAAATCCCCTCAACCATCAAACATCAACAATCGATCAGCTTGTGCCTTTAGAACCGACGCTCCATAAGGTTCGTGAATAACGCCACTAGGGCACCTCAGCGTCTCCGAAAATCAACTCGGCGTGCCGTACAAGAGCCACGTCCTTTGAACCGGTTTGCATCGCTTTATTCATCGCCTTCCGCGCCTCAGCAACTTCCCCGCGCTGATAATGCACCCATGCCAGCGTGTCCCAGCCAATGATGTCCTGCCGCTGCTTCATGTCTTCCCTGGCGGCTTTTAGGGCGTTGTCTAGGTTGAGCCTATGGTCGGCAGCGAACCGCGCGTACTGGCGATCGAGGGGATGGCCGTGCTTTTTGGTGTGGGAGTGTGGCTTGCCATCTCCATGCGAATGAGTCTCCTCCCCCAAGGGATACCCGGCAAGCTGCGCCGCTTCGCCAAAGTGCTCTTTGGCCATTGCTTGATCCCACATGGCAAAGTAGGCATCCCCCATTAACGACACCAAATCGGTCATGTGCACCAGCTCCTCCGTCTCGTGCCCTAGCTTTACCACTCGTTGCCAATCCTTTCGGGCGTGCGCAACGCGGACGCTGCCGAGCATGGCTTTCCAGGTCTTAGGGGCCAACTCTAAGGCTTGCGAGTAATTCTTCTCCGCTTGCTCCAAGTCGCGGATTGACCAAAAAAGGTCTGCGAGCCGCGTATAGAGGAAAGCCCGTGATTCCGGAGCAGAACTGTCTTTGATTAAGAGCCTCGAGACTAGCTCGATGGCTCGATCCGGCTGCCCATAAATCTCATACATCCGACTCCGTATCAGCAGCCGATCACGCTCGGAAAGGTTGTTGCCCACCTTTACAAACAGCGCCTTCGCCTCTTCATATCGACCCGTCTCGATCAAGCACTCCATGCGTGAAAACTGCGCAGGTGGGCTGTAGGAAGCGATCTTCATGGCGTCCGCAGATGATGCGAGCGCATCTTGAAACCGATGCTGATTCAGGAGTGACTGCGTCAGCCGAACGGCTGCCATGACGTTCCCTCTTCGCCGTACTTCCAACGACTTCCGGGCGCTCTCCTCCGCCCGACGAGCATCGTCGTAGGAGTCGTACGCCCTGGACCGGGAGAGGTAAGCCAACGAGAGTTGGCTCCAACCGATCGCACCTTGCGGGTCGTTGGCGACCTGCCTCTTGTAAGCCGAGATGAGCTGATCTGGGGATAGCTTGGAAGCTCTCGCCGGAGGGGGTGTTGCCTTCACGACTTTCGGTGCGGTTTGGCAGCCTGCTAAGAAGGCGATGCTGATCACGAGGAATGGAAGCTTGTTCATGGCGGCTCTGTCTTGAGCCCGCTCCACCGGGGGGTGGAGACGGGCGAGTTGTCCTTTGAGGGAAGGACGTGGTTGCCTCAGCGAGGATCGCCAAGATAAGGGAACGTGTTGGTGAAGCGCTTGCCTTCTGGCCCAACGTTGTCGCTCGTTAGGGTCGGAATGTCCTTTCCGTCGGCAGGGGCGAGCCCAAGCGCGGAAATAGTGGTTCCGAACACCACGCCAAGCGAAATGTCCACAACGTCATCGGTCAGCGCACGGCCGCCGAACTTGCTGCCCGTCGCACCGCCCGTCTCAAAGCCGAGATAAGCCGCGCTATTGGAGTTCACCGCGAGATCGACCTTGATCACGTCCGGCACAAGCACGGCCTTGATCACGTCAGTCGTCGCCTGAGAACGCTTGCCTTCAGGAGCGAACGAGAAGACCTCGTCCATAAACTTCTGAATGTCGCCTTCCAGCTCACGGGCATCGTTTACCGGGCTGATCTCGTTGTTCGCCTTGTGGCGATTGTTCGCGAACGTCGCAAAGACCTCGTTGACCACCGGTCGGCCGAGCCGATCGACCTGCTCCCATGAGGAACGGACCGTCGTGCTAGTAGTTCCCCACACGCCGATCTGCTTGTTCTTGCCCGCAGGAGGAGGGGGAGGAGGAGGATTGATGCCGCCGCCATCGTCGTCACCGCCGCAACCGGCTAGAGCCAGAGCAGCAAGGGGAAAGATTGCTAGTAGAGATTTTTTCATGCTTACTGCTCCTGCACCATCGACTTGGGCACTTCCACAACGATCGATAGAACGTTGTAGCCGCCAGCGGAAAGGAAGTCTCGAGCCTCGCCGGCAGGTCGCCAAGAGGTCGCCATCGGCTGGTTCGGGTTCTCCGGAGGAGTCGTTAGGCCGGTTGGCACGCCTCGATCCGGGAAGATCGTGAAGAATCGCTCCAGGTCGAAGAAGAACGAATCTTCTCTCGTGCCGGCAAATACTCGCATACCAGGGGCGGGTTGGAACGTCGTTCCGACGGTTCCGGCAACGGTCTGGAATCGCTCGAGGTTCGAGGTCGTCCCGAGGGAGGATGGCTTGACGGGGCCGGCAATTCGCACGCCCTGATTGGCTTCGCTGTCGAACTTGGCCTGAATAACCAAATCTTCAACGTTGTCCTTGTTGGTGTCGATCTTGAACTGATAAAGCACCTGCGGATCGAACCGGGCCGTGCCACCGCGGGCGATGAGCGGGTTCACGTTCATTACGAACACGACGTTGTTCGGATTTTCCTTGCTTGGGAAGATATAGACGTCGCTGATGTCTTGCCCTGGATTGCCGACGTTCTCTTGAGTGTCGGCGTGGTCAGAGCCAATGGCCGGCACGACCAGAGCGCCTAGAAGGCCAACCGCTCCGAGAGCGCATAGGCCGAATTTGAATTTAGAATGCATAAGATAAGGCTCCTTTTCCCCCGCGCCATACGAAAAACGCGGGGACGACCTATCGGTCTAAGAATGATTGAGAGCCCTCTAGTTAGCCGCTACCTGACCGCGACATGAACGCAACATGAATTCGCATTTGTTGCGGCGATTAAGGCTTGTCGGCCAAGCGATAGCCGTACCCTTTCACCGTGTGCAGGTATCGCGGATGCGAGGGATCGGGTTCGATCTTCTTTCGCAGGCGATAGATGTGAACGTCCAAGCTGTTCGAATCGAAGCTAAGGTC
>JBGGMI010000058.1:0-17171 GCA_041288075.1 Fimbriimonas sp.
TCCTTCAGCTCGATGCCGCTACGGTTGTGATAGAGGCCCCTCGCGGTCGTTCGGAAGGCTTCGCGATAGATGTCCGGGTCCAGCCGGAATGGGAAGGAGCAGCCGATGCCGTCGACTGAGACCACGTATTTGCCCGGCTTCTTAAAGGCGGAGAAATCGCATTCATAGACATCGGCACCATTGAAGTTCCCGTTCGGGGTGTCGGAGACGTGGAAGGTCTCCTGGTTCGTGGCATTCGTCCGGAACTTCACTTTCCCCGAGAAAACCTTCTTGCGCGTCGCTTGGTCGATCAAGGAGAAAGTCTTTCCTTCATAGGCTTTCAGATCGAGACTGCCTCCGTCGCCCATCCACTGATACACGTAGGCGAACTTCTTTGGTGCCGCCGGCACGTAGCCAAGGAGGTTTACGTGCACGGCTTCCGAACGAGAAGAGGCGGGGTTGTAGGTGAGCGTTGAAGAACCTTCCGGAGTCGCCACGGTATAACTCCGCCCCATCACCAAGGGCTTCGGCAGGCGCAAATAGATCCAGTGCTCCTTCGTGTGATCCGGCCGCGTATTCACCGCCCGCCCATCCACCCAGGAATCCACGAACCAGGCGAAGTCGGTCCCTTTCGACTTCCGCGCAATCGACATCGGCTGAAACGACTCGCCCTTCGAAGCGATCCGATACTGGTCCACCCGCGTCGCCCGCTCGACGTTCAAAGGGCTGATCACCACCTTCTCGTCCGACCGCTTCTGCCCTTTCCCGTGGTGGACGACGTATCCCTCGTCGTAGTGCACTAATAGGACGCGGTCGGTAAGCGCGGAGACGTCGACTGTGGGTGCATTCGCAAGCGTCAGGATCAGCAGACCGATATGCATACAAGCTAGTGTACAAACACAATGATTAGCCAGGGGGCAAAAGGTCCAGCGGTCTCTGGCCAGCAGCATTCTTTGCGAAAGGGTCGGCTCCGTTCGAGAGTAGGAAGCGGACGGCGGCTTTATCTCCATTTCTCGCTGCCAGGTGAAGCGGCGTATCGCCCCACACGTTTTGCGCGTTCACATCGGCACCGTGATCAATGAGGAGCTTCAGGGTTTCGACGGGGCGGCCGAACTGGGCGGCAACCATGAGCGGGGTTATCTGGGCTTCGCTGCGGCTGTTCACGTTCGCACCGGCTCTCACGAGGGCGAGGGCCAAGTCGTCGGCACCATCCAGGAGACTGGCCGTCAGCGCGGTATGACTTCCGCGGACTTCCGTTCCATTCGGCAGCCGGATCATCCCGGAATCGCGACGGGCGAGTTCGAGGTTGACTCCGTGCTTGATGAGCATCTGGACGGAGCGGTAGGAATCAAACTCCATGCCCCACTGAAGAGGCGTCACACCGACTTTGCTCTGCACGTTCGGATTCGCACCCTTATCCAGCAAGAGCTCTAGCACGTCAGCGGAATCGGCAGCGGCCGCGTAATGAACTGCGGTACGGTCGTCGGAGTCGACGGAGTTGAGCAAGCTTGGATCTCTTTTCAAGACCTGTCGAGCGGCTTCTACGTTGTTATTGAAGGCCGCGTGATGGAGCGGGTTATCCGTGAACGGGCGAGGGCGGCGGTCGGTCGAGATTAGGGTGAGGGACACGTCGGGCCGAAGGGTTCGAAAAGCGCCTGCGCCCTGTCGTGTGACGCGGGTGCTCACCACATTCACGGAGCGGAGGCTTGGGAGCTTGGCCAGAGTGAGCAGGCCCGCATCGGTAAAAGCGGTTTGAGCAGCTTCGAACACTTCCAGACGAGACATGTTTGCCAGTCTGGAGAGGTTGGCCTCGTCGAATTTAGAGTAAGAGACGGAAAGCCTGGTGAGACTTTGAAGCTTGGCGATATGGTCGAAGTTCGAGGGCGTGAGCGGCACGTAGGCGAGTTGTAGCTCGCGCAGGGCGGGTGCCCTTTGAAGGCGAATCAGGTCTTCGTCGGCGATAGGCTCGTGGGCCACCTGAAGGCTGGTGAGGTGAGCGCCGTCCCATTCGCGCACCAAATCGGGAGCCGGGATGTTTTCTCCCCATGACTGTAGCATTTGATGCGCCGCCTCTCGAACCGGATAGCGAGAAACGACATAACCCTTGCCCTGCTCCGGATCCAAGAATCTCCGTTTGTACGGATCGGCGAGCAGCTTGCGCAACGCGTCCGCTACCTTGTCCGACTTGAAGTCGTGCAGCATGTGAATTGAGTTAATGCGCTGCCACGGGTCCCCGGACCCTAAGCCGGCAAGCAACTGCTTCTCTAATTGATCGTTAACGGGTACGAGCAGCAGATCGGCACCTAGTGTGCGCCGGATATCCGAATCCCTCGCCAGGGGGAGTTGAGCCAACTTGGCATCTCTGGCGGAAATCGGTCCTTTGGCGAGCTCCCTGAAGCGACGAAGAATGGCGTTTGGACCCTTGACTAGTTTTCTATCCGCCATTGGCACCCTGACCTCCGGATCAGAGAGATTGATGATCGACATGATCGCTTTCTCTTTGTCGGTGCTAATGAGAAGCCGATCCTGCTTGAACCGATGCTGCTCCTCCGGCAGTGGGGGGTGATTTTCCGAGATGAGTGTTTCGCGGGCGCCACCTTTCGGTCCCTTTAGCCGCTCCTGCACCTGGACGATGACCCTGGGGTCGTATCTGCTATTGCCAGCGGCATTGGGCACCTCGACAACTTTGGCGATGATCACCGATTCCGCCTGCAGCACGATCGCTTCTGCGCTCTTCACTGTGATAATCGGCACCATCTGGGTCTGGGCAACGGCAGCCAATGTGAGGAGTGCGGCGGCGACAATAAGCTTCAGAGCATGGGGCATGGAGGTATCTCTAAGACGCGTCCGCCGATCATCGTGTAACTTGGAATGTTCGATGCCGAAGGATCACTTGGAGAATCCCGAAAGGCGGCTGCTGCTCGTCAAGTGGATCGTCTGCGCCGGGCTCTTAGCTGCGATCGCACTGACTACCAGACTGTGGTTTGGCGGACGGACGTTTCCTGAAGCGCCTGTGTTTGGCTGGCTGCCGACCGTTCCCTCTCTTGTGCCTTCAATCTCGTTCGTGCTCAGTTTATTGGCAGCGGCAGGTTTACGATTGCGTTGGCCCATTGGGATGGCTGTAGGCTTCGCAGCCCTGCTCGTCCTGCTTGATCTCAATCGGCTGCAACCGTGGATGTATCAGTACGTCCTTGTCCTGGTGGGGGTTTGGCTGGGCGGCAGGCGGGGATGGGCGCTTTGTGCTTGCGTATTGGCATTCACGTATGTGTGGAGCGGGCTCCTGAAGCTGAATCTCTCGTTTGCCTCGGATGTGTTCCCTTGGCTGGTGAAGCCCATTTTTGCCGCTCCGACTTCTCTGGGATTTGCAGCAGCCTTGTTCGAGGTCTGCGTTGGAGTGTTGCTGTTCGTGCCACGTCTGCGCATCTTTGCCATCGCCGGCGCAGCCCTGATCCATTTCGCCCTGTTGTGGGTGCTTGGTCCCACTGGGCACAACTTCAATTCCGCCGTTTGGCCGTGGAACATCTGCATGCCCTTGCTGGCATTCACGCTCTTCTTCCGCTCGTCAGAACCGTTGTTTCCTTTGGCTTGGAGTTCGGCGGTTGGCAAGGTCGTGTTGGTGCTGGTGGGAGTGATGCCCGCTCTCAATCTCCTCGACCTCTGGGACGACAATCTTTCCGCCTCGCTCTACTCCGGCCGCACACGCGATGCCTGGTTGCGGGTCGAGCCTCATGTGATTCAGGAGTGGCAGGTTCCGTCTAGCGCGGTGATTCAGAGGGGCGACTTCTTCATAGTGGATCTACCCACATGGGCGCTGTCGGACCTAAACGTGCCGCCCTACCCTGAGCCCCGCGTCTACCGGATCATTGCACAGGGTCATGAGCTCTTCATCCGCGACCGGTCCGTTTGGACAGGTGCCACGAGGCGATTGTCGCGATTGAGATAGTGGTGGGCCGAGGGTGCACTCATGCCCCGGTCCGGTGCTTCCCCACGGGCGGCCCTATCCTGATCATCACCGATGGCTACGGCGATCGCGCAGGGGATGGAGTTCTCGAAGGGCGGGCCGACCGGCAGCCAATTTGATCAAGTTTAGCAAGTTTATCAAAAGGAGGTAAACTTGCTAAACTTGGTATAACAGACGTGTGGACCCAATCAAGAATCCTTACTCTCCAGGTGCGGGGACCCAGCCGCCCGAACTCGCAGGTCGTGAGGAACTGCGTGAAAAAGTCCGCGTGGCGCTCGAGAGAGTAAGGCTGGGTAGACCAGCAAAGAGCGTCCTCATCGTCGGCTTACGAGGTGTGGGCAAGACCGTTTTGCTCGACAGGATTCGCGAAGACGCGGAAGCATCCGGAATCTATACACTACGCATCGAGGCCCCTGAGAGCAAGTCTCTGCCTGCCATCCTCGCTCCTCAGTTGAGGCAAGCCCTACTGCGCATATCGAGAGTGGATAAGGCACGGGACCTGGCCCACCGAGCCCTCCGCGCCCTAGCAGGGTTTGCCAAAGTGCTCAAGGTTAAGTACAACGACATTGAGATTGGGATCGACTTCGAGGTCGAGCCTGGTCTCGCCGATAATGGTGACCTGGAGCACGATCTTCAAGATCTTTTAGAGGTTGCAGGGTTAGCCGCCAAAGCGGCCGGAACGGCCCTCGCGATGTTCATCGATGAGTTGCAGTACGTCGAGGAGGATGAATTGGCCGCTCTCATTACTGCACTCCATCGCGCTGCTCAAAGGGGATTGCCGATCGTGCTTGTAGGCGCCGGGCTCCCTCAATTGCGAGGCAGGATGGGCGAGGCAAAGTCCTATGCCGAGCGGCTCTTCGACTTCCCAGAAGTAGGTGCTCTACCACGAGAGGCCGCTGAGCTCGCGATTGCCAAACCCGCCAAAGACGAGGGCGTGTACGTGGACAAGAATGCTTTGGACGCTCTCGTGAAGGTCACCAGGGGTTATCCCTATTTCCTGCAGGAGTGGGGCAAGCACGCTTGGGAGGTCGCCAATGGCTCACCCATCACTCTTGAAGATGTTCAAGAAGCCTCCAGAACCGCGATCGCGGCTCTGGACGAGAGCTTCTTTAGGGTGCGTTTCGATCGACTGACACCATTGGAGAAGCGCTATCTACGCGCAATGGCTGAATTGGGTGAGGGTCCACACCGCTCCGGGGATATTGCTTGGGAGCTGGGTCGCGACGTCAGGGAGCTCGGTCCCACCAGAAACAAGCTCATCGGTAAGGGCATGATATGGAGCCCCAGCCACGGCGACACGGCGTTTACTGTTCCGCTATTCCACGAGTTCATGGTGAGAATCATTCCTGGCGATGAGTGGCGAAAGGTTTAGCGTCTTATCGAGTCCGTGAAAACGCAAATGCCTTGCGAGGCGTATAATAGGTATGTCCGGGTGAGTCTCGTGCTTTCCTGGGCCTTTTTTATGTCAGAACGAAACACAAAGCAAACAGGCTTCGGCGCATTTCAGCTTCCGGAGCCAATTCTGCGCTCGGTCGAGGCGCTCGGATTTACCGAGCCGACCCCGATCCAACAGAGCGCGATCCCCGCAGGATTATCCGGCAGGGATGTGATCGGCATCGCACAGACAGGCACGGGCAAGACCCTCGCCTTCGCGCTGCCCATCCTGGCTCGTCATTGCGACGGCATGTGCCGCGCACTCATTCTTGCGCCGACTCGTGAGCTTGCGATCCAAATTGAGGAAGAATTCCTCAAGGTTGGCGCTCCTCTTGGTCTCAAAACGGTCGTCCTGATCGGTGGCGCTCCTATCGGCCGGCAATCGGCCATGCTCCGCCGCGGACCCGATGTCATCATCGCGACCCCCGGCAGACTGCTCGACCACCTTTCCCAGCGAGGCGTTAACCTCAACCTCACCGACGTCGTCGTCCTCGACGAGGCCGACCGGATGCTGGACATGGGCTTCCTTCCTGCGATCAAGCAGATCATGGACAAGCTGCCCCGCGATCGACAGACGATGCTCTTCTCGGCAACCATGCCAAAGGAGATCACCAACATCGCGAAGGCCTATCTCGACGACCCCGTCCGAGTCGAAGTCGCCCCTCAGGGCACGATGACCGAGTTGGTCGAACAGAAGCTCTACGTCGTCCCCGGCCCCGAAAAGGGCGAGCTGCTCTCGAAGCTGCTCTATGAGAACAAGGGCTCTGTGCTCGTGTTCGCCCGTACCCGCCACGGCGCTCGTAAGGTCGCGCGGTCAGTGCGAATGATGGGCCACTCGGCTGCCGAGCTCCACTCAGACCGAACGCTGCCCCAGCGCCGAGAGGCTCTGGATGGCTTCAAGCAGGGCACTTACCGAGTGCTCGTCGCCACCGACATCGCCGCTCGAGGCATCGACGTCAAGGAGATTTCGCTGGTCATTAACTACGACCTGCCGGATTCATCCGACGACTACGTACACCGGATCGGCCGAACCGGGCGAGCGGGCCATATTGGAGCCGCCGTCACCATGGCGACCCCCGAGCAGGGCAAGGACGTGCGAGACATCGAGAAGCTCATCGGGCTTCGGCTGCCAATCGCCGGAGGCGAAGACTTCGTCCAGGCCAGACGCCCAACTCAGGGCGCGCCGGCTCGACGGCCCGCGATGGGACACGGAAGCAGATTCACTGCCCCGGGTCGCAAGCGCGGCTATTCGAACGCAAGATAAACCCGTAGTGCCTTCATCCCTGAAGGCATCTCCTCCGGACAGAGTGTCGGAGGAGATGCCTTCATGGATGGGGGCACTACTTTTTGCAAACCATACAGTTTCAGATTCCCGGCGTCTGAAAAACCTTTATACTGTCATAGCTCCCCGAGGAACTATGAATAAATTTAAACTTGTAGCTTTAGCTTTACTGTTGGGCTGCTTTTTTGCCACAGTATCCGCCCAGCCGATGCGTATTCCCGACGTCGGCGGCAACCTTGAAGAAATTCAGGACTTTTCTCACTCTCAGGTTTTTGCCGACCTAGTCAAGCAGTCCCGAGTGTTCGGCGATCCCAGCCGCCCATTTGAGCCCGGAACCGTCCAGCGCGACGTCGATGGCTGGCCAACAACCGACTTTGGCGTCGTTCTCTTTGTAGATGCGGCCGACCAGCGGAACTACGGCGGCACTTACAAGCTATTCGGAACGTTCTCACGCAAGCCAACGATCCAGCTCGTGTCGGGCAGCCCCGGAGAAGTGAAGAACGTCACTTTCGATGCAGCCACCGGCGCTGTAAAGGCCGACATCGACTTCCCCGAGGGCGGCGAGCAGATGATGCTTGGCTTCACCAACACCGGCGGCGGAACCAGAAACCTCAAAGTAATGCGGCCCGGGTTCGGTCCAACGAAGAAATTTACAAACGTCTTCATCAACCACATCCGCCGCTTCAGCCGATTGCGCTTCATGGACTGGACGCAGACGAACGGAAGCCAGCAGATTTCCTTCGCCGACCGGCCCAGACTTTCCTCCGCGCAATACACGATCAAGGGTGTGCCTTGGGAGATCATCATCGATCTCTGCAACCTCACGCACAAGAGCCCCTGGATCAACATTCCCGCCCACGCGAACGACAACTACGTAAGAAACCTCGCGAAGCTATTCAAAGCCAAGCTGGACCCAACCCTCACCGTACACGTCGAGTACAGCAACGAGGTTTGGAATTTCGGCTTCGAGCAGGCGCAATTCAACCTCGACGCAGCAAGAGCCGAGGTCGAAGGTGGGAACCCCGACCTTAACTTCGACAACGCGGACGACCAGTTCTTCTGGGCCGCCAGGCGTATTGGCCGACGAATCACCCAGATCAGCAACCTCTTCCGGGCTGAATACGGCGACATCGACTTCCTCCAGCACGTCAAGCCCATTCTGGCTCCTCAAACCGCATTCCCGGAGCTTTGGCTCGACCAGGCCCTCTTCTATATCAGCAAACGCAAGGGACCGCCTAACTTCTTCCTTGGAGGCCTGGCATTTGCTCCGTACTACAACATGGGCGACCAGCAGTTCGTGGACGGACTGTCCGTCGATCAAGTGCTAGCCGCGCTGAATACCGAGAAGAGGCTTGCTCCCGTCACCTACAAATACGAATACAATCGGGCCAAGGCGCTTTGGTTCGGGTTGGAGACCTTCGCCTATGAGGGTGGCTCGGACACGTTCGGCAATGGCAGCTTGGACGCTAAGCGGGCAGTCAATCTCGACCTTCGCACGCGAGACACCGTGTCGACTTACCTGAAGGATTGGTTCGCGTTCGACTTCGGCCCGTTCCTGTGGTATCACGCGGGAGCTAACTCATGGTCGACTCCGTTCGGCACGTGGGGCCTAACGGAAGATATGGCGAATCAATCGACGCCCAAGATCTTTGGCATCGACGCCGTGTTGAACGGCAGCCCAATCCGGATCACCGCCGGCATGTTGATTCCGTCGAACGTAGACGCCAGGAAGCACATCGCGCGCTTCCCCGACTTCGCCACCCGCGACCCATTCCTGCGGTTCCTTCGTCAAGGCGACGTCTTCGACTACCTCGTTCGAGTCGATACAGAAGCAGACTTCAAGATCGACTGCCTTACGGCGTCCGAGTCAACCGAGGGACTGCTGTCCATCTGCTTTGACGGAATTCGAAGCACGACGGTCGCGGTGCCGAACACCGGAAGTCTCACCACTTTCAAGGTGACCGCCGCGACGCCAACGATCCACCTGAAGCCCGGCCTCCACACGATTCGCTTGCGAATCGAGCGCGGGAGCTTTGTCTTCAACATCAAGACAATCCGAGTTCAGCAGCTTTAAATAGCTAACGTAGTGCCTTCATCCGTGAAGGCATCTCCTCCGGACAGAGTGTCGGAGGAGATGCCCCCAGGGATGGAGGCACTACTGTTATCCTTTGATGAATCCGCCGAGGTTCAGCCCTTTGGGGCCGACGATCATCTTCTTCATCTGGCCGCCCGCCTCGAACACTCGGTTCTCGGCAGCGTTGACTCGATCGGAGTCGGCGATGTACACGAGCGCTTCCTGGTCGAAGTTGAAGTTCTTGCCTCGGTCGCTCGGCGACATCTTTCGCATCGGCCGGCGGAAGGTGTTACCCCGGATCGTCACACCTGACGTGTTCTTTACCAGCAAGTTGATCCCGTCGATGTCCTCAAAGGTGTTGTTCTCGATCGTGATGTTCCGGTGCGTGATCTCCTTGATTCCACGCGCCGTTACGCTGATCGCGCCAGCCTGATAGGTGAACGGCCCGGCCGTCGCGTAACCCGTGTTGCGGATTGTGTTACCTCGGATAATCACGTTTTCGGCATATCCGGCAACCGCATTTCGAATCGTAGGGCAAACCACGATGCCAGCGATCGTGCTGCCGTCGATGACGTTGTTCTCGACCACACCGTTCGCGGCCATGATCAGGATTCCTCGAGCCCGGTTGTTAAGGATGCGGTTGCCCCGGACGGCAAATCCGGAGTTGGTTGCATTGGGGAAGCCCGCCAGATAATCCGGCTTTAGATTCACGCTTCTGTCCAGGGTCAAGCGGTAATAGTTACCCTTTTCATCCATCGTGATGATCTTGGAATCGGGCGCGGAGAAGTCGGGTGCGGGCTCGACTCCGATGACCTTTGCCTCTCCCTCCGGAGCTCCCTTCTCATCGAAGAACTGCACGGGCTCACCGACGCGGACGTCGATTTTCTTGTAGTAGCTGTTAACCCAAAGCTGGTTGCCCTCGGATTTGGAAACGGCCGCAAACATGCCATGAATGGGGATCGCGTCATCTGCCGTGCCCTCGATCGTGCTGTTCTCGACGGTAACTCCCGCTCGCATGCTGCCGCTGTTAAAGCCGCCCGCGTTGCTCGCCATCAACGGCCGCTCCGTCGCGCCGGCGGGTGGGGGTCCGTAGGTGACTTTGTAGCGGTAGTAATTGCCGCCTTCCCCCTGAACCTCGTGGCACACGATGCCGGGAACGTTGCGCAGCGTGACGTCTTCGATCCGCATCTTTTCGGTCATCAACAGTTCCAGGCCGCTGCTGAGGAATCCTCGAAACGCGACCGGATCACCCACGCTGACCGGGTTCTTAACCGGATTGCGCATATTGAAGCGGAACGTGTCGGGTCCTTTCTTGTCCACACGAGAGCTGTAAAGGTCGAGGCTGCCATGCTTCCAAAGCCTCGTCTGCGCGTCGAACAGATAGCCGGTCGGATTCGCCGGGAAGTGCTTGCGGTCGTCGAGATCGGTCGGATAACCCGGTGAAATCTTCACCTCATACCACTCGCCGTTCGGATCAAAATCCGTGACTCTTCCTTGCGTAAATGGAGGCGTTTCCCATCGGAGGGAAAGCCCTTTGAGGGTCACGTTCCTGCACCCCTGGAACCGAATGCCGCCTCGCCCGGGATCGGTGAGGATCAGCTCGGTACCCGTGCCGTCGATGACTAGATCGCGGAGGTCGTCGAAGTCGAGATGGTAGCGAGGCCCCTTGCCTGGTCCCATTCGGAAGCTGCCTTTCGGCAAGGTGACGGTGCCTTTGCCGTTTGCGATGAGCCGCTGGATTTCTTTGCCGTCAAGGGACTGCGGAGCCCCCATCATCAGTGTTACCGCTAGTGCTGCGAGCATGATATTAGTTTGACGACTGGCACGGGCATGTGGTGCGTCGGGTGCAGTCCTTAGCCCCTCATATCCATGCCGCCATCGACAGTCACGGTCGTGCCGGTGATGAATCCGGCCAGATCGCTCAAAAGAAAAACCGTCGCCGCTGCCACATCCGCAGGCTGCCCAATTCGCCCGAGTACGAAGTCCTTGGCTACATTCTCCCGACCTAAGGCCGTCAAGCTCGCGTCAGCCATGTCCGTCTCCGTCCATGCCGGAGCAATGCAATTCACGCGAATCCCCTCCGGCCCCAGCTCCCGAGCCATCGAGCGCATGAACATGATCTGAGCCCCTTTCGAAGTCGCATAAGCGGAAAAGACCGAAGAGCCCCGCTGCCCCGCCGTCGACGTGTAAAGCACAATGCTCCCCTTTTTTCCAGCCGCTCGCAAATGCTTCACAGTCTCTCGAACGGCCAGAAACGATGCTCTAACATTGACCGCCATCACCCGATCCCAAAACTCAACCGTCATCTCCTCCAGCGGGTGCCCCTCGAACACTCCGGCAGAAACCACCAACCCATCAGGTGCTCCCAAGGCGGAAGTCGCATCCGAGATCGCCCCACACAACTGTCTCTCATCCGCCGCATCCGCCCGAAACGCCCGCGCTCGCCTCCCGTAGCCCTGACACGCATCCACCACAGAAGCCGCCGCCGCCTCGTTCGAATGAAAGATCACACTCACATCCGCCCCCGCTTCCGCAGACATCTTCGCCGCCGAAGCCCCAATCCCACGGCTTCCGCCGACAACTAAAACGTGTCTATCTTGCAAGTTAATCAAGCTGCTGGTACCTTAGATTCAGTATGCGTCGCGGCCACCCTCCTCTGCGCTGTTACCACCGATTGAGCCATCTTCGTTGACAACGCAGGAGCTGAGGCTCATATGGGATTCAAAGCAGAAATCGAAAAAGCCATCCACGCCGTAGTTCCCGAAGCCACGATCGAGCTCTCGATGAACCCCGACGGCAGTTATGTGGGCCACGTCGTCGCTCCAGAGTTCGCCAAGCTAACGCATTTGGAGCGGCAGCTACGCGTTTGGAAATCCCTCCGCGAGCGGCTGCAAGAGACCGCCTCCCAAATCGGCATTCTGCTCATGTATTCCCCTGCGGAGTTCGATGCGGTGCTTGAGGAAGTCGCTTAGCTACAGAAAAACCGCTGATCCCCTAGACCCGGCACGTCAACTTGTGCGACTATAAACGCCGTGGCCGCAATCGCACCTGACTTCACCTACCGACAAAAGACTTTCGCCCTCGAAGACGTCGAAGGCATGACCCGCGCGATGCACGAGGACGGTTTTGCGCTTATCCCCGGCGTGCTTAGCCAGGACGAGGTTCGCGAAGCGAAGGAAGCCATCGACCGGCTCAAGCCGTTTGGCTTCGATCATATGGCGAAGACGGAGCACTACAAGTGCGTCTTCAACCGCGAGCACTTCTTTTTCAATCTGATCGATCGGGTCGGGGTGGTCGACCTGGCAGAAGCGACCATGGGCGACCAGTGCCACATCATCGGACAGACCGCCTGGAAGAGCCACCCGGGGCATGACGGTTGGGGGCCTCACACGGACCACATCCTGGTTACCGTGCCGGAAGAAACCGCCAGCGATCCCAAAGCCTTCCCGATCTACCTCTGCACGGCGCACTACTACCTGAACGACATCCACGAAGACCTCTGCCCCACCTGGGTCATCCCCGGCAGCCACAAGAGCGGCAAGGCAATCGGATGGGGCAAGGAGATTCCTTCGGTATGGCAAGGCCGCGAGCTAGAGCCGGTGCTGTGCAAAGCGGGCGACGTGCTCTTCTTCCGCAGCGAAATCTGGCATACCGGAAGTCTGAACAAGACGGAAAACGAAATTCGGTACCTCATCCAGACCCACTACTCGCACCGCACCATCGCCCAGCGTTTCTCGCCCTTCCCGTTCAGCTTTAACCAGGAGCTGCTGGCGAATGCGAGTGATCGCCAACTGAGGCTACTCGGCAAGCATCCTGAGATGGCGTATGGATAGTCGGGAGGTACGATCCCCCGAAGACAGTTGCGAAACTAACGCGGTCTCCTTTGATTTGGACGAGTCAAAGGAATACCGACATGAAATCCTTTCGCGAAGTAATCCATCCTTACACGGCCTTCCTGGCAGGGTTGCTTGTCTTAGTGGGCACCCTGGCAATGATTTGGGCTTGGCTGAATCTCATAGGAGTTCCCCTGCAGGATTCTCGCTCGATGGATGCCACTAACGGATGGATTTCAGTCGGAGTTGCTTTGATCTCGCTGACCCTCGCAGTTTTTGTACGTCGATGGAGTCCATGATTTCCAGGGGGTGCAGTGCCGAGGTGAGTTGACTCCTCACGGCACTGCCCTGCTCCGGTAAACTCCCGCCTTAACCCCCCATGGAAGTTACACGCGAGGATTTGAATGCCTGCACGGTGAAATTCACTGTCAAGGCCGAGCAGCTGGAAGTAAAGGACGCCTTCGATAAGGCATACAAGCAGGTCGCCAAGCAGATCAAACTGCCGGGCTTTCGCCCCGGCCACGCCCCCCGCGCGATGATCGAAAAGGTCGTTAGCAAAGAAGAGGTGTACGACACTGCGGCCGAGAATCTGATCCGAAAGCTCTACAAGCAGATCCTCGACCAGAACGAGCTCGCCGTCGACAGCACGACTCAACCGATGGTCGACCTGACCGAATTCGCCGAAGACGAGCCGAAGGCGGAATTCAGCATCAAGGTCCCCCTCGCGCCGCAAGTCAAGCTCGGCGAGTACAAAGCCCTGCCACTCGAGCGGCCGAAGATCGAAGTGACGGATGAAGAAGTCGAGCACCAGATCGAGGAGTTCCGGAAGCGACGCCAGACGCGAGAAGCCGTCGTCGATCGTGGCGTGACCGAGGGCGACATCGCCGTCGTGAACATCAAGCCGGACGGGATCGAAGGCGAAGGCAGAAACTTCATGACCATCGCCGGCCAAACCTTCCCGGCCCTGGACGAGGCGCTGCATGGCATGAAAGTCGAAGATATGAAAAGCCTCGACGTGACCTTCCCCGACAACTTCCAGGAGAAGGACTGGGCCGGCCAGTCGATGCACATCCAGGTGACGCTGAATTCTCTCAGCACCGTAAAGCTTCCGGAACTAGACGATGAGTTCGCCCAGAGCATGAAGACCGAAAGCATCGAGGACCTAAGAATCCGGGTCCGAACCGGCATCCAAAGAGCCAAGTCTCAGATGCTCCGCGACTTCGTGAATGAGCAGCTTCTCGAAAAGCTCCACGAACGGTCGGAAGTCGCGGTGAGCGACAACATGTGGGAGGCTCTGGCCAATCGGCGGCTGCGAGAAACGGCCGAAGAACAGCACAAGGCCGGAAAGACCATCGAGCAGTACGCCACGGAGAACGGAATGACCGTCGAGCAGCTCGAACAGGCTTGGAAAGACAAGGCCAAGATGCACGTCGAGCGAGCCCTCCTCATCCGCGAGCTCTTCGTCGCCGAGAAGATGGAGCTGACCAATCAAGAGCTAAACGACGAGCTCTACGCGATGTCGGAAGAAATGGAGATGCCTCCGCAGGAGACGCTCGATCTCTTGAAGAAGAACAACGCGCTCGACGAACTCCAGTTCCGAGCAATCTCTCGAAAAGTAGGCAACTTCCTGGAAGAGAACGCCGACGTGAAAGAAGTTGCCGTAGCGTAATTCTCCGGTCCCCCTCCCCCTTCCGAGGGGAGGGGCTAGGGGAGAGGGTCCGGACCGCTAAACCGTAACCTTGCACCCGCAAGCCAAAGGCACCACAGTCGGCGATTGCATCACGCGATGCCCGGACCGGTCCCACTGGTGCACCTCAGCCGAGCGCCTGTCGAGCACAAGCACGTCCTTCGAGCCATTGGCCAAGTAGATTGGAGGTCCGGTGACAAGGTCCTTCTCCTCATAACCAGGGCTTGTGATCTCGATCACGGCCTCAGGCACTTCGTAGACGAAACCTTCTTCCTGCTTGGGCCGATGACAGTAAATGGCGACGTCCGGCCGCTTAACGGTGCCATCAGGGAACCGGACTGCGACGTCGAGAGCACGATAACACTCGCAGTCCTTATCCTGAGGATTGGAGCCAACCGAAAGGTAAACAGCGGCTGCTATTTCTTGATGCCTCAAGCCTGGCAGCATTTCCCAGACGATTCCATGCGCGTCCATCTCAAGCCGCATGCCAATCTCTTCGGCTCGCGACATCAGGTCCCAAAAACGCTCGTCCTCTAGCGGCGGGAGGCGTCGGGCAATCGCTTCCATAGGTCTATTCTAAGCCACCGCAGCCATTTGCCGGATCACTTCCTCGGTGAACTGCTTCGTGCCCGAGTGCCCGCCAAGGTCTCCCGTTCGGATTGTCCCTTCGCGGAAAACCCTCACCAAAGCCTTCCCGATCTTGTTCGCAATCTCCGGCTGCCCAAGGTGGCGCAGCATCATGATCGCGCTGAACAGTAGCGCCGTCGGATTCGCAATGTCCCGGCCCGCGATGTCCGGCGCCGACCCATGCACCGCCTCAAACACCGCACAACTCGTCCCAATGTTCGCCCCAGGTGCGATCCCCAAGCCCCCAACCAAGCCCGCGCAAAGATCGCTCACGATGTCCCCGTAAAGGTTCTCCGTCACCAGCACATCGAACTGTTCCGGCTTCGTTACGAGTTGCATGCAGCAGTTGTCGATGATGATGTCGTTCGATTCGATGTCGGCAAAGTCCTTCGCCGCCAGATAGAACTCTTCCAGGAACAGCCCATCCGTGCGCTTCATGATGTTGGCCTTGTGAATCACCGTCACCTTCTTCCGACCCTGTGTGCGAGCCATTTCAAAGGCAAAGCGGCAAATCCGACGGCTGTTGGGCCGAGTGATCACCTTCACCGCTTGGGCGATATCCGGCGAGATCATGAATTCGATGCCGGCATAAAGGTCCTCCGTGTTCTCGCGGACGATGATGATGTCCACCTTCTTCTCACCAAGTGGACCGGCAACACCGGGCAGCGACTTCGCCGGGCGAACGTTTGCGTAGAGATCTAAAGCTTTGCGAAGCTGCACATTCGCGCTCGTGTGCCCTCCGCCGGATGGCGTAGTAGTCGGTGCTTTGAGAGCCACGCCGATGGACCGAATAGCCTCGATCGTCTCCGCCGGAAGAGCTTCCTTGCCCGCCGCCATCGCCTTCTCGCCGGCGAGCAGTGGAACCCACTCAGGAGTGAAGCCGGCTGCGGCAAGTATCTCGACCGTCACCGCCGTTATCTCCGGCCCGATCCCATCGCCGGCAATCAATCCAATACGCATGCTGTTATCTTGGACGATGCGGCGGGCGGATAGCTCTCAAGGTGTGAAGTTCCAGTCCGTGAAGTCGGTCGTCGATCCATCTGCCCATTGAATCGTTAGAAGGAAGCCGACGAAGCATTCGTTGAAGGATTGGCGAACCTGCCGACCTTCGACCCATGGGGTGTGGAGTATCGAACCCGGTTGACCAATCCGGCGGTGCACCGACGGGCAAGACGGTGGACTGAGGCGAAGGAGCAGTATCGCGCCGCATTGCTATGTCCTGTTCGCGATCCTGATTCTGTCCCATGGGCTTATCTGCGGCTGGCGCAAATTGCAAACGAGGAGAAAGACCTCTCCGGAAAGACTTGGGCGCTGCGATAGATGGCGAATGCGGATGCAGCATTGTTGATTACCAGTGGAGCACCCGCAGAGCCTATCCGCCTGAAACTCACTGAAGGCTCGCCGCCTTATCTCACGGCGGCAGCCATTGGAAGAAGCACGCGTTCGGATGCCGACGGCCCAACAGGCGGCTCTTCCCACTTTCCGTCCGCCTTCAGCAGGTCGATCAATTCCTCGACGCCCCGCTCCTGAGGTATTCCGTTCTTGACGATTTCGCGCTTTCTGTAGAGCGTGATCTTGCCCCCGGCAGCTCCCACATAACCATAATCTGCATCCGCCATCTCACCTGGGCCGTTCACGATGCAGCCCATAACTGCGATGTCCAGCCCGACCAGATGCTTGGTGGCGTCACGGACCTGTCGCAGAACTGTCGGGAGATCGAATTTGGTTCTCCCGCAACTCGGGCAGGCGATGTATTCCACCTTCGTTTTCCTGAGGCCCAATGACTGCAAGATGTCGTAGCACACCGGAATCTCATTCTTTGGATCCTCTGATAGAGAGACGCGAATGGTGTCGCCGATTCCCTCCATCAGCAAGGTAGCGATACCGGCGGTCGACTTAATCCGTGCGTACTCTCCGTCCCCAGCTTCGGTAACCCCCAAGTGAAGCGGATACGCCATCCCTTCCTCGTTCATCCTCTGAACCATCAACCGGTTCGCGGCAACGACGACCTGCACACGTGAAGCCTTGCAGGATATGTTTAAGTTCGTGTAGCCAAACTTCTCGCAAATGCGCAGATACTCAAGCGCGCTCTGAACCATCCCCTCCGGCGTGTCGCCGTAGGTGACGAGCATGCGCTCCGATAACGAGCCGTGATTCACACCAACCCGCATCGCTCTTCCGTGCCGCTTGCACGCTTCGACGACTGGAACGAAGCTGTCTTCGATCGCCAGCCGCTCATCGACATGCTCCTGCTCCGAATACTCGAGCGCGTTGCGGTGCTTGCGAAAGACAAA
>JBGGMI010000059.1:0-25268 GCA_041288075.1 Fimbriimonas sp.
GAAGTCTTCGGTGAATTGGCGTCTGGCCACCTTCAAAGTTCGGGTGGATCTGTCGCCGCGCCTTTTGGCCCTTGGTACCTCGGGTAGCGGTTTTGCCCATGCCCGATCCAATGCCTCGTGCAATCCGCCTCTTTCTAAAGCTATTGCCCTTCGGAGGGTTGAAATTGTGTAGTCCCATTCTCTTTGTTTCCATCGTAGTGCCTCCATCCGTGGAGGCATCTCTTCCGGCTTCTTTCCGGAGGAGATGCCTTCACGGATGAAGGCACTACATTAATGCTTGAGGGCGCCTGAGCTCCCGGGCAGCCGATCCTTTCTCGGAGCCTTCTTCACGACGGTGGTTGCGTCTGGGAAAGGCATGTTGCCATTCTCATCCGTAACCGTCACAAGATGCTTCACCTGAAATGCCATGCCTCTCATCGCGGGAGTATCTTCGATCTCCACGGTCTGGTGCATCTTTCTCAGGCCCAATGACTGAACGGTGGCGCGATTGCGGGGCTTTTCCCCGATCGTGCTCCGAACGAGCTTAATACGCAGCATCGGCTTCCTCCTTTCGTGCCTTGGCGAGCCACGGCGTCAGTTGGTGGGCATCAAGGCCCCGCTCGGCGGCGACGTCCTCCGGCGATCGGAGTCCGCGGAATGCTTCGACGGTTGCGTAAGCCATGTTGATAGCGTTTCGGCTACCAAGCGACTTGGCAAGCACGTCGTGCACGCCTGCAGCCTCGAGCAATGCTCGGACTGCGCCACCAGCCTTGACTCCCGTTCCAGGAGCAGCCGGCTTCAGCATGACCTGAGCCGTGCCCGACACCGCAACGATCTCGTGCGGAATCGTGCGGCCGATGAGAGGCACGCGGAACATGTTCTTTCGCGCGGCTTCCTCTGCCTTTCGGATGGCGTCGGGAATGCCCCGAGCCTTGCCGAGGCCGACTCCGACCTGACCCTTGTTGTCGCCCACAACCACGAGGATCGACCAGGATGCGGTCTTTCCTCCCTTGTGAGTTTTGAAGACTTTATTTGTCCGAACGACACGCACGTCGAGCTGCGGACCTTCCGTGTTTCTGCTCTCGCGCTTGCCGCTCAGGCGGTTCATCATTCTCATGCTTTAGAACTCCAACCCGGCTTCTCGCGCGCCTTCCGCCAGGGAAGCCACACGGCCGTGGTATTTAAAGCCTCCACGGTCGAAGACGACCGACGTGATGCCGGCCTCCTTGGCTCGCTGCGCAAGCGCAGTGCCAATTGCCTTTGCACCTTCGGCGTTGCCCTTAGCATTGAGACCCTTTTCCAAGGAGCTCGCTGCGGCCAGAGTTGTGCCGGTGCTGTCGTCGATGATTTGTGCGCTGATCTGCTTGAGGCTGCGGAAAACCGAGAGCCTCGGGCGGTCCGCCGTACCAGAAACCTTCTTTCGAAGCCTGGTATGGCGGCCCTTTCGCAATGTAAGTTTGCTTCTTGTTGCCACTCGTTCTCCTTACTTCTTAGCCGCGGCGCGTTTTCCGGCCTTGAGCTTGATGACCTCACCGCGATAGCGAATGCCCTTGCCCTTGTAGGGTTCCGGCTTTCTCACCTTGCGGATATCCGCGGCCAACTGGCCCACGAGGGCTTTGTCGATTCCGCTAACGATGATTGATTGGGTTCGAGCGCGCTCGTCCGCCTTGATTTCGAAGTTGATTCCCGCAGGAGCCTCCAATCGAACCGGGTGCGAATAGCCCATGTTCAGCAGAAGGTTTCGCCCTTCGAGCTGGACACGGTAGCCGACACCGATGATGTCGAGCAGCTTCTCGTGGCCCTTGGTAACGCCGTCCACCATGTTGGCGATCAGCGTTCGGGCGAGCCCGTGCTGGCTTCGCGCCTCACGCAGGTTGTTCGGCCGCTCCAGAGTTGCAACGCCGTCCTCCTGCTTGATGGTGAGCAGTCGCGAGATGGGCTGGGTCAATTCGCCCTTCGGCCCTTTGACCGTTACGACGTTCGTGGCTTCATCCACTGAGATCGTCACGCCTGCAGGCACTGTGATGGGTCTAAGTCCAATTCGCGACATTAATACACCTCACAAAGGACTTCGCCGCCCATTTTGCGTCGGCGAGCCTCGCGGTCGGTCATCAGTCCCGCGCTGGTGCTGATGATCTGCGTGGTAAGGCCGCTTCGCTGAGGCTTGATCTCAGACACGGGCTTATAGACACGCAGACCCGGCTTGCTGATGCGGGCGATGTGGTTAATGATCGGTTTGCGCTTTGCGTCGTAACGCAGGGTCACGCGGATCGTTGGGAACTTGGTTTCGTTGGACACTTCGTGCGAGACGATGTATCCCTCTTGCTCCAAGATCTTGACAAGTTCGATTTTGATTTTGCTGTGCGGAATATCGACGGTCACAAGGTGCGCTCGGCTACCATTGCGAATACGCGTCAGAAGGTCCGCGATTGGATCGCTGTGCATAAGATTTGAACCTCCTTCCTTACCAGCTGGACTTCTTCACGCCCGGCAGTTCGCCCTTGTGCGCCTTTTCGCGCAGGCAGATTCGGCAGATGCCGAAGAATCGGAAATAGCCCCGTGGGCGGCCGCAAATCGAGCAGCGGTTATAAGACCGCGAGCTGAACTTGGGCTTTCGTTTTTGTTTTTCAATCAGTGATTGTTTCGCCATTCATACTCCCGCCGTTGTCGAGCCGGTTCGAAGCTTCCTCCCGTCAGGGATGGCATGGAAGCCCGCCTTTCTCGTGGTTAGGCTGTGGTTGCGCCGAGAAGACTCAGCAACGGAAGATAATACCTGATGGCGGGCTTCTATCGAAGCTGCAGATCATTGTCTTGCTGCTTGCCGTCTAGCATCATCACCTGCATGTCCTCGTTTCTTCGTGAGCCATGATCCAATCTCTGACCTGATATCCATCCACATCTGGCATTTTAGGATCGAGTATGGCTAAATCAAACCTCTGCTTCTCAAGCAGTCCGATAGCCTCCCTTCCCCCGTACGCGCAGGTCACCTGATGTCCCTGCCGCTCCAGAATAACGCTGAGCAGCCGCACGATATGCCGTTCATCGTCGCACACGAGTATCCGCTTTGGCTCTTCGAGCATGCAGCAATCATATCATTGCCGCACTAGCCATGCAAGTGATGATCATGTAGACTTACGTCTGTGAGTGAGCCTGAGTTTTTGCTCTATCAGACCGAAGCCGGAACCACGCGGCTGCTCGTTCGCTTGCAGGACGAAACCATCTGGCTGAGCCAGGCTCAGATGGCCGAGCTGTTCCAGACTTCCAAGCAGAACATCAGCCTTCACATCCGCAACATCTTTGAAGAAGGCGAATTGGCCGAGATTTCAGTTGTCAAGGAATACTTGACAACTGCCGCCGACGGCAAGCGCTACTCGGTGCTCCACTACAACCTCGACGTGATCATTTCCGTCGGCTATCGCGTCCGATCACACATCGGCACCCAGTTCCGAATCTGGGCCACTCAGCGGCTTCGCGAGTACATCGTCAAGGGTTTCGTCCTCGACGATCAGCGCCTCAAGGAGCAGTCCACCACGGCCGACTACTTCGACGAGCTTCTCGAGCGGATTAGGGACATCCGCAGCTCGGAGAAGCACCTCTACAAGAGAGTTCGGGAAATCTGCGCCCTCAGCCTCGACTACGATAGCGGCAGCGAAGAGTCCAAACGCTTCTTCCAGATCGTGCAGAACAAGCTCCACTACGCCGCCGCCGGCCTCACCGCAGCCGAAATCATCAAGCTTCGCGTCGACCACAACAAGCAGAACATGGGTTTGACAACCTGGTCGGGCGACACGGTGCGTAAGAAGGACATCAGCATCGCGAAGAACTATCTCACCCACGAAGAAATCACCACCCTCAACCTCCTCGTCGCCCAATATCTCGACTTCGCCGACCTACAGGCTCGGAGTAGGCGGGAGATGCGGATGTCGAACTGGGTAACTAAGCTCGACGACATCCTGTCCCTGAATGATCGTCCCGTACTGCAGGGAGCAGGGAGTGTGTCGAAGATCGAAGCTCAGGCTTTGGCTGAAACAGAATACGAAGCGTTCTCCGAAAGACGACGAGGAGAAAGAGAAGCCGCCGCGGATCCAATTGAGGATCTCCGCTCGGCCGCTAAAGCCCTTGACCGTCCGACCGGTTAGGTCCCTCCTTCGATGCCATCCACGGTCAAACTAGCTCCTTGAGTGCTTCAACGGCGAGTAGATCAAATTGAGCATATCCAAAAGAGGTTCTCGCCGCCCGCCCTGATACATCGTTACAGCTTGTAGGTCTGCTGAATGCCTTCAAGAAGGTGGCTGATGAAATCTCGCCCCCTTTCGCGCATCTTCGGATTGTCGCCGCGATCCAACACCCACTTCACAATCCCGTGAAACCGCAGTCGCAGGAACTGCGACAAGCACTCACGCGTGTGCGGCGGTAGCGGACGGATCGATTCGTAGCCGTCGAACAGAGCATCCCGCGTGCCTTCAAAATCCTCAAATCGCAGTTGGTAGGCGAGGCTGGCGGC
The DNA here is from genome assembly GCA_041288075.1 of Fimbriimonas sp. Lineage (GTDB taxonomy): Bacteria > Armatimonadota > Fimbriimonadia > Fimbriimonadales > Fimbriimonadaceae > Fimbriimonas. Next base: position 4,484 of record JBGGMI010000059.1, read on the forward strand.
GAAATCGTACAGGTAGTGCGCAAAGCCGCAATCGTCGAAATCGATCAGCTTGATCGTTTCTCCCTCGAACAAGAAATTGCCTCGGTGGAGATCGCCGTGAATCAGCCCGTAAACCTCAGGCCCCTTTCCGAGCTGCCGCATCAGCGCCCGAGACTCCTCCGCGATACGCTTCACCAGCTCCCTGTCCTCGTCCGAGATAAGCTCGCTCGCCGTCAGCAATGCCTTATCGGAATCCTCGTTGTACATGCCGGTGTCGTCGAGGAAGTGCCGTGTGAAGTCGGCTGGCCGATTCCAATGAAGGGCGTGCTCGTGGAGTTGGGCCATCGCTCGTCCCAGGCGTCTGAACTGCTCCGGCGTCGGCTCCCTCAAAAACTCGCCTTCGAGCCATTGAAACAAAACACAATTCCTCTCCTCAGGCACTTCGACGACCGACGCCCTAACCACCAGCTCGCCTCTCAAAGAGATTTGCGGATCGGGAACCGCGAGTTGCGTGTCCCGCCGAATCGCCGACAGCCATTCGAGTTCCGAATGGATGCTCTCAAAGCTCTGGTAGCCGGGCCGGTGGATGCGAAGGCAGTAGGCACCGTCCGAAGTGACGACTTTGAATGTCGTGTTCTCGGCATGTTCGAGCGACGTAACCTCAAGCGGCTTCACACCAAATTGGCCCAAAGCATTGCGCCCAAGCAGCTCCAGCCGCTGCACCTGCTGCTCCTGATCGAGCGCTTCGAAATCGGGGACAGTTGTTACCATTCGTGCAAGGGGAGCTTACACGGAGGAGCATTCCACGGCACTACTAAGTGCCGTGGGCGGCAAGCTCACTGACCCTACGGCATTACTCCTTCGGGCGCTGAAGCGGCGGCTTCTTCGGAAGCTGCGTCGAGATCGGAGTCGTGACGGGCGTAAAGCTCTGCGTTTGCACGATCTGCTCCATCGGCTTCTCCACCTCCGCCTTGGGCCGGTCATTCTGATCCGGCTTTAGCACGCCTGAAACCATCTGCGCCGCGAGCACCGTCTGGATAACTCCGGTGATCTGGTCCGCGGCTCCGCCGGCAGCTCCCCGCCCATCGCTGCTGATGTTGATCAGCCTCGCCTGCGCGAGAGCCTGAGCGATGACCGGCGCTACCTGGGGCACGAGTTCCAGTTGGCGGAGGGTCAGATAAGCGTCGCCGCCCTCTGAGATCGCCTGGTTCACCATCCGAATCGCATCCGCTTGCGCCGCGCCGACCTTCCTCAGCTTAATCGCCTCGGCGTCAGCCTGAGCCTCTGCATCCACCCGCACTCGCTCGGCGTCGGCAGTGGCCTGGGCGATTTGCGTGGCTCTGAGCTCTGCGAGGCGAAATCCTTCTATTGCCTCTTGCTTTTCCGCGTCCGCGCGAGCAACAACGGCCGCGTTCTGCGCCCGCCTCTGCTCTAGGTCACGCTGTTTATCATTGACGGCCTGTTCGGCACCAAGCTGGGCTTCCTTCGCCCGCCTCTCCTGCTCCGCCTGCACGATATCCGCATTGGCCTGAGCCTCTACCGCCGATTGCCGCCGGCGGGCCTCCGCAACTTCGCTCTGAACGCTCTTGATATTCAGCGAATTGAAGATAAGCCCAAGGTCCTCGAGCTCACGAGAGCAGGCGCTCTTGATGATAATCGCAAGCCGGTCATCGTCCTCGGCCCGCGGAGTCGCTAAAGTTGCCACCGGCTTCGCCGGTAGCGAACTCTCATTGGCATCGACCGCGAAGCTTGCCTTCGCATTAAAGAGCTCGTCATGGTGCAACAAGTTGATGGCACGCCGTCCCGTGGAGGTGAGCAGGTCCGTTAAAGTCGACGTCTGCATCTCCGGCAGCATGGCAAAGAACCGGTTCGCCGCCGTCTTGATCGTCTCGTTGCTATCACCTACGCTGACGATCGCGCTCGCAAGAACCCGCACCTTGATTGGCCGCGGCAGCCCATTCCGGTCCACGTCAGCCGTCTGGTCTGAGATGTCGAGGTCGATGTTGATCGCCTTGGAGGGAATTGTCGTACCGGTCGTAAATAGAGGGATTTCGACCGATTTGCCAGGTCCCTTATAGATCTTGGTTGCCCCTCCAAGCCAGCTAACAAGTCGGATGGTGCCTGCCTCGACCGTTCTGAGCACGCGGCTCATGAGGAATGGGACAAAGAGAACGACCGCTACGATAACGATTGCGGTCACGGTAATGTTTTCGTTCATAGATTGCTCCGCAGCTCTGGGAACTGCAGCTCCTTCGTGACGCGGCACGTGTTTCGTGTCGCGTTGACTTCGATAATCACAACTTCTTCCCCTTTTTTCACCCGCACGCCCTGGCTAAGCTCTTCATCGGCAAGGGTTGCGAGCAATTGGACAACCTGCCCATCAATGGTGAGCTTGACAACACCTTGTCCATGCTCATCAAAGGCAGTGGCGGCCTGAGCGCATGTGGCGACAGCTCCCTCCAGCCCCTCGCTCGGCGTGCTGGCGAATCTCATGAGAAGTCGCATCAACGGCTTAATGATCCCGTAGTTGAGCACGAGGGCACCGGCAGCGGCGGCCACACCGAGTTGCAGCTCCGTCAGGCTCTTCCCCAACAGAATCCCCGTTGCGCCCGCACCAAGGGATAACGCGAAGATATCGAGCGGCGAGATGAGGAACCACGAGTTGTGGTTGGAATCATGGTGATGCCCATTCCCGTGCCCGTGATGAGCAGGGCCGTGGTGGACGGGGCCGTGATGCACCGGCCCGTGATGCGCGTGGCCAACAGCAGCATGGGTAGGCCCGTGGTGCAACATGCCGTGCCCGTTCGCATGCCCGTGCCCGTGAGAATGCCCGTGGTGGCCGCTTCCATGGATAAAGCCCAGCCCAACCAATGCGACAAACCCGATTGCACCGACTAAAAGTAGTAAGAGGTACACGAACCTTCTTATCAGCATAACGGAAATCGATGCATCAACGTTGCGAGTTGTTGCTCCTGCTGGTGAACCTGTGGAGCCGGTCCGGCGTTAAGATAGATGGAATGACGACCCTGGCCCTTTGCGGTTTCTTCGCGCTGTTTCCGCCAAAGGCGCGCGTCTACGTGTTCGTCCTCGAAGAGTGCCCGATCGCCCGCAAGTATGCGCCCGAGCTAAGACGCATCGAGGCGGAGTACGGGAAGCGCGGCGTCTCGTTTGCGATGGTCCACGTCGATCCGTTCACGACCCCGAACTCGGTGAAGCAGTTTCAGAAGGATTTCGACATCGACATGCCGCAAGTGATGGACCCGAAGCAGGAGCTTGCGCGCAAGGCCGGCATCACCAACGTTCCATCCGTGGCCGTTTACGTTGGCGACCGAGCTGCATACAGCGGCCGAATCGACGATCGGTTCCCAAGGCTGGGTGTTCAACGAAAAGCCCCAACCCGCAAAGACCTGCGCATCGCCCTCGACGAGATCCTCGCCGGCAAACCCGTGAGCCTTCCTAAAACGCAATCCATAGGCTGCGCCCTTCCAACTCTTTAGAGGCTTACTGGGTGGAAAATCTCGGCCTCTCTCGTTCCTTCTGCCTAATCGTTTTTAGCCTGAAAACGACGGGTAAGAATGGAAAGGGACTCCCTTTGGTAACCTCCCTCACCAATAGATGTTGATCACTTTCGAGGGACCTGAGGGGGCGGGCAAGAGCACGGCGATCGTGGCCATTGCCGAGAAGCTGCGGGGCACCGGTTGCGACGTCCTCACCACCCGCGAACCTGGATCGGGAGACTTCGGCGAGCGCATTCGCACTCTTCTCTTAGAAGGTCCCGACGTCGAGAAGAAGGTGGAGCTCATGCTCTTCCTCGCGGATCGCGCCAATCACGTGCAGACTGTCATCAAACCGGCCATCGACCAAGGCAAAGTCGTGCTTTGCGACCGATATACAGACTCGACGATTGCTTATCAAGGATACGCTCAGGGACTCGATATCGAGTTCTTGAGAAGAGCCAACGACTTCGTAACCGACGGCCTTCAGCCCGACTTCACGATCCTCTTCGACATCACCCCCGAAGTCGGCCTCGCTCGACTTGGTTATATGGATCGCATGGACAGCCTTCCTCTCGAGTTTCACCAGCGCGTTCGCCTCGGCTACCTCCGCGAAGCTCATGCCGAGCCAAGAAGATGGCTCGTACTCGACGCTTCTCGCCCTAGGGAACAGGTGATGGAGGATGTCGTCCGAGTCCTGATGAGCCGCCTGCGCTAGCGTGCGAGCATAATGCGGTTATCACGAGCGCACACATGATCTTTCAGCTTTTCCTGCTCATGGGGCAGCAGGCGACGACAGCAGACGAGGTTCTCGACCGTTATGCCGCCGCGCACAAAACGCCTCCACGACTGGAAGCTACGATGTCCGCGCAGGTCGATGACAGCCCAATCGTGGCGGCAAGACTTCTCCTCGACGGCAGGCAGCGGGCGCTCTTTCGTGTTTCGACCCCAGCCAGCACTTACACCGAATCCATCGGACCGAACATGCGGAGAGAAATCGAAACCTCCCAGCGCCTGTACGACGAAACGCCCTGCCTTGGCATCGTGACCGAGGAATCGCGTCTCTCCACCTCCGCCATGTTCTTCCCGGAGTGGGCTCGCATAGCGGATCTCCGACAGTATGTTCGCGGTGGTAAGTGGGAACTAAAGGGCAGCGAGCTGATCAACGGGTTTGGATGCGACCGTCTCCATGTCAAGACCGGCGACCGTAGCTCAGGGTTTGAAGCATCAGTAGCGGTCGATCAAGCCGGCAACCTCATCCACATGAACTGGAAGGGCTGGAGCCCGCAAGGGAGTGCCACGAAAAACTGGACCATCAAGACCCTCAAAATGCGATCGAGCTTCAAGCCAGGCGAGTTTGATGTCGCCATCCCGATTGGCTACATGCCATTCTCCGTCGACACTCCCGCAATCGACGTGAGCGTGGGCGAGCAGTTCCCACTAGCAGGCTGGACCGATCCTCGAGGCAATACGGTCGACTTAAAGACCGTTACCGGCTCAAAACCAACCCTCATCGCCATCCTCGGCGAAGAGTGCGACGCCTCGGCCCGCGCCCTTCGCTGGCTTCAAATGCTGAAATCCAAGCTGCCGCTAGTGTTCATCACAGACGGCGCCAAGCCGCGCCTGGTAGCTGACGCGCTCACGAATCCAAAAGGCGATCTTTTGAACATAATCGCCTACCCCGCTACCCCGTTCTTCGCTTGGATCGACGGCTCCGGAGTCGTTCGAGCGCTCTGGATGGGCTTCGATCCTGCGAAAGCCGCCGAGCTCGAAAGGGACATTCTCGACAAGTCGCGACGAGCAGAGTAGCGCAACCACCTGGAAAAGGCATAGTATTAGTTACAAGCTATGTTCAATCCGCTTCCGATGATTCTGTTCGTGCTGGCGGCGGTCGCCGGCTGGTTCGTGGTCGGCCCTAATTTTGCAAATCCGGCCAGCTTCGGCTTCTACGCACTGTGGCTCTTCCTGTCGATGATCTTCTCCTCGACCATGCGCATGGCCGCCCAATGGGAGAAGGGACTCGTGTTCCGCCTGGGCAAGTTCCACGCAGTGAAAGGACCTGGCATCTTCGCCGCCATCCCACTGCTCGACTCCGTCCGAATGATCGACACCCGAATCCTCACGCTCGATATTCCCCGTCAGGAAGCAATCACCAAAGACAACGTCCCAGTCTCGCTCGATGGAGTCATCTTCCTGCGCGTAAGCGATCCCGCAGACGCCGTGGTGCGAGTGCAGAATTACCAGCACGCCATCCGTCAATACGCGCAAACCGCGCTTAGAGACGTCGTCGGCTCCGCAACGCTCGACCAAATCCTGGCCGACCGCGAACAGCTAGGCCACCGCATTGAGCAAATGGTTGAGTCAGAAATTCAGGGATGGGGACTTCAAGTCGCCGCAATCCGCCTCCAGGACATCATTCTCCCCGAAGACCTGAAGCGCGTGATGGCAAGGCAAGCCTCCGCCGAACGGGAAAAGCGAGCCAACATCACCAAGTCCGAAGGTGACCGCGAGGCGGCCGAAAACCTCGCCGCAGCCGCAACCACGATGGCCACCGCCCCCGGCGCCCTCCAACTGCGAACGCTGCAGACCTTGGACAGTCTTGGAACCTCCGCTGCCAACACGGTGGTAATGGCTGTCCCCGTCGAAGTCATGCATGCCCTCCAAACCATCCCAAGGCTCCTCAACAATCAGCAGGCCGAGCAAACGAAGCAGGAGGAGGTCCCTAAACTATCAGAAGGCTTCATGCTGACTAAGCCACGGAAACTGGAAGAACCGGAGCAGGGCGAGCAGCAAGTGAAGGTCTAGCCTCGCTCGTGTGACCGAGCGCTGCCGTACAACGACTTCGACGGCGGATTAGCCATAAACCAAGCCTGAACGTCAAACGGTTGCTCCGACTTCAGAGGCTGCCTCTTCTGGTAAGTCCCATCAGCCTTGAGTTCCCACGAGTGCGTGTTGTCTTGCAGATATGGCTTCAACACGGCCTCGCGTAAGTGCTCAACGAGCCGAGGGTTCTCCACCGGCACCAGCACCTCGACACGTCGGTCGAGATTCCGCCGCATAGCGTCCGCGCTCCCAAGAAGCACCATCGGCTCTCCGTCGTTTTCAAAGTAGTAGATCCGGCTGTGCTCTAAGAACCGCCCAACAATGCTCACCACCCGGATATTTGCGCTCAGATCCGGCACCTGGGGCCGAAGGCAGCACGTGCCGCGAACAATCAGATCGATCTTCACGCCGTGCGCGGTGGCGTGATACAGCGCCTCGATCACTTCCGGATCGACAAGCGAGTTCAGCTTCATGGCGATCCGAGCACTTTTGCCCTTCTTGGCCAACTTCTCCTCCTTTGCGATCCGATCCAAGATGCCCTCCCTTAGGTTCAGCGGTGCAACCAGCAGCTTGCGAAACTGCGTCTGCCGGCTAAATCCGGTGAGGTAGTTGAATAGCTCCGAGACGTCCTGCGCGATCTCCGCGTCGCAAGTGAACAACCCTAAATCGGTGTATTGACGAGCTGTCGAAGGATTGTAGTTGCCCGTGCCGATGTGCACGAACGAACGGACCCCGTTCTGTTCCCGCCGCACGATCAGGCACATTTTGCAATGCGTCTTCAGCTCAGGAAAGCCATAGGTGACATGCGCCCCCGCATGCTCCAGCGCCCTCGCCCACCCGATGTTGTTGCTCTCGTCAAACCGTGCCTTCAACTCCACCTGGGCCGCCACCTGCTTGCCCTCTTCGGCCGCTTCGGCAAGCATCTCAACAATCGGACTCTCCGTGCCGACCCGGTAAAGGGTCTGTTTGATCCCTACGACCTGCGGGTCGTTTGCCGCAGAAGCCACGAACTCCTCAACTGGACGAAACCCATCGAAGGGATGGTGCAAAAGCACGTCCTCGCCCGCGATGGTCTCAAACAGAGAGGCATAGGTCGCCAAACTCTCGGGCACGTTCGGAATATGCGGAGGAAACCGAAGAGCCGGCCGATCGATGCCGACAAGCTCATGCAGCACCTCCATGCCCAATAGCCCGTCGACATTCAGCACATCCTCGCCCTCCAAAGCCAGAATGCCCATAAGCTGCTGACGCACCGTTGCGGGCATTTCCGAGGTGTGCTGAAGCAAGACGGGGTCACCAAAACGCCGCAGCCGCAATGTCTCCTCGATAGTGGAAATGAGGTCCGAAGCCTCCAGTTCCCGAATCTCCACATCTGCATCGCGCAGCACCCGGAACAGGTACGCGTCGTTGATGTGGATCCCAGGAAACAGCGTGTCAAGGTGGAGCGAAATCAACTCCTCGAGCAACACGTACTCATGCCGCCTTTTGCTCACCCGAATAGCCCGCGGAATAACGGAGGGAATCTTGACCCGCGCCAACTTCGTCTCCGCTCCATCGTTCAGCTCCACCGCCAGATTCAGGCTTCGATTCGAGATGAACGGCACCTTCGTGGCCGGAGCGAGCACGAGCGGCGTGCACAGCGGGAACACCACTTGTCGGAAGTAATCGCTGAGCAAAGCCCGCCGCTTCGGCCCAAGGCTGCCGATCCTGACGATGGCAATCCCGTGCTGCTGCATCTCAGGCTTCAGTAGCGTCTCAAAAACCTCGGAGGCACGCCTTCGCAGCGGATACGCACTGGCGGCAATCAGCTTCAATTGCTCCTTCGGCGTCAGTCCATCCGGCGAAACCTCATTAATGCCGCTCTCGACCTGCTCGATAAGGCCGCTGACCCGCACCATGAAGAACTCGTCCAGATTCGACTCGAAGATAGCCAGAAACCTCAACCGCTCCAACACCGGATTGGCAGGATTCTCCGCCTCGGCCAGCACGCGGCGATTGAACTGCAGCCAACTCAGCTCGCGATTGAGATACCGCTCGCTGCTGCGGGTGTGGCTTCTCAAAACGGACTCCCGGTCACGAGCCGATTCGCCATCTGCAGCACCGCGCCCTCCCGAATGCCGTATTCGCTAATCCTCAATTCCTGAACGTTATGCCTCCTAAGCAAAGCTCTATAAACGAGCGCACCCGGCAACAAGGTGGAGCCCCTTTTCTGTTTGACGGAGAAACGCCTCATGATCGCATCGATCGGCAAGTGTCCGGCCGCCCAGGCAATGTAGTCCAGCTCTTCGAGTGAAAGCGTTTTCTCGCCATCAGGATGCAGCGCCCGCCACAACCCCCGGACAACGCCGCCACTCGCCACCGCCACCTTCGCCGGAAGGTCCAAATCGCTGGATCGCAATGTCTCATCTATAGTGTCTTCTGCCGCTAACCAAGCGCTCACGGGACATGGATTCCGGAGAGCAGCCTTGACAATCAACCGCCCGGTCCCCAACGGCAGCGACACCTCTTGTCCAATCTTGCTCCCGGAAACCTGGGCGATTTGAGCACTGCCGCCGCCAACTTCGAAAAGCATTTGCACGTCCTTCAGATACGTGTCGAGGCTCGTGCCGATGAGACTCAGTTCCGCCTCCCGCGCTGGCTCGATGATGTCGATTTCAACCTTCGTGGCATCCCAAATGCGGTCCTTGACCTGCTCATGGTTGTCCGCCACCCGCATAGCTTCAGTGGCAAACACGTACATCGAGCGAGCTCCGCGCTGCGTCGCGAGCGTCTTAAACCGCGCGATTGTGGAAACCAGAAGCTGCTGCTGCCGATCCGGAATGTGGCCCGTGCGTGAGACGGTTTCGCCAAGGGCGATCCACTCGTTTTCGTTGGCAAGCGTAATGAGGTTTCGGCCATCGTAGTCGGCAACTAGGACATGAGCGGTGTTGCTCCCGATGTCCGCTGCCGCAAATACGCTCCCCACCCGTTGATTATGCCGGTAAGCCTTGCACTCAAACCCGCCGATGAAGGGGCGAAAAAACGCGGGAACGTTGAAAGGAGAGCAAAGACGTTCCCGCTATAAACAAGCCGAAACCTAGTTCTTCCTGAACTTCTGAAGAAATTTCCTCGAAACGAGAACTTCGGAACCTCGGCTGTGGTTGCGATTATAGACGGAGGTTTCCGAAAAGGGAAGTGCTCCAGTGTTGCTTTTGTTGCCGTAAACCATATTTCTTCCATTTTCTAGCAATCATTTCGCCTTGGAAGACAAGACTTGCGAATACAACCGCACCATCTGAGAGTTCGAACCGGCATGGGAGCCTCGGTATAATCGGCAGTTAGCCATCATACAAGGGAGGTGCGCGACCATTGGCCGCCGCCATCGAAACACGACAACTTACCAAGACTTATAAGACTCGTCTTGCCGGGAAAATAAATGTAGTGGACCACCTCGACCTTCACGTCGAGGATGGTGAAATTTTCGGCTTTCTCGGACCTAACGGCGCCGGAAAGACCACGACGATCAAGATGCTGCTCGGCATCATCTATCCGACCTCAGGCGAAGGCTATGTTCTTGGCAAAGAGATCGGCGATATGGACGTGCACCGGCTTATCAGCTACCTGCCGGAGCGGCCGTATTACTACGAGCACATGACGGGCCTCGAGCTCCTCAAGTTCTACGGACAGCTTTTCGGCATTACCGATCGAGCCAAGTTCGAAGCGCTGCTCCAAAAGGTCAACCTGCACCGGGATATGTCGAAGACTATCTCCCAATACTCGAAGGGTATGCAGCAGAGAATCGGGCTTGCGCAAAGCTTGCTCAACGATCCTAAGCTTCTGTTCCTCGATGAGCCTACGGGCGGTCTGGACCCGATTGCGCACCGCGAAATCCGAGACCTTATCCTTGGTTTCCGCGACGAAGGCCGAACCGTGTTCATCTCGAGCCACGAGCTGAGCGAAGTCGAGCTTATCTGCGACCGAGTCGCCATTATCGACCGCGGCATCATCCAGCGCCAGGGCAAGCTCACCGAGCTGCTCAAGGGTGGAAGGATCGAGATCACTGTCGAAGGCTTCCCCGAGCAGGCTCTTAAAGACATGAACATTGGCGACGCAAACGTTCGCGTCACGGGCAGCACGATCATGCTCGACATGCCGGAAGAGAACGATCCGAACGCAGTTATCGATGCCGTGCGTACTCACGGCGCGCGCATCGTCAGCGTCGTCCCAAGGAAAAAGAGACTCGAAGATCTGTTCGTCGAGGCAGTTACCAGCAAGGCGGGAGGAGCCACGATTTGAGACCTATCATTGCCATTGCCGGCACCACCGTGGGCGAAGCCATTCGCCGAAAGGTGCTGCTGATCATTCTCCTTATCGGAACCCTCTTCCTCGTCGTTGCACCGGGCCTGGGCGTGCTCTCCGCTCGTGCAGAGACGACGATCCTGAAGGGCATGATGCTCGGCATCATTCAGCTCACCAGCGCAGTCATCGCCATCGTCTTGACCGTCTACATGATCCCCAACGAGATCGAGCGGCGGACCATCTATACGATTCTCTCGAAGCCTGTCCAGCGATGGCAGTTCCTGATCGGTAAGTATTTCGGAGCCGTCGCCGCACTCGCGATGATGATGGCCCTGATGTCAGCGATCATGGTGTTCGTGTTCTGGTATCAGCAGGGCAACCTCGCCGAAGCTACGAGTCTCGTGCGAGCGCCGGTGATGTACTTCGTCCAGATGAGCCTGCTCGCGGCGGTGGCGATCTTCTTCTCCACCTTCGTGACTCCGCTCGTGAACTTCTTCCTCAGTGGCGGCATGTATCTCCTCGGCTCGCTGTTCAATCCCTTCTTCCTCAGCTTGGAGGAGAACAAGGGTGCGCCGGCCATCGCAAAGATGAGCGCGAAGATCATTAACCTGGTCATCCCGAACTTTGCGAATTACAACATTCAGAACCCGCTCATCAACACGGGCCAAGACATTGGAAACGAGACTCAATACTATCTAAAGGCCTTCGGATACGGCCTCATGTATATCGGAGTCTTGCTCGTGGGCGGAATGTTGATCTTTGATCGTAGAGAGGTCTAAATGGAGCGTAAAAGAGCACCTATTCTGATCAGCCTCCTGGCGATTCTCTTTATCGCTCAGGCTGTTTTCCAGTCCGTTCTCGTCTTTCCCCGCTGGGCCAAGGATTACGCGCCGAAGAAGACGGTGCAGGGGCAGGAGGGTATCTCGCCCGACCAGCTTCTGTTCGCCCTCATCGGCTTCCGTGAGCTCGTCGCCGGCATCCTCTGGGTTCGGGCGGACTCCTTCTTCGACACGGGCAACTATGACGCGATCCTGCCGATCGTGCGCGTCGTGACGATCCTGGACCCTCACCAGCTCGACGTCTACGCAACGGGCATGTGGCACATCGGATACAACTTCACCGACGAAGAGCAGCGATCCGACCGCCGCTACGTGCCATCCGCGTTGGCCCTTGGCAAGGAAGGTTCCGAAAACAATCCTCAGACCTACGAGCTCTTCTTCGAAACGGGCTGGCTCTGGTACCACAAGATCGACGACTACTACGACAACGCCGTGCTCTGGTTCAAGAAAGCCCATGAAAGGCCGGATATTCTCCCAGCCCGTCGTAACATCCTCGCCATGGCATACCAGCGTGCGGGAAGAGTCGAAGAGGCGAGAGACCTGTACAGTAGCCTCTATGCCCAAGCGGCAGCAAAGTACGACGACACCCAGGAATGGACTGATCGCCAGAACCGGGACACACTTGAGAACAACCTGGACACGACGCTTGTCCGCATGGCTCAACGTGGCTACATCGCAGGCAAAGAAGGTCGATCGCTTCAGCCATACGACGTGTACCCGCCCTTCGATGTGGGCTTCAGCGTAAAGGCAACGGTCGTCGATCCCCGCGTCATCCGCTTCGATGGCACCTGGAACGTCCTGCCGGTGGGCACCAGAGTCAGGGTCGTTCTGAAGGACGCAGACTTCAGCAAGATCGACTCGAAGGACGTCCCCGTTCCCGGGTCGCTTCCCGCCGCCTTGGAGTGGGACTTCTCTAAGAACGTTGTGCTTGATCCGCCTAAGGGGCTCACCTACATGCAGGACCAGCTCTTCGTGCGCAATCGGGCGTTCGGCCGCAAGATCGATATGAGCAAGGACCCAACGATGTATCCGTTCACCACGGACAAATACGTCTTGGAGTTCTACTACAACCCCCGCAGCGCGCCCCCTCATATCCAGGACAAGTTCAGTTGGAACGGCGAGGGCATGACAGACAAGAACTACCTGAACACGGAAGTGCGCGAAGGTCAGCGAGTCGTCTTTGCTCGGATGTACCTGACGAAGGATCAGATCATGCGGCGCGGCGAGTGGCAGGACAAGCCTCCCGTTGTGAGAACCACGAACTACAAGGACATGTCCATCACCGGCGATGCCGACGTGATTCTCCAGATCCCGTCGCTCCGGGGCGGAGCCAAGTAAACTAGTCTGGCTTCGAATGCCAACCCGGCCCAGCGCTCCTGAAGCGCCGGGCCGGGAACTGCGCGGCAGCAGTCTCGCAAACCCCGTCAGGACCGGAAGGTAGCAGCGGTAAGTGAGTTCTCTGTGCGATGCATGTTTCCCGGCATTCGAGCCAAGGCAATTATGTTAGGTGTTCTTCCGATCCGAACACCTAACACCTAACACCTGAATCGCTGTGGCTCATCAATCCCTTTATCGGAAATATCGCTCGCAAACATTCTCCGATCTGATCGGACAGGATCACGTTGTCAGGACGATCCAAAACGGTATTTCCAGCGGTCGAATTGCCCACAGCTATCTTTTCACGGGCCCCCGAGGTACAGGAAAGACCTCCACCGCTCGGCTTCTTGCCAAAGCCCTCTGCTGCGAAAACGGTCCCACGGGTGAACCGGATAACACCTGTGAAATTTGTCTCTCGATCACCCAGGGGTCTTGCGTCGATGTGATCGAGATGGACGCCGCGAGTGAATCTGGCGTGGAAGAAGTGCGCGAGCAGATTGTAGACGTGGTCGAATACCGGCCGATGCTCTGCCGGTACAAGGTCTTCATCATCGACGAGGTGCACGACTTGTCGAGCAAAGCCTTCGATGCGCTTCTGAAGACCATCGAAGAGCCGCCGGACCACATCATCTTCATCCTCGCCACCACCGAGTTCAACAAGGTTCCGCCGACGATTCGTTCTCGCTGCCAGAAGTTCGAATTCCACCGCGCCAGCATGCAGGACCTGGTCGGCAGGCTCAGCTATGTCGCCCAAGCGGAAGGGGTCGAAATCGAGCCCACCGCGCTCAGCGCCCTCGCAAGAATGGCCGACGGCGGATATCGCGACGCGCTGACGCTTTTGGAACAAGCCATCGTGACGAGTGAAGGCACCATCACGCTGGAACATGTATACGATCAGCTTGGCCTCGTGAGCGAGGAAGTGACTGACGCGCTGCTGTTGTCCATGAAAGAGGGAGACGTGCCAAAGATCATGGATCTCCTCGGCGAAGTCGCGAGGCTTGGCCGCGATCCTCGAGCGTTGCTCGAAAGCATCATGTATCGCCTGGCCGACCTCACGAGAGCTTCTTACCAGGTCGCGATCGGGGCGCAGGATGCCGCAACCGAAGCTGCGATGCACGAAACCGCGGCGCACATCGGACGCGATACGCTGCTGCGGATCCGAGGTGAAATTGCCGAAGCTCACAAACTCATCCGCGACATTTCGCTTCCAAGGCTTTGGCTCGAAGCGGAGCTCATCAGGATCGCGACCGCCCCCCTGAAGGCAGAAAAGCAACCGGTAGCAGCACAGCCTCGGCCCGCGGCACCGACTCAGACTTCCCAGCCAAAGCCGGCAGCGCCTGAGCCCCAAGTCCCGCCCACAACGCCGGCACCTTCGAAGCCGGTAGATCCCAAGGCGAAACTGGAGAGAGACACTTTCCCTCCTGCGGATCCATCCAAGGAATTCTGGCCCCAGGCGCTGAAAGCGATCATGAGTGTCTCGAAAACGCTCGGCATGAAATTAGCCGGTAGCAAGCTGAACCTCGATGAGCCGGAGAAGATCGTCATCGAGTTCTCGATGCAGAGCTTCTACGAGTGGGTCCGCGAAAAGCCCGCCGTTCAAAAGGAGATGATCAGCATCATCAGTGAGCTCAAGGGCCGCCCTTGCTCGGTTGAGTTGATCCTTCGGAAGGAAGAAACGCTGGCACCGAACTCCGAGGCGGTAGAATTGCCCGCAGAAGGACAGCGCCTTGAGCAGCTCGCAAGGGAAGTGTTCGGCGCTTAAGAAAACACAAGATGAAGCTTCCAAAGAATTTCGGTGGCCAAGGCTTCGGCGGCATGATGAAGCAGATGCAGGATGCGATGGAAAAAGCTCGCAGCCTGGAAGAGGAACTCGGTAATGAACGGATTGCAGTTGACAAGGGACCGGTCAAAGCCATCTTCGACGGTACCGGTCAGATGCTCAAGATTTCGATCGACAAAAGCGTCGTAGATCCTGAAGACATCGAAATGCTGGAAGACTTGGTCCTCAGCGCCGTCCGAGACGGTTTCACGGCATCGACTGACCTGAGAAACAGCAAAGTCCAAGGCATCATGCCCAACGTTCCCGACATCCCCGGCCTCTGAGTGGCTCCGTTTCCTAGACTCCTAGACTCCTACACATGCTCTTCGCCCGACCCCTTGCCGAGCTGATTGCCGAACTCGAAAAGCTTCCGGGAGTCGGGCCGAAGTCGGCTCAGCGGCTCGCGTATCACCTCCTGCGAGTTCCAGATCACGAGGCTAACCGCCTTGCCGATTCCATAAAGAACGCGAAGCAAAAGCTTCGCTTCTGCTTGGCCTGCCAGAACATTTCGGAGTCTGAGACGTGCGAGATTTGCCTCGACGGACGGCGTGATCAGAGCATCATCTGTATCGTCGCTGAACCCAGAGACATCGCCGCGGTCGAGCGGATTAACGAATACAAGGGCCGCTATCATGTTCTCCATGGCCTCCTCAGCCCCATGGACGGTGTAGGCCCCGAGCAGCTACGAGTGAGGGAACTGCTCGCTAGAATTGCCGAGGGAGCTATCCAAGAAGCCATTCTCGCGACAAACCCCACCATCGAGGGCGACGCCACCGCTCTCTACCTGGCCAAGCTGCTTAAGCCCGTCGGAATCAAGGTCACTCGATTGGCTCACGGCATGCCCGTTGGCGGCGAGCTCGATTACGCAGACTCTGCCACTCTCCTGAGCGCCCTCGAGTACCGGCGTGAAATGTAGTAATTCTGTGCAGCGAAAGCCCCAATTTGCAAAGGGTCAGCAACTTTTGATTGACAAAAACCGGTCTACGTACAAGACCTCAAGTGAACGAACTCATCTTAGAAACCGAACAAGCGCCTTCACAGGGCATTCCCCCAACTTGGCTGACCCCCGTTCTCCACAGCGACCCCTCGCGAGAGCCGGAAGAAGACGCCGAAGAAACGCATTTCTCTTTGGGAATCGTCTAGCAGCCTTCGAACCTCGCCGCTCCCTCCAAAGTTGTCGGCGTTTTTACAGGCTCGCCCAACAATAATCCAGTGTCGCGAACCGTTTTCGCGCGCCACGCGTTCTGTCTAACAGGAGAGACATTCCACTACTGCAAGTTCTGTAGTGGAGGTGATTCAACGATGAACGCTTCCTGTTTCGAAACGGTTACCGATAAGCAGCTCTTCCGGGTGGGCACCTGCTTTCTCAGCCATGGACGCCTCTATTACGAAGGAGACCTGGTGTCCGAAACGGACTTGGGAGAAGCCATCAACGCGTTTTTGAAGCGCGGCTTCCTCAGCCCCGTCGGAATGCACCATCGGTCATGCCTCGCCCTCGCTAGAAGCCTCTGGTGCAAAATGGTGTCTTGGAAGCGCTGACAGTCCCAGCAGAATCTTTTCTCCAACTGGTTGACAAAGTGTCTTATTGAGAGCTATTTAGTGAGCGCATTTCTCTGCGTAAGTCGAGTGGACTAGCAGTCCCCTTGTTGGAGGCACTTTCCCCCAAAAAATTACCTGGTATGAAGCAGGGTTCATACCGTCATACCCTCATACCGCCCGCTTCATCTTTGCCGTTCAGATAACCTGGAACCAAAAGCAGGACAGCACCGTAAACTCTGGAGGCCTTGCACAGAGGCCATACTTGTGTGAACTGCATCCTATGGAGGAATCCGCTTGAGTCTTTCCCTTATCACCGCCTCTTTGGTGGTCTTATCGAACTCGGCTGGCCAGGGCCAAACCACCACCGAGCCGCGCCTGATGCGAACCCCCGCGATCTACGGCGACACCATCGTCTTCAGCTACGCCGGTGACCTGTGGGTCACCAAAGTCGGCTCCGGCGCACTCGCCCGCCGCCTCACGACCCATCCCGGCCAGGAAATCCGGCCCAAGATCTCACCAGACGGCAAATGGGTCGCCTACAATGCGTCGTACGACGGCAACCCCGACGTTTTTGTCGTTGGAATTGAAGGCGGAGAGCCAAAGCGGCTCACCTGGGAGCCTCAGAACGACAACACGCTTGGCTGGACTCCCGATGGCAAAATCGCCTACTCGTCCGCAGCCGGCAACTTCGTCCCGAATCAGCAGCGCCTATGGCTCGTCCGCCCCGAAGGCGGCATGCCGATAGAGACGCCAGTCAAGGAGATCACCGAGGGCTCCTTCTTCGAAAACGGCAACAAGATCGCTTACACGCGAGTGAATTCGTACAACTACAACTGGCGTCGCTACCGAGGCGGCGTTCAGGGTCGAGTCGGAATTTTCGACTTCACGAACAACAGCTACACCGAGCTGCCCAGCAAGCGCGAGCAAAGCTACTTCCCGATGGTCGCGGGCAATTCGATCTACTACATCAGCGACCGAAATCTCGGTACGCAGAACCTGTACCGCTACGATCTGGACAAGAAGAGCGACACCCAGATCACCAAATATGCTGACGCCGACGTAAGATGGCCCAGCAGCGACGGCAAATCCATCGTCTGGGAGCGCGACGGTTATCTGTGGGTTTACAACACGTCCACCGGCGACATCGTCAAGCAGAGCCCGCGCATTCTCTCCGAGAACCTCTCAGCACGACCCACGCTGAGGAATCTGGCAGGCAGCATCAGTCGCGTCTCGATCTCGCCAAGCGGAACCCGTGTAGCCGTTGAGGCACGAGGCGAAATCTTCAGCGTTCCAGCCAAGACCGGCGATACACGCAACATGAGTCAGTCATCCGGCGCACGCGAGAAGTTCGTGAGTTGGGCGCCTGATGGTAAGACCATCGCCTACCTCAGCGACAAATCCGGCAACTGGGAGGTCTACACGCAGCCTCAGCTCGGGGGAGAGGAAACCAGGCTAACGAATGCCAACGGCACGATCCCGTTCAGCAGCTTAGACTGGTCGCCCGACAGCAACATGATCTCCTTGCGCACGGAAGCCAATGAGATGTACCTCCTCAATGTTGGAAGCAAGGAGCTAAAGCGCGTTGTCAAGGCAGATTTCGGACTCGGTGATTCCGACTGGTCGCCTGACTCCAAGTGGATGGCAATTATCCTAACTGGAGCAAACCAGCTCGGTGCCCTTCACCTCTACGAAATTGGCACCGGCAAGCTAACAAAAGTTAACGAAGGCTATTACAACGACAGCGGTGTTGGCTTCGATTTGAACGGCAAGTATCTGTACCTGCAGTCGCTGCGAACGTTCGCACCAAGCTTCGGACAGTATGAGTTCAGCCTGAAGGTCGACAACATGGATCGCATTTACGCGATTCCGCTATCGAAAGATACGCCAAACCCACTCTTCCCACCAAACGAAGAAGAGCCGGACGCTCCAAAGCCTGCTGGCCCTCCTGGCGGCCCTCCACCTGCCCCAAGCCCAGTCAGAATCGATCTCGACGGGATGAGCGATCGGACAGTGCCTCTGCCGATGCCTGCCGGTGCCTATTTCTTCGTTCTGGGGCATAACAATGGCGTCCTATACGCCACTGCGCAACCGGGCAGCCCCTTAATGACCCTGTCTCGATATGACATTCCCTCACGTGAGTCGACGCCCATCTTCAGCGGAGCTGGCGGCTCGATCTCCTTCACTCCCAATCGAAGCAAGATGGCAGTCGCAGGTCCCGGGGGCGTTTCCATCGTCGATATTCGACCGGGCGCGACTGCTTCGAAAGTCGACACGAGCGCCGTAGAAGCCGTCATCGATCCTCGCCAAGAGTGGAAACAGATGTTCTGGGACGCCTGGCGCTATGAGCGAGACAACTTCTACGATCCCAAGATGCTCGGCCTCGACTGGATGGCTATCGGCAAGCGCTATGAAGCGTATCTGCCATATGTCTCCCACCGGTCCGACCTCAATTATGTGATCGGCCAACTAATCGGCGAGCTCGGCACCGGCCACTCGTACGTCTCGGGTGGCGACATGGGCCCCGGCGTTGCTGCCGTATCGGTCGGCCAACTTGGCGTCGACTACGAAGCCTCAGGCAATTACGTCCGCTTCAAAAAGATCTACCGTGGTCAGAACTTCGAAGAGGGCCGCAGAGGACCTCTTGGCGAACCAGGCATCGACGTCAAGGAAGGGGAATACCTTCTCGCCATCGACGGACAGCCCGCTACGGCCAAGATCAACCCTGCCTCGTTGCTGCTGGGCAAAGCCAATCGGTTCGTTACCCTCACTGTCAATAGCTCGCCCACCGAGACGGGCTCTCGCAAAGTGCGCGTAAGGCCAATAGGCAACGACGGCAACCTTCGGTACGTGGAGTTCGTGGAAGGCAATCGCCGAAAGGTCGCTCAGATGAGCAATGGCCGAATCGGCTACATGCACATCCCGAACACGCAGTTCGAAGGCTCAGTCGAATTTGTGCGAGGCTATTACAGCCAGACCGACAAGGACGCGGTGATCGTCGACGAGCGATGGAATGGTGGCGGTTACATCCAGCCCTGGTTCGTCGATACACTCGCGCGACGAATGAAAGCGGGCATCCAGCAGCGCAACGCCTTGGATGTGGGCGACGCAGTCGCGATCGAAGGGCCCAAGGTGATGCTGATCAATCAGTACGCCGGCTCCGGCGGCGACTTCTTCCCCTACCTGTTCCGACAGGCCAAGCTCGGTCCATTGATCGGCAAGCGCACATGGGGGGGATTAGTTGGTATCGCCGGCTATTACAACCTCGTGGATGGCGGCCAGGTGAGTTCGCCGGAGTTCGCAATCTACGATCGTGAAACCGGAGAGATCATCGCTGAGAACCAGGGTATCGATCCCGACATCGACGTCGACATGCGTCCCGACCAGGTCGCTAGGGGCGAAGATGCTCAGCTCGATACGGCCATCAAATACTTGATGGATCAACTGGCCAAAATGCCCGCCAAGAAGCCTCGCGCCAACCTCCCGCCCGTCGGGAAGAACGGCCGGGTCGGTGGCTAAAAAGTAGTGCCCCCATCCCTGGGGCATCTCCTCCGATAACCCAGCCGGAGGGATGCTTCACGGGGATGAAGGCACTACGAAGCCTCTCGCGCGTCTACTATAGACAATGCGGAAGTTCGCACTCGTTTTCGCCTGCCTGCCTGCTTTGGCGGCAGCCGACATTCATTACACGCTCGCACCAAACACGCGATCAAAGAGCATCGCCGTGTCGATCTCACCCGACACTCCGGGAGCGGCCGAGATCTTTCGCATTCCAGCGTGGTGCCCTGGCTTCTATTCGATCAAGAATTACCAGGCCAAGATCTATGATGTCGTCGCGACCACGTCTGACGGCACGGCGCTAGCAGTTCAGAAAGTCGACTCACGAAGTTGGCGCGTCGTTAATCCGAACAAGAAACAGATCACTTTTCGCTATATGGTGCTCGGAGACGATCCGGGCCTGGGCTTCTTTGCCGTGAACGTTCGGGACGACAAAGTATTCGTCAACGGGCCGGCCGCATTCATGTACGTCGACGGAAAAGTCACGGAGCCAACCCGCCTGACCCTAAAGCTCGGCCAGCAGAAGTGGGATGTCGCCACCGGATTGTCCAAGAACGAGGAGGGCGCGTATGTTGCCAATGGCTACGACGAGTTCATCGACAATCCCATCCAACTTGGAACGATGGCGCGTCGTTCGTTCAGCATTGGCGAGTCGGCCTTCGAAGTCGTTTTCGCCTCACCCGACAATCAGTACCGGCCCAACCTGGACAAGCAGGCCGAAATGATCAAGAAGGTTTCGGCACCCGCGGTCGCCCTCTTCGGTGGGCTTCCCGTGAAGCGGTTCGTGTTCATCTTCCACTTGGCCGTAGGCGACTTCAGCGGTGGGCTCGAACATCGTGCCTCGACGGTGATGTCCGTTCCCAATTCGGCCACCGCGGATATCGCTACCCTGGTGGCCCACGAGTTCTTTCACACCTGGAATGTCAAGCAGCTTCGGCCAAAGGTGCTTGGACCTTTCGATTACACGCAACCAGTTCGCACCGGCAACCTCTGGTTCGCCGAGGGCGTGACGGACTACTACGCCCAACTCATGACCTATCGTGGCTACGTGGGCGATGCCAGTTGGCTCGAAGATGTTTTCA
>JBGGMI010000060.1:0-18508 GCA_041288075.1 Fimbriimonas sp.
GCTGACCTGGGGCAGCAACGAGCGATCTCAGCTTGGACTTGGGACTGGCTCGGCCAAGATCACGGCGCTCTCTACTCCGACGGTCGTTCAGAACCTCCCGAATTCGATGGCGGTGGCGGCTGGCGGAACGTTTACGCTGGCTTTGACGGGCGACAACGAAGTTTACGGTTGGGGTGAAAACACGTCCTCGCAACTGGGTGCCAATGTTGGCACGCGGACGGCCATTCCAACGAGGAATCCGAATATTGGGGGAGTCGTGGCGATAGCCGCCGGGTTCATCCACTCCCTTGCGCTCAAGGAGGATGGAACGGTCTGGGGATGGGGGAATAACGCGTACGGGCAGCTTGGGAACGGGAACAAGGTTTCGGGTCCGGTCCCGCAGCAAGTTCTGGGGCTCACCAACGTCGTGCAGATTGCGGCGGGCGGCTACCGGTCATTCGCTGTGAAGTCCGATGGCACCGTGTGGGTTTGGGGGGATAGCGCGGTGACCGCCTCGCAAGTCGCGGGCCTATCTTTGATCCGGCAGGTCTCCACTTCGGGCTACCACAACGTGGCGGTGAGGGACGACGGGATGATCATGACCTGGGGGCGAAACGATGTGGGCCAATTGGGCATTCCCTCGGCTCCGCAGACATGGGCCGGGCTTACCACGCCTACGCTTGTCCCAGGCGTGGACGGGATCGCTTCTGCGGTTGCCGGTGGCACGACCACGATCGCGATCGATGTCGACGGAAACGCGTTCGTCGCGGGCCGGACCGATGGGTTTACGAAGGAATACAAGTCGGCGAGCTTCATTCAGCCTCCGAATCTGGAGAAGGTGTTTCAAGCTGCCGCAGGCACCTACCACTCGCTGCTCATCAGCCAAACGGAAGCTCCGGTTTGGGCCATGATGCTGCCTCGCCAGATAATCAGCGGTCGGACGACGGCTCGATTGAAGGTCACGAATGAGCGAATGCTCGATCACGATCTGTCGCTTCCTCTTTCTAGTAGCGTTCCGGGTGTCGTGCATCCGGCGAACGTGACGATCCCGTCCGGAATTCGAAGTGTTCAGGTGGAGCTCACGCATCCGGAAGCGGTGGCGAATTACGAACCCGGTGTGATGTCTGTGTCGGCCGGAGCGGTTGGAGCGTCGACGAGCTTTGAGGTCGCGCCTGCAACGTTGACGCTCATGTTTTACGACACGTACGGTGGCGACATGGCCTCGGCAAATGCGCGCATCAATTTCCCCGCACCTCCAGGCGGCATGGTGGTGAACCTGAGCTGCAACAAGCCTTCGGTCGTGCAGTTTCCTGCTTCGGTGACCATTCCTGAAGGTGCTTACGTCGTGCCGATCCCGGCCCAGACAGCGCCGACGGCGACACTCAGAATCGTGGATTTTGCCGGGAGCACGCCCGACGGTATCGAGGGGACTGGCCGGCTTTACATCATCGGGAACGGCCTTGGCTGGATTCGTTTTAACAAGGCTGAGGTTCAAGGTGGGGAGAAGGTCGGCATCACCGCGCGCATTCCGTTGCCGGCGCCCGCCGGAGGCACCGTCGTTCATCTGATGCAAGGCGGCAACGAGTTCATCATGCCCGAGAGCCTCACGGTTCCCGAAGGTGAGACGATTGGGCGCGCGATCGTTGAGACGAAGCCGATTCCGCAGCATGCCAACATGCCGATCACGGCTTATGTGGACGGCAGCTATCCGAAAGTTGGTTATCTGAAGGTTCTGGCTGGTGTGCCGCAGCAGCTCGTCGCCTCTAATCCAACTCCGGTCGGTGGCAGCTCGGTGACGATGACGCTGCATTTGACGAGTGCCAGTGCAGGGCAGAGTATTGCGCTGGTGTCCAGCAGTGCACTGCTCACGATCCCATCGAGTGTCGTGGTGCCTGCTGGTTCGTCGTCGGTGACCTTTACAGCCCAGACTTCAGCCGTTAGCGAGCCGATTACGGTTTCGATGAAAGCCAAGCATCTGGGCACATACGTCCAAGCGGCTCTGGCATTGAAGCTGCCGCCGCCGGCACTTGAAGCGCTGACTATCGAGCCGAACGAGATCAGTGGCGCAGGAACTCTTGTCGGCAAGGTTCTGCTCGCTGGCCCCGCCCCGGCGGGTGGAGCGTATGTGGCGCTGAAGAGCTCGACGGCATTGGCGAGCGTTCCGGCCTACGTCAAGGTAGCGGAAGGCAATCGTAGCGCCAAGTTCACGATTACAACCTCGGCGACAACGGTTGAGAAGGTGGTCACGATCACCGGAATGCTCGAAGGCACTCAAGCCTTTGGGAAGTTCCGGCTCAAGCCTTAAAAACAAACTGCCGAAGCGATTCGGCAGTCTCAAACTAGGTGAGCATTCGCTTTAGCAACCGGGGGGATGCGGGCAGGCAGCTTGCATCCG
Organism: Fimbriimonas sp.; assembly: GCA_041288075.1. Taxonomy (GTDB): domain Bacteria; phylum Armatimonadota; class Fimbriimonadia; order Fimbriimonadales; family Fimbriimonadaceae; genus Fimbriimonas. The sequence continues at coordinate 2,375 of JBGGMI010000060.1, forward strand.
CGCTGACGCACCTGCGGCAACGGAATCCCATCGTGCTCGGCCTCGTACGCGGCGGGCTGGTGTTGGCGGCGGAGATCGCGCGGGAGCTTCGGTGCGAGATGGACGTGCTGGTGGCTCGAAAAGTCGGCGCGCCCCATCATCCGGAGTTCGGTATCGGAGCCGTTGCGCCAGGGGGAATCAGCGTCCACAACCAGCAGGCACTCCATCGCCTGCACCTCACGCGGGCCGAGTTCGAGATGCTGGCTCAGGCGGAGTTTAGGGAAATCGAAAGGCGCCTAAACGCTTATCGAGATGCGGGCCAGCCACTGAACGTGAAAGGCAGAACGGCGATCATCGTCGATGATGGACTTGCGACTGGAGTGACCGCGAAGGCAGCCTGCCGCTATGTCAGGAGCCTCGAACCCTCGCACCTGGTTCTCGCCGTTCCGGTTTGTACGCGCGAATCGCAGGCCGATCTGGAGCAGGAAGTGGACGAATTCGTCTGCCTGGCCCAGCCGGAACCGTTCTACTCGGTCGGCCAGTGGTACGACGACTTCACGCAAGTGGAAGACCAGGAAGTGCTCGACCTTTTGCGCTTGCACAAGGGATATCTCGCATGATGCGCCAGGTGACGATTGCTGCCGGGCAGGCAAGGCTTATCGGAGACTTGACCCATCCAAGTGATGCATGCGCCGTCGTGCTCTTCGCCCACGGAAGCGGCAGCAGCCGCCTGAGCTCCCGAAACCGCTTCGTCGCCGCCGAGCTGAACTCCCGTGGCCTTGCTACGCTTCTCATCGACCTCCTTACCGAACGCGAAGAGGCTGAGCAGGACCTGCGCTTCGACATCGGCCTCCTCGCGGATCGCTTGAAAGCCGCCACCGAATGGCTGGAGGAGGACAGCGAGACTTCGATGCTCCCGATCGGCTACTTCGGAGCCAGCACCGGAGCGGCGGCTGCGCTGGCAGCTTCCGTTCACTTCCCGCATCGCGTGCGAGCTATCGTCTCTCGAGGCGGGCGACCTGATCTTGCCGGGGATGCGCTGCCGCGCGTTACCGCCCCAACCCTGCTCATCGTCGGATCGAGGGACACGCAAGTGATCGAGCTGAACAACGCGGCTTCTTATCAAATGAAAGCCGAACAGCAAACGGCGATCGTGGAGGGGGCCACGCACCTCTTCGAGGAGCCCGGCACGCTGCAGCAGGTCGCCACGCTCGCCGGCGATTGGCTGACGAGTCATCTCTGCGGAGTTGCTCAGTGATAGAACCCATCCGGCAGAGAGCCCATCGTGACCTTGAGCCGCTGCACAAAGCGATCGGGGACTCCAACATCGTCCTTCTCGGAGAAGCCTCGCACGGCACTTCCGAGTACTACACCTGGCGCGCCCGCATCTCCCAGCGGCTCATCGAGGAGAAGGGCTTCAAGTTCATCGCCGTCGAAGGGGACTGGCCCGACTGCTACGAGCTGAACCGGTATGTGAAGGGCCGCACGGAGCCGGGCTTGAAGGCAAGGGACGTCCTGCACAAGTTCGACCGCTGGCCAACCTGGATGTGGGCCAACTGGGAAGTCGTGGCGCTTGCAGAATGGCTTCGGGAGTTCAACCAGGGCAAGCCGGAACAGGACAAGGTCGGCTTCTATGGCCTCGATGTCTACTCCCTGTGGGAATCGCTGGCGGTCGTCTACGCCCACTTGCGGGAGCACCATCCGAACAAGCTCCAGGACGCGATGGAGGCGATCTCTTGCTTCGAGCCGTTCAATCGCGACGCCCAGGAGTACGCCTGGCACACGCGATTAACCGTCGACGATTGCGAGGATGAAGTAGTCGATCTGCTCAGGAGCCTCAGAACGACCGAGCCGAAGTATCCCGACGACCCGGAATCGCACTTCGACGCCGAACAGAACGCGCTCGTGGCAGTAAATGCCGAAAGCTACTACCGTGCGATGGTTCGTGCCGACAACGATTCCTGGAACATCCGCGACATCCACATGGCCGACACCCTCGACCGCCTGCTCGACTTCCACGGCTCGAAAGGCATCGTTTGGGAGCACAACACGCACGTGGGCGACGCGCGTGCCACGGACATGGCGGAAGCGGACATGGTCAACATCGGCCAGCTCGTCCGCGAGCGGCATAAGGGCAGCTTCCTTGTTGGCTTCGGCTCGTATCAGGGCTCCGTCATCGCCGGGAATAGCTGGGGAGCGCTGATGCAGGTCATGCCGGTCCCGCAGGCAAGCGAAAGCAGTTGGGAAGGCATTCTCCACCAGGCTAGTTTCGAGGACTGTGTGTTGATCATGGACGACTTCCGCGACGTCCCCGGGTTCGATACCCGCCGCGGCCACCGAGCCATCGGCGTCGTTTACCGGCCCGAGTACGAGCGAATGGGCAACTACGTGCCGACCGACCTAACGAGGCGCTACGACGCCTTCATCTTCATCGACCAGACAAAAGCACTCCACCCGCTCCACCTCGAGGAGCATGCGGGTCCGGAGCCGCCGGAAACTTACCCCTGGGGAGTGTAAAGGACCTGCGACCTGCAACCAGCAGACCATTTCATCGTAAGCTGACATAGACATGGCCGAACGGAAGATTCTCAAGGGCATTACGGCGGACGCATTTGTGTCCGACGCCGACAGGTGGGCGCTGGACAAGCTTAAAAAAGTGCCGCTCCTCCCCATGGTCATTCGCAAGTTCTATGAGCTCGGCATCGACCGCTGGCTTTACTGCCTCAACATGAGCACCGCGGTGCGTTGCGGACCCAAGCAATACAAGACGCTCTACAGCATCCTGCAAGAGTCAGCGCACGTGCTGGATATGCCGGAGCCGGAGCTATACATCACCAACAACCCCTATCCCAATGCATTCGCCGGTGGCGTCGAGCGGCCCTACATCACGCTTCGCTCCAGCATCGTCGATACGATGTCGGACGAGCAGCTTTATCATCTGCTGGGTCACGAGCTCGGGCACATCAAGGCCAATCACGTGCTGTACTTCTCTGTCGCAAGCGTTCTGCTCCCGCTTCTCGACGTTCTCGGAAGACGCACGATGGGCGCGAGCGACGTCGCCAGCTATGCGCTGATCCTTGCGCTGTATGAATGGTCGCGTCAGGCAGAATTTTCGGCCGACCGAGCAGGCCTTTTGGTGAGCCAATCGCTCGACACCAGCCTCGACTCCATCATTGCGCTTACGGCCGGGCCGAACCGCTTACGAGACGAGATGAGCCGCGAAGCGTTTATGGAGCAGGCACGAGCCTATCAAGACGCGGACACATTGGACCAGCTTGGCAAGGTGATTCTGTTCCTGCTGATGGGCAAGACATACACCCACCCAATGCCCGTCCATCGCGCTCAAGAGCTCGAGCGATGGCACCTCAGCGGAGCATTCGACGTGATCATGGCCGGCACCTACGAGGGCGCTCCAAGAGAAACGGCTGGCGTTTAGTCACTCAGCAAGATCGAAGAAGCCACACCAGGTTGCGTGGCGATAACATTCAGGATCGGAGGATAACAATGATTCGAAGAATGTCACACGCAACCATCTGGGTTCTCGATCAGGACGAGGCGAAGGATTTTTATACGAACAAGCTCGGGTTCGAGTTGAAGCAAGACCATGACATGGGCAACGGGTTCCGGTGGATCACGGTGTCGCCTCCGGGGCAGCCGGGGCTGGAAATCGTGCTGATGTCGACGAAGCCGAGCCCCATGCTGGACGAGGAAACGGCCGCGACGATTCGCGACCTTGTGGCGAAGGGCAAGATGGGTGCGGGTGTCTTTAACTCCGCCGATTGTCGCAAGACCTACGAAGACCTGTCCGCAAGGGGAGTTGAGTTCTTGAAGCCGCCTACGGACGAGTTTTATGGCACGGAGGCGCTGTTCAAGGACAACAGCGGCAACTGGTTCAGCCTCACCACCGAGAAGAGCTAATCCGCTTTTCGGGATCGCCAGAACCCGGCTAGCAAGACAAGGCCGCCGCCGATCACGGCGGCCAAGAAGACGTTCACCCAGAGGCGCGCAAACCGGTCGCTCACGGACAGGGTCAACACGCTCAGTCCTGCGATTACCCCGGCCATCAGAACGCTCACCGAAAGCCGGTTTACCGCCCGGTGGAAATGCTCCAATAGCTCGCCGGTATCACCGAGCCTTGCTGTGAACTGAATTTCCCCACGTTCGAGCTGGCCGAACAGCCTTCGCGTCCGCTTCGGCAAATCCAGCGCCATCTCGCCGATGTCCAGGTAGTTCTCCTCCGCTCGCTTTGCCAGCGCGGATGGCGAGCGGGATTCCTTGTAGAACTTGGTGAGTTGCGATCGCGTGGTGTCGATGAGGCGATAATGCGGGTCCAGCACGTGGCCGAGACCCTCCGCCATGGCTAGAGCGCGTGCCAGGAAAAGCATGTGGCTCGGAATCCTGATCTTGTGCTCCGCCGCCATCCTAAGCGTGTCCTGAAACGTCTGCGCCATCGAAAACTCTTCCGGGGGAGCCTCCATATTCAGCTCCAGTAGGCGGTCGAGCTGCATCTTGATCTGCTGCCGATCCACCGGCTTCCGTGCCGAACCGATGGTCAGAAGCTCGTCGATCAACGTCTCAGAGTCTCGGTTGGACATCGCCAGTGTGATCCGCATCAGCGACTCTCGATCCGGCCGGTCGATAGTGCCCACCATGCCGAAGTCGATGAGATTGATGCTCCCATCGCACTCGACGAAGAAATTGCCTGCGTGAGGGTCGGCATGGAAGAACCCGTGCTCGAAAATCTCCGTGAGAATGATTCGCGCGCACTCCTCGGCGAGTCGCCGCCGGTTGATGCCCTGACGATCCAGCGCTTCCGTGTCGGTAATCTTGACGCCCCCGACCTCCTCCATAGTGAGGACGCGATGGGTGGTGAACTCCCAAAACACCCGCGGCACATGCAGCGTGGGATCGTCCGTGAAGCTAAATCGAAACTTGTCGGTATTGCGTCCCTCTCGCCGATAGTCGAGTTCGTTGCGCAGCGTGAACGCAAACTCCTCCAGCCATCCCTCCAGATCGTAGTCGCGCAGCTTCGCGGTCCCGCCCAGGACTTTCACGAAGTCGGACATCACCTGAAGATCCTTCTCCACCTGAGCCTGGGCATTCGGCCTTTGCACCTTGACCGCCACTTTGGTGCCGTCATCCAGCGTAGCGCGATGCACCTGGCCTATCGATGCGGCCGCAAGAGGCTCTTTGTCGAAGCTGGCAAAAATCCGTTCTGGCGGGCAGCCCATTTCGTGGACGATCACGGCGCAAACGTCTTCGTAGGGAATGGGCGGTGCATCATCCTGTAGCTTCGAAAGCTCGGCGATGTATTCGGCGGGCACGAGGTCGGTTCGCGTGCTGATCGCCTGCCCAAGCTTGATGTAGGTGGTACCGAGCTCCTCCAAAGCTAATCGGACGCGCTCCGGTTGGCTCAGGTCATGCTTGCGGGGGAACAGCTTGCGAGGAAGCGCCAGGATGCTCAAGGGGCTCTGGCTATGCGCCAGGAAATCCAGCCCATATTTGCTGAGCACCTTAGCTATTTCTGCGGTTCGACTCACTTGCACCCTTTAGACAGGTGATAGGACACCCGCGACCCCGGCTGGGTTCGGTTCAGCGGCGCAAGGTAGCGATGGAGAAGGCCGAAATACCTTCGCCACGTCCCAGTGAGCCGAGTCCCTCGTTGGTGGTGGCTTTGATGCTCACCCGCTCCACTTCCAAGCCTAGAGCCGACGCGATGCTTTGCCGAATCTCGCCACTGCGCGGCATCACTTTCGGCTGCTCGCAAATGAGGGTCGCATCGACGTTCACGACCTGCCAGCCTCCATCCCTGATAAGGCGGGCCGCATGTTCGAGGAATTTGAGTGAGGGTGCTCCCCGCCATTCGGCATCCGTGTTCGGAAAATGTTGGCCAATATCTCCCAGCGCGGCCGCTCCCAGAATGGCGTCGGTGACCGCGTGGAGCAAAACATCCGCGTCGCTGTGCCCTTCGAGCCCGCGTGCGCCTTCGAAGAGAACTCCACCCAGCATCAGCATTCTTTCTGGCTCGGTCGAAAAAGCATGGATGTCGTAGCCGATCCCGGTGCGGACCTCGCCCGCTCCAGCAAAAGCCGTTGCCCTCGCCAGGTCTTCCGGAGTAGTGATCTTGAAATTGTTCGGATCGCCCTGCACCAGGCGGGGGTTTACCCCTATGGCCTCTAGCAACGCCATTTCGTCCGTCTTCTCCGCCTTCACCCGCTGAAAGGCCTCGCGCAGCAACTCCGTTCTGGCTCCTTGCGGAGTCTGCATGGCCCAGAGCTCGCGGCGGTCGAGCGTTTCGACGTGCTCTTCAGAGACGCGCTTGATCGTATCGGTGACGGGAACTGCCGCCGCCGCCGCACCATGCATCCAGATTTCATCTAGCACGCGGCCAATCAGATCGCTGGTGACAAACGGCCGTGCCGCGTCATGCATCAGCACGATCTCCGCTCCATCTGCCGCTTCCAAAGCGATTCGAGAGCTCTGCTGGCGCGTACTTCCACCCAGAATGGCCTCTCCAGCTTCCGAAAGCTCCTCAAAGTTGCCCTTTGAGCCCACGAGAATCACCCGATCGATGCCGGGAGTTCGGAGATAGGTGCGGTACGACCAATCCCAAATCGGCCTCCCCTGAAGCAAAACTCTCGTCTTATCCGCGCCAAATCGGCTGCCCTGTCCCGCTGCAAGAATAGCGGCGACGACTTTCATGCGTCCGGCTTCGGTTTCGGTTTGCGAGGCCGTGTGTCGAATTTAGGTGGCTCGTCCTCGTCCGGGGGAATCTCACCGAAGATCATTTTGCCGCGTTCCGTTTGAATCACTTGAGTCACCACGATCTCTACCGTTTCCCCGATGTAGGGCTTGCCGTTCTCGACCACGACCATCGTGCCGTCCTCGAGGTAGCCAACCCCTTGCCCCGCCTGATTCCCTTCGCGATTGATCGACAAGGTGAGCGTTTCCTGCGGCAGAACGTTCGGGCGCAACGCCAGAGCGAGGTCGTTGAGGCTCATCACATGAACTCCCTGCAACTCGGCGACACGGCGCAGGTTGAAGTCGTTCGTAACGATATCGGCCCCTAGAGCCGTCGCAAGCCGAACGAGCCGCGCATCGACGCCATCCCCCATCTCGGGAGCGAGACGGTCGTGGATACGCACTTCCATCGAAAACTCAGCCTGCATGTGGGTCAGCGTTTCAAGACCACGTCGTCCACGTTGGCGGCGCAATGCGTCGTGGCTGTCCGCAATGTACTGCAGCTCTTCGAGCACGAAGCCGGGCACGTACATCTGGCCGTCCAGGAATCCGGTCTTGGCCACGTCATAAACTCGACCATCGATGATCACGTTCGTGTCGAGGATCTTGATGCCGCTGCGCCGCATCGGCCCCCTGCCCCGATTCCAAGGCAGAATGTCCGACATCGTCTGGAGCATCAGCACCGAAAGCGCGCTGAGGCCAAGCGTGACCGCCGCAATCAACACGACCCGTGCGACTGGATCAAGATTGGGCAGCGCCTGAAAGAGCAGGAGCAACGGGACGGAAGCGATGAGACCGGCAAACACGCCCACGAACAGCGTGACCTTGTCCCCGGCGTCCATCTGGTCCCACCGAATGCCAACTCTCTCAAACGAGCGGACCACCCTGAGGCCAATCCAGCCTCCTAGAATGCCTCCCAGAAGCGCGAAAGGGATGACGCTGAGAACCGGGTGCCAGTTGAAGTCCCCAATTGGGGTGCCCGCGTCGGTGGGTCGTGTGAGCTGCTTGGCGAAAGTCGTGTAGAGGAAGCGAAGAATTGGCTGAGCGACCGAACCCAGAAGTGCGGCACCGGCGGCCGCAAAGAGCAGGATGACCGCAATCCGGCCAGGACCCGTGCGGTGGCTCCGGCCCCTCGGCAAGGCTCTCAGTTTTTTCCGTGCTTCAGCCATGCATCAGTCCCGTTTCATACCCAGCACCTCAATCTTAGCCTTGTCGAGGAAAGTAAATGTGAACGCCCGCTCCACATCCCCTTCACCAAGCTTAACGTGCGCGGCAGAAATCTGTTCGCTGTCCGTCGTAGAGTCGATGCCGAGCCACCTCGAACCGTCCCAAGCCTCAGCCCAGGCGTGATAGTAGAAGGAGCCGTCCCAGTTCACAATTCCGCTAGCTAGCTTCGCCGGCAGACCCGCGGCGCGCAGCAGTGTGACGGTCAGCATCGCGTAATCCCGGCAGACGCCTTCTTTGGTCTTGAGAACCTCGGTTGCGTCCCGAAGCACGCCGATGCCGGCATTCGGCTTCATCTGCTTGTTCACCCATTTCTGGATGGCAAGTGCGGTCGCCTTTGCATCGCTACCGCGAGGAACGATGCTTCCGGCGAGCTTCTTAAACTCGGCAGAGTCGCTTGGGATATACAGCCCCGGTTTCGTCCACTCCGGCTTCTCGGCCGCAGCTTCCTCAACGGACGCAGAAATGCCGGCGTCGAGCTGCGGCGGATGCACGTCGATGAGCCAGAAGGGCCCTTCTTGCCGCGCCGTCTGGAAGTCACCGCTGGGGACCGACTTCAAGTTCTTCGCGGTAACCCTTACCGACAGGCCCGAAAGCGTCGAAGGATCGTTTATCGGCTTGTCGGTCTTGATGCTCGTGGCATAGGCGAGATCGACCGACGGCGCATACTTGCCCGGCGGGGCGAGAGCGATGGCCTTGGAAACCGGCAGCATCTCGATCCCCATCGGCCCTTCCATGCGAATCAGGTCGCCCTTTGCACTCATGAAAACCTTCGTGACCGTTCGCGTATCGTTAATTTCCACGATCAGTGCGTCGTAGCTCTTATTGCCAACCTTTGTTTTGCCTTTTCCGACGTACTTCACCTCGTTCTTCACGAAGGAAATGGTCGTTGGATCGAGCACGAAAAACGTCGTCACGGCACCGGGTTTCAGGTGGCCGTTGAGCACCACCGGAATCGGATCGTCGACAACAGAGCCGGGAGGCATGCTGATCGTGCGGGTCGACTTTTGGCCCGAGTTATTCACCTTCACGGTAACGGTCTTTGCATTAAAGACTGCCGAAACGTCCTGCTTTCGACCCGAGCTCTCCATCGTGAAAGCCATCTGAACCGGCTTCCCGGCCGCGGTGCTCCAAGTGGTCGACTTCATCTGGATCGACATCGATGAGCCTAGCAGCCCAATGTCCATCTTCGTGAGCGAGTCGTTCCGCTTCACCGACTTACCGTTCAGCTTCGCATCACTCGCCGTATACGAGGAATAGCCGATCTTCGACCCGGACATGTAGAGCCCCAGATAGCTCGTTTCGCACCACGCGGCGCCGGCAAGGAAGACTGCGCACAGCGCTAAAAGAATTCTCATAAATGGATTACCTTCTCCTTATAACGGGATCAGGACTCGGGTGCGTTTAACTTCCCTCGATTTTAGCCGCGTTTCCCGCAATCCAACGGGACCTTCGGGGCATTTGCACTAGCGTGGCGGCAACGTGATCCGGCTGCGAAACGCGTGGGTTATCGCAACCGCCAGAGCGTCGCACACGTCGTCTGGCTTCGGCTCCTTCTCGAGGCTGAGCAGCTTGGTCACCATGAACCCGACCTGCTTCTTGTCTGCATTGCCGTTACCAACGACGCTCTGCTTCACTTCGGGCGGCGAATACTCCGTCCAGGGGATGCCTTTGAGGCTGGCCGCCAACAGCACGACACCCAATGCCTTCGCCACATCCATGGCGTTCGTCTTGTTCACCGTAAACAGCAGCCGCTCGGTGGCCATGGCACTTGGCTGATGCTCATCGATGAGCTTCACGACCTCCTCATGAACCAACCGAACCCGATCTGGCAAGTCGATCCGAGGGGTCTGAATCAAGCCAAACGTGATCGGAGTCAACCGCGACCCTTCACGCCGAACAATCCCATATCCCACCCGCTCCAGCCCCGGGTCGATGCCGAGAATAACCATTGGAAATAGCTTGAACTAAATGGAGTTGCGAGGGGGCGGGGTACGAGGTGCGAGGTTCGAGAAAAAAGCTCCGGACCTGGAACCTCGCCCCTCGACCCTCCAGGTATTCTCATCCTTCCGGAGCAACAGCAAGACATGGACAGAATTCAAGAGCTTAATGAGATCATTGCGCGACACGACCTGAACGCGCACCCGTTCTATCAGGAGTGGCGCATGGGCACCCTCCCCACCGAAAAGCTCACGGATTACGCCGGTGAGTACGGTCGATTCGTCGCGACGATCGCCAAGGGATGGGACACCGTGGGCGAAGCTCACTATGCCGACGAAGAGCGCGAGCACGAGCTGTTCTGGAACGACTTCAAAGCCGAGCTCGGCTGCGACAAGCTTTCGAACCGCACCCAGACCGAAGTGCTCGTCAGCGCCGCCGACAACCTCTTCGCCACCGCTCCCGAGGCCGTGGGTGCCCTCTACGCCTTTGAAGCCCAACAACCCCACACCTCACGCAGCAAGCTTGACGGCCTGAACGAGCACTACAACATGAGCGACAAGGCAAAGCACTACTTTGTCGTCCATGCCGACGACGTCCACGAGGTCGAGGACCTGGCCAAGAAGGTCGGCAACATGTCCGACGCAGAGTTCAGCCGCTGCAAAACCGCCTGCTCCATCGTCAGTGCCGCCATGTGGTCCGCCCTCGACGGCGTCTACTACGCCTAGCTCTCCCTCGTCTGCCAGGTAGCCCAAGCTACTTGGCAGATCGCAAGAATGCACGTACACTCTTAGGCACAGGTTTCCTCGTGCTCAAGAAAAAACTACTCGCTCTCACCGCCGTCGCGTGCGGCGCTCTTCTTTGCGTCGGCTTCATCTACTCCGCTGGAACCATCAAAAGAGTCAGCGCCTCGGCCGGGGGCGGTTTCGCGAACAACGATTCTTTCGAAGCTACCATCAGCGGCAATGGGCGGTATGTCGCCTTCGCCAGCAATGCTAGCGACCTCGTGCCCGGCGACACCAATAACAGCAGCGATGTCTTTGTGAAAGACCTCGTCACGGGCGCAATCGAGCGCGTGAGCGTCTCCGACACGGGCCTTGAGGCAAACAGCGGTTCCAAGCATCCATCCCTCAGCTACGATGGACGCTACGTGGCCTTCGACAGCTTTGCTTCGAATCTAACGCCAACCGATGGCTCCGAGTGGGACATCTTTGTAAAGGACCGCTTAAGCGGAGCGATCGAACGCATCAGTGTCTCTCCAACCGATATCGGCGGATATTCGGAGGGCGCGACGATTAGCGCGGACGGCCGATACGTGACCTTCGCCTCGGGCAAGCCCCTACTCACCGACGACACCGGCTGGGCCGACGTGTACATCAAGGACCGGCAGACGGCTCAAATCTGGCGAGCCAGCAATGGAATCAGCGGCGGCAACGGCAACAACCATTCAAGTTATCCAGCCATGAGCGCAGATGGCCGATTCGTCGCGTTTTCGAGCACTGCAAACAATCTCGTGCCTAGCGACACGAATGGCTACGAAGATATTTTCATTTGGGATCGTCTGACGGGGCAAACGGAGATGGTGAGCGTCTCGTCGGCCGAAGTACAAGGCACCGGGCTCGCGGGCGCAGAAGCTCCATCTATTAGCGCCGATGGCCGGTTCGTTGCCTTCCGCTCCAACATGCAGGACATCACTCCAACTCATGGAGGTGGATTTGACGTCTTTCTGCGAGACCGCCAGCAAGGCACGACGGAGCTCATCAGCATGAGCAGCGATGAGGTCCCTTCCGATTGGTATTCCTACCAACCATCCGTCAGTGCCGACGGCCGGTTCGTCGCCTTTACAAGCCAAGGCAACAACCTGGTACCGGGTGACCAAGGATTCGATCGCGGCGATGTGTACATCCGTGATCGGCTGCTTGGCACAACCGAATACGTGAATGCCGTCACCGCAGATCAAATCCCCTGGTCCTACGGCCCGTCGATCAGCGCGAGCGGGCGATTCGTGGTCTATCAAAGCGATGGAACGAACCAGGATGGGGCAGACGCCAACGGCAAGCAGGACGTCTTTGTTCGCGATTTCGGCCTGATCTTCAACATAGACTTCGCCGTGACCCAAGTGACTGGCGGAAACAATCTCGTCGGCACCGTGACATTGAATGGACCTGCCCCCGCAGGTGGTCTGACCGTCGAACTCTCAGACGACTCGGCTAGCGCGGTCACGCCGGCGAGTATCGTGATCCCAGCCGGAGCCTCCTCCGCCGAGTTCACCGTGACGACCAAGGGCGTCGACTTCAGCGTCAACGTCGTCTTCACCGCCCGCGTCGATGGAGTGCCCAAGAGCAAGACCGTAAAGGTCGCCAAGGCGAACCTCACAAGCCTCGTTGTCAGCCCGACCGAGGTCTACGGCGGCACCGCCTCAACCGTCAAAGTGCGCGCCACTCTCAACGGCAAGACCGGCCCCAGCGGCCTCAACATCGATCTGTCCAGCTCCAGCGCATTCGCCAGCGTGCCAGCGACCGCCTTCGTCGAGTCGGGGAAGACCTTCGTTGAAGCACCCGTAACCCATCAGGCGGTGAGCAACGTGAAGACCGTGAACTTCACAGCCGTCGCTGGATTGTTCACCAGAAAGGCAACCCTCACCATCAATCCGTTGGATCTGCAAAGCGTCACCCTGAACCGCACCAAGGTTCCGGGCGGCTCCGCCACAGTAGTGACGGGCACGGTAACCCTCGCCAGCGCGCCCCCAGTCGGGGTGGACGTCCAGTTGACCAGCAGCAACCCCTCTCTAGTAGGCGTCCCAGCCACTGTAAGAGTGAATCCCGGAAAGACAACGGCCACCTTCAACGTCACCCACGCCCCAGTTGCCACCGACACCAACGTGACGATCTCCGGCGATCTGGGCACCTACACGCGAACCGTTGTGCTGCTAGTCCAGGCACCCACAGTTAAGGCAATCTCCCTCAACCCATCGACTGTTGTAGGCGGCCAGAGCTCCCAAGCAACCGTCACCCTAACCGCTCCCGCACCCGCCGGGGGAGTAGTGGTCACACTCTCGACCTCTAACACAAAGGCAAACTGCCCCTCCTCCGTCCTGATCCCAGAAGGCGCGACTCAATCAACCTTTACAGTCAATACAGTCTCCGTAAACACCCAAGCCGGCTCCTACGTAAGAGTCACCATCGGCCCCGTAACCAGAAGTGCCTTACTGACAATCAATCCATAGCGATAGGAATGAGGCGGACTTCCCCGCTGCATAGCCATATCGCTGCAGGACACTGTGGGGCTCTCCTTTGAGAAGGCTTGAGAGTTCCCCGGTGGCGGCGGGACTTTAGGGGTGTGGGGGTGTTAGTTTCTCTCCGTTGGCTTTATAATTTCCCCGACAGTCAATGCTGTCCGGAACAAGAGCATGGTTAGGAATAAAGTGAGTTTTTGCCTTTGGGCGCTTGCGGTTTTTGGGGTGGCGGTTGCAGCCGCGGCATCGGTTGAACAAGGGCAGGTCGGAAAGAGAAAGACCACCGACCCACCCGTTCGAGCGGAGGGACGGCTGGGGCAGGAGTTGTTTCTCGCGATTGACCATCGCGACTTGAAGCAGGTTCAGGACCTGCTGAAGAAGGGTGCGGATGCGAAGGCTCGCAACGGCCTGGAGTTCACTCCGCTGCATATCGCGGCAGGTTCGCATCAGCAAGAGGTGGTCGAGGCGCTGTTGGCGGCGGGGGCCGAAGCGGATGCGGAGAGCCCCTATGGCACCCCGCTCACGTTCTCGGCACTTACCGGAAATGCGAGAGCCGCCAAGACGTTGATGGCCCGCGGCGCAAACGTGAACGCGGAGCGGGTCGACGGCATTACAGTCGTGATGATGGCTTCCTATTCGGGTAATCCCGAGCTCGTCGGGGAGTTGCTGAAGCGGAAGGCGGATATCAGCGCGACCACTTTGGGCGGCGCAACGGCCCTCTCCTATGCCGCTCGCGCGGGCAATGTGATGGCCGGCAAGATGCTTGTCGAGGCCGGCGCGAAAGTGAACGTCGCCGACAAGAACGGTCAGACACCCCTCATGGAAGCCGCGAAGGCAGGTCATGCGGAATTCGTAAAGCTCCTATTGGAGAACGGGGCGGATGCAAACTTGCGCGACAAGACGAACCGAACAGCCCTCGTCATGGCCAGCTCCTACGGCGACTACCCAGCGGTAGTGGATGCGCTGGTGAAGGCGGGAGCGGATACAAAGGATGCGACCGCAGCGGCGTGCGCGCGAGTCAGGGGGTTTAGCGAGAGTGCTTCCCTGCTGGGCGATCCTTCGGCCGAGGCGCTTGCAGCCGTCGGCAAGGTTCGGGCACCTCGTGAGGCGGTTGCTTCGAGCCTCAAGGTCTTGGAAGCTTCGATGATCAATTTCAGCCGGAGCGCGAACTGTGTGTCTTGCCACCATGAGGGGCTCGGGCGCATGGTCTTGGGAGGAGCCCGGTCTCGCGGCCTGCGGCTCGATCAAGCCCTTGCCAAGATTCAAGAGGCGCGGGTCAATGGCGGCTTAAACGCGATGCGACCGCTTCACGCCCAGGCGCTCAAGGATCCCGAGGCGATGAAGCAGATTCCGTTAATGGAGATCAACGAAATCTCGCCCATCGACACGTGGCTGCTTGCCGGAATGGCAGCGAATCAGGCACCACCGACCGAGGCTTCGGGAGCGATGGCGATGGTGCTTGCCAAGCAACAGGGACGGGACGGTGCCTGGACCTTCTCGATGCCCCGCGCGCCGATGCAATCCAGCTTCTTCACGTTCACCGCGCTGGCGGTCAAGGCACTGCAGACCTACGGGCCGCGATCCGAGTCTGCGGAGATCAGCGACCGCATCAACCGAGCACGCGGTTGGCTGTTGAAGGCGGAGCCCAAAACCGGCGACGACATGGCCTTTCGACTGCTCGGCTTGAAGTGGTCGGGTGCTCCTGGCGAAGAGCGCCACAAGGCGGCCGACCAGCTCGTTGCTACACAGCGGCCCGACGGCGGCTGGGCGCAGATGCCGGGGATGCCGAGCGATGCCTATGCGACGGGAGAGGCACTTTATGCGCTGCGCCTCGGCGGCGGGCTCTCTGTCGCGAGCCCTGCGTACAGCCAAGGAGTGAAGTATCTGTTGCGGACGCAGCAGGCGGATGGCACCTGGTTTGTGAACAAGCGCGCGATTCCGGCCAACAACTACTTCGACACCGGCTTCCCTTACGGCGAGTCCCAATTCGCTTCCTTTAATGGGACGTGCTGGGCGACTCTGGCACTGCTCGAAACCTTCGAGAAGTAGCCGATCACAAATGCTGAACCCACCAGGGTTCAGCATCCGCTATCCTTTCACTCCGCCCATCGCGATACCTTCGACGAAGAAGCGCTGGGCGAGGATGTAGATGATGAGCACGGGGAGAATGACGAAGCATGCCCCGGCCATCAGCAACGGCCAGCTCATGACGTAGTGGCCCGCCGAAAGAGCCGAGATCGCGAGCGGCAGGGTCTTCATCTCTTCGCTCTTCACCACGATGAGCGGCCCGAGGAAGTCATTCCACGAGCCCATGAACGTGAAAATCGCGAGGGTGGCGAGGGCGGGCTTCGCAAGCGGGAGCACGATGCGCCAATACACTGCCATCTCGGAGGCGCCATCGATTCGGGCAGCATCGAACAGCTCGTCCGGCAAAGTGATCATGTATTGTCGAAGGAAGAAGACCCCGAACGCACCCGCGATTCCCGGGACGATGAGCCCCGCGTAGCTGTCGAGCCAGCCTAGCTGCTTGAGGAGCAGGAACGCGGGGATCATGGTGACCTGCGACGGGATCATCATGGTTGCGAGCAGGCCCAGGAAGAGCGCGTTGCGGCCACGGAAGCGGAACTTGGCGAACCCATAAGCTGCGAGGCTATTCAGAAAGAGGCTGCTTAGCGTGACGGCGACGCTGATGAAGAGACTGTTGAAGAAGAACCGCCCGAAAGGAGCGATGCGCAGCGCGTCCGGATAGTTCGACCACTTCGGCGGGATCGGGATGAGTTGCGGCGGCCATGCGAACGCGTCGGCGTCCGTCTTAAGCGATGTCGAAACCATCCAAAGGAACGGGATCAGCATCGAAATCGCGCCTAAGACGACCAAGCACCAGATCGCGGCTCGGATGCCAATTCTCATGCTTCCACCCGCTTGCCATAGAAGCGCATTTGAACGAGCGTTAGGGTGAGAACAATGACGAAGAGCAGCACGGCAAGCGCCGAGGCGTAGCCCATCTGCAGGCTCTG
>JBGGMI010000061.1:0-35113 GCA_041288075.1 Fimbriimonas sp.
CTATACTCTTCCCCGTGCAGAAGACCATTCTTCTCCTTGGATCGGGAGAACTCGGGAAGGAGTTTGCCATTGCTATGGCTCGGCTTGGGCAGAAGGTCGTTGCGGTGGATTCCTACGACAACGCGCCGGCTCAGCAGGTGACACCTTATCGAGAAGTGATCCATATGTTGGACGGCGACGCGCTGGACCGGGTGGTGGCGAAGCATCGGCCCGACATCATCGTGCCCGAGATCGAGGCGATTCGGACGGAGCGGTTTTATGACTATGAGGCCGCGGGGATTCAGGTGGTGCCAAGTGCGAAGGCGGCTAATTTCACCATGAATCGGAAGGCGATTCGGGACCTGGCGGCGGTCGAGCTTGGCGTTCGGACGGCGCCTTATCGATATGCAAAGAGCTATGAAGAGCTCGTTGCCGCTGTCGAAGTGGTGGGTCTTCCATGCGTTATCAAGCCTCTGATGTCCTCCAGCGGCAAGGGGCAATCGACGGTTCGAGGCAAGGAGGACTTGCGGAGGGCCTGGGACGATGCGGTGAGCAAGAGCCGGGCGGACCTGGGCGAGGTCATTGTCGAGGGGTTTGTCGACTTTGAGAGCGAGATCACGCTGTTGACGGTGACTCAGAAGAATGGCGAGACGCTATTTTGTCCGCCGATCGGGCATCGGCAGGAGCGGGGGGACTACCAGGAGAGCTGGACGCCGGCGGCCATTTCGCCTGAGCAGCTTGTCGAGGCACAGGCGATGGCACGGAAAGTCACGTCGGCTTTGGGTGGGGCAGGCATTTGGGGCGTTGAGTTTTTCTTAACTTCAGACGGCGTGGTGTTCTCCGAGCTTTCGCCGAGACCTCACGATACGGGCTTGGTTACCTTGGGCAACTGCTTTCCCTTGAACGAGTTCGAGCTGCATGCGCGGGCGGTGCTGGGGCTGCCGATCCCGCCTCTGGAGCTTCGGCGGGCGGCGGCTAGTGCAGTGATCCTTGCCGATTTCGAGTCGTCGCAGGCGCCGGTGTATAGCGGGATTCGGGAGGCGTTGGCGGATTCATCGATCGATATTCGGATCTTTAACAAGCCGGTTGCTCGGAAGCACCGGCGCATGGGCGTGGTGGTTTCGAGCGGCATGGAGTCGACGGATGCGCTTCGGGAGCGGGCTCGGCGGGCTGCGGAGTTGGTCACGTTGTCACCTTCTGCTTTGTTCGACCTGCCGAAATAGGGCCACTCTGAGGTTCGTCCCGAAATCCCGGTCCCGAGCCCCTCTAGGGGTTGGGACGGGCGGGACGTTTATTTTGAACCTACGGGCGCTACTACTACCGAGCCCCCCTGTGGGTTGGGATGGGAGTAGTTGCATCAAACCTATCCACCTAGCTAGCCTTGCACCTAGCTTCGGGGGGTTTTTTCTGGTTTTGGCTAGGTTGGGCGGAGGAGAGGAGGGGTTTTTGCGTTGCCACACTTTATAGGTTTCAAAACACAGTTTTGTCAACCAACTCGAAGAAAAAAGTTTATGAATATGAAACGGTGATAAGGCAGGAGGTTGCATTGTCGCCTAGCTCATTCGGGACGGCCTTCGAATTCCCATCTGGAGTGGAAGTGGGGATCAAATCCTCGGTGGGTGACCCAGCGTGGCTGGGTCGGCCCGGATGCGCAGCGTGGCTACGCGTTCCGATGGGCGTTGGATTTCGAAGGTTTTGCAAAAGCAACGTGCTTAGCAGTTAAACCTGCTACAGTGGCAGATGCGATATCGCGTTCCGTTTGTTGTTGCAACGCTCAGCCTTCTTGTTCTTGCCGGAGGGTGCGGTGGTGGCGGCCAGGAACCGTCGACCGATATCCCTGGCGGTGATTCCTCGGAATTGGGGCCTATCAGCTACCGAGGGACGCTTAATAAGACGCCTACCTACGGTAACGGCGGCCTCGCATCCGTGATCGGTCTTGCCGGCGACTTTAACACGGTGACGTTGCGCGACATCAGCCCTACGCCACTCGAAGACCGGCTCGCGTACACCTTCGACGGCATCAACCTGCGCACAATCGACGGGGCCGGCGATCATGATAATGAAATTGTCTCACTTACGAACACGGAGTTCGCCTCGCTCGATTACGGTTCCGGAGGGGCATTCCTTTACTATTGTCAAGGCAACAAGGGCTACAAGCGATCAATCGCTACAGGTTCAACGACGCTGGTAATTTCCAATGCTGGAAAGCTCGCGCTCTCGCCTCGAAGCGCTCTGGCATTCACTCGCAGCGACACGCAACTGTTTTACAAGAACACGTCTGGGGTAGAGACAGGCATCTTTAATGCTGGATCCGGCGAAACCATCGATGGCTTTGACTGGATCGACGAAGACTGGATCGTATTCTGCAGCGGCGGCGGCATTTACAAAATCAACAAGAATGGCACCGGCCTCTTCAAGTATTCCTTCCTGGTGGACGTGTGGCGGATGCCCAAAATGTCCAAAGACGGCAAATACTTCACGTTCTGCCCGACTGATGGCGAAGACTATCGCGTCTTCGTTGCCCGGTTTGTTGGAGCGACAGATCTCACGGTCGTGTACCCAGAAACGCTGACCTCAAGGCCGGAAAGCATCGATTGGAGCGCCGACAGCAGTGCGTTTTACGTAACGACGTTCGACCAGCGTATCTTGCGGTGTGAGTTGGGCGGATATCCGGTCGACCTCCCGAAGAACCCACTAAATGGTGGGGGCACTTCTTTGATCGCCTGCGCGCCGCTAACCAGCACCGCGTCGATTGTGGGTTCTCTCGGTTCGTACAGCAACCACGCCTCCGGCATGCTCTTCTCTCAAACCGGAGCCCGAACTGCGAGCATGGTGATGTGGGACGCAACGACCCCCAGCACGAGCAACGTAACTTTCCAGGCAGACGCATCAACCGACCAGAATCTCGTTTTCAACGTCACCGCGGACCGTATCCTGCGGCTTTCCTACACCCGCGACAATACGCTCACTTTTAATACCGCGCTTGCGGCAACGCTCGTCGTGAATGGTGCACTGGTTACGCTGGATGGCGAGTCTGGAGACGTCGTGTCGGTCCTGGCCTACAACGCGCTCACGCCGCCTAAGATGGAGCGGAGAGGTGATGAACTGCACTTTACCGGCGCTTTCGTCTCAGTGCACGACAAGTCTGGCGTCAACGTGGCTCCGACCGGAGCCAAGGAAGTCGTGGTTGGCCGCGGTGGCGTAGTCATTCAAAACTGATTCGGTTGAAGGCCGAGTGCTACACGTCACGGGGCGTAGAGCATGAAGATGAATTGCACGGGCTCGTCACCTCCGAGTCCGGAGGATTCTTAGGGATGCATGTCGTCGACTGTTTTCTTCGACGTGCATTTGCTTGCTCACACGTAACCGGGCCGAAACTCGGCGCTTGTCAACCAGTTTTGAGAGTCTGGTCTAGTGTGTTGGGTGTTCGGTGGGGACCCAGCGTGGCTGGGTCGGCCCGGATCCGCAGCGTGGGTACGCGTTCCGTTTCGGGCCCCTGGCCGCGTCCAACTTCGTAGATGGTCCTCACTCTGCTTTTAGCGACTGCAACCCTTACGCAGTCGCGCTTCCCGGAACCGCTTAATCCGAAGACCTACGCCTCGGAATCCGGCGCAACGACTCTCTGGGTGAATCCGAACTCGGCTAGAGAGTTGGGGCCGGCAGCTTATGTGCTGAAGAAAGGGGGCAAGGAAGTGTGGTCGAAGCAATTGCCGTTCACGCTCTTCGACGCGGGCGTTTCAGAAGCGGGCATTGTTGGCGGCTACGGCTACTCGGCTTCGAAAACCAGAGAGGGCACGTTGGACATCGTGATGCTGAACGAGGATGGCAGCGTTCGGCTGATGGACAAGATCGAGCGGAAGCCGGAGAAGTACATCCACGGGAGCCCGACGCCCTATGCGCAGGGGATCATCTTCGATCCGGACCGGGATCGATTCGTTGTTCGGCTGGACGAGGAGTGGCGCTGGTATGGGATCAGCTCGGGGAAGCTGGTTAAAGCCTTCAACCCTAAGAAACTCGAGCCTGAAACAACGAGGACCGAGTTGGAGGCAAGGGCCGTGCCCGGCACACCTTACGACCTGGTTAGCTGGTGGACCTTCGATACAGAGCGGGGGGTGAAATTTACGCTGATCGACGAAAACGCCAAGCCGGTTTGGAAGCTCGTGAAACACGTCATTCCACCCAAGGAGGAGCAGGCGAAGTGGGCCTTCGAAAGGGAGTTTCGGAAGAGCGGGGGCATTCTAGGAACCTCAAAGAATCGCTTTCAAGTCTGGCTGCCGACAGAGAACGTGGATGCGACGTACCAAGTGTCTGCCGTGGGTGAGGTGAAGGAGATCGGGCGCGTTCCGCATGCAAAGCCCGTCGCACCCAAAGCTTCCTTTCGGGACGTGCAGCTTCGACTCACCGGATCGTTCCGCATCCCAACCGGAAAGCCGCAGCAGTTCAAATCGATAGAGAACTTTCAGCTTCTTCCCAAGTCACGCCTCGCGGTGTTGGAAGACTCGCCAAAGCCCTTGATTCACATTCTCTCGCGGAGTGGAAAGACTGTGCGCAAGCTCCCTATTCCAGTGACCCTGAAAGCGGAATATAGGCACATCAGGACCACCGTGGCTGGAAAGAGCCTTGTCGTTGTAGCGAGTGACAATGGCCGGAATGCTAAGTCGCAGGCGTGGAGGGTCGATGTGGATACGGGCAAGCTTACACCTTTGAAACTGGAGAAAGTCGGCACCGTCGACGCTCTTGCGGGATATCCGGACGGCAGCTTTGCCATGCTGTCTACCGAGCAGTTTGAGTACACCAGCTCCGATATTCTCACAAGGCGCAATGCGGCTGGCAAGACCCTGTGGATGATCGAAACGGGCGGCGGATATGGCGGCAAGCCGGAGGAGATGCTCAGTCCAGAGGACATCACCATCGACTCACAGGGGAACGTGGTAGTGCTCGACAACATTGCCCGGAAGCTCATGTTCTTTTCGCATCAGGGGAAGTTCCTGAAGAACATTGACTTCAAGAAGCACTGGGGGGCCGACGAGCCGCTCTATTCAACGGGAGTACGGAGCAGCGGCAAGGGGTTCGTCGTGTTGGACTTTAGCGCGGAATCGGCTCTGGTGTCGACGGATGCCACGGGGAAGAAGACGGCGACGCGCCATGCCGTGAACGCTCAAGGAAAAGCTCTCGATCGCATCCAAGACCTGCGTGTAGATGAGAGCGGCGTGCTGTGGGTCTGCGATTTCTACGGGATTTATCGGCTGAACTCGAGTGGGAAGGTGGTCGCAACGATTGGAGGAACCGGCACGACCGGCCTAACGAGGATCGCGGATGTCCAAGTGGATCCTAAGGGCAACGTGTTTGCGCTCGATGCAAATACCGCTCAGGTCTATGCCTATGATCCCGCCAAGAAGCTTACGTTCATCGCACGACCGCTCCCGAAGGATTTAACGAAGACTCCCCCAGAAGTGAATCGGCTGGAGCTCACTCGATCCGGCAACCTCTATGTCACGGACTATCCGGGCTTCACTTACCTCCTGTTTTCTCCGACAGGCCAACGGCTCAGGAAAGGCGAGTCCAGCAATGAGAAGGGTGGCCCTCCTTTGGCGGAAGGCAAGCCGGAATGGCGCTGGGCCAGGTCGCGGCTGTTCGACGAGAGCGGCAAAGTGATCACCACGCTCGAGCGATGGCCGAATCTCGACTGGCTAGGGATAGGTTTTGATGAGATGACGCAGGCACCCTCTGGGGAGCTGCTGGTCTACAAGCTGAGAGACTACAACGATCCTAGCGTGAGGGGGCGGATCGGCGTTTATACCTCCGGGGGCCAGCCGATCGAGGGAGCGGTTCTGCCTTACGGTTGTGAGCAAATGTTTTACGGTGCCTTCGACGGGCCGACCTGCTACTTCTCTGCCGAGCCTGGCGTCATGGCGGTTTCTCGGAAGGGCGAGGCGTTGTGGCAGTTCCGGCCGAAGCAGGCGAACGATGGCTGGAAGGTCTTCGTGTCCAAAGGCGGCCTCGCGTTGTTCGACAATCGGCAGACGGTGTATTGGTATGCGACTCCGTGAGGCCGGGGAGCCTGAGGGGTTGCGGCTAGAATCCTCTCATGCAGAAGTGGGAATACAGGCACATCATTCTAAGGGGTCGCTCCATAGACTCGGAGCTGAATAAGCTCGGCTTAGAAGGATGGGAAGCAGTGTCGAGCACAGCCACGTGGGCTTGGATCAGCGTCTTGTTTAAGCGGCCAATATGAGAGCAATTGCCTCGCACTGTGCTGTTAGGTCCGCACGAGGGCCCTGATGGGCGCGTGTAGTCTTCGTAGTAATCCAAGATCGGAGGAGATGCCTCCACGGATGGAGGCACTACGAGTGGTGGAACTGCTACACCTTTAGATCGCCTAATGCATCATGGCTGCCAATTCCACCTGGTATACGCTCACTGCAATCTTTGTCGCATTCGTTGGCGTTACCGGCCTGGGACTGCTTTTTGTTCGGGCTACCAATATCGACCGGAACGGTCTCGTTGGGGCGCTGACGGTTTTGACCGCGATCATCGCGGCGGCGATCATGTATTTCAGCGGAAGCACACGTATGAGCGAATGGGCGCTGGTTGTGGTGGCGTTGTTCAGCGTGACTGGGTTTGTGTTCGGGCGGGCGCTTGATCGCTGGCTTGGGGCAAAGGATTTGTCTGTTGATGCTCGAAAGGGCACGCTGGGGTCGGACCTGTCGGACTGAAGGGGTCGAGGGGTCGAGGGGTCTAGGATTCTGGGAGTCTGTGACTGTTAGAGGCTTAAGTCTCGATAGCCGCCTCTCAATGTCTTTCCGGCTCGGTCGCTGGGTAAGCCCGGAGTTAGCGGCGCTCCTGGAGGGGCGGGGGCACTTCGAGGTTCTCCGGGAGGCTCGAGCTTACAGAGGATCGTGTCACCATCGACTATCGTGGCGAAATAGCGGCCATTCCAGACGTCTTCCCCTTCGATCTGGCCCAGGAACTTGCCCTTGCGGGAGAAGACATTTCGACCATCCTTGAACGCAATTGGCCGTCCCTTCGAGTTATAGAGCCAGTTCGTCACCTTCTTATTGTAGCGTTCCACAAAAGAAGGCAAGCTTAGTTCAGATACGCCTTCGACTTCTTCCGCTCTTTGCCCACGTACATGGCCTGGTCGGCGCTGTCGATGAGACTCTCGATGGTGGCGCTCTCCTCTTCCATGACAGCCATTCCCATGCTGACGGAGCACTCGTAGCCGGCCACCCGCACCGCGTGCTCGAACTCGCTTTCGATTCGCTGAAGAATCTGTTTGGCGACGGGAGCTTCGACGCCCCTGAGAACGATCAAGAACTCGTCTCCGCCGGTTCTTGCGACCATGTCTGTATCGCGCGTCTGCTTGTCGAGCACGCCGGCGAGGATGCGGAGGACGTGATCGCCGGCCTTGTGGCCATGGGTGTCGTTGAGCTGCTTGAATCCGTCACAGTCGATGGCGACTACGATCAGGGGCTGATTGTCGCGAAGGCAGCGGCCGATCGCCCTGGTCGCGAGATCGGTCAGGGCTCGGCGATTGAGCAGGCCCGTGAGGGGATCGCGTTGGGCGAGTTCCTTGTTCTCATTGACAAGGCTGCGCATCCAGCCCATCACGACGAGCATCACACCGAACGTGAGGCTGCTGAGGAGGGCAGAGAAAATGACTTCTGCGATGGTGTTCGCGTTGCCGGTCTTCCAATGGAAGAAGCTGGCGGCTCCGGCACATAGGCCGACGAGGATGGCTCCGGAACGAAGACCGTCAAAGTGGGTAGCGACCCATACCGGGAGCACGTACAGTGGGAGCAGGGCGGAGTGCCAGCCCGACATCCCGTGGAGCAACAGGATCGCTCCGAGGCACAAGGTGGCTGTATAGCATGCGAAGGACGTCCGATACTCCTCTCGCAATTGATGCAATTTCTCCGTTACTCGCTCGATCTCCCGCTCCCTCTCCAAGTCGCTAGGTGTCTGACATACCAATGACATTTTTTCGTTCCTCCTGAATCACAAAGCTCTTTCCGTGAGTCTGTTTAGTAGACATTTCTATAGTAGACACAGTTCAACGCTAAAACAAGTAGACGCACCCTGGTAAATACACTTGATTTCTCAGCCCAGTACGCCGTCGCTGCTGCTTGAAGGCGGCGTATAATCAGTAGACACATGGCTATCGTGAAGTACGACCAGCCCTTCGAGATTTCTCGGGATTTCGAGCCGAAGGGGGACCAGGCTCAGGCGATCAAGGAGCTAACGGAAGGGCTCGATGCGGGCTTTCGCTACCAGACTCTGATGGGTGCGACGGGAACGGGAAAGACCTTCACGATGGCTTCGGTGATCCAGGAGTCGCAGCGTCCGGCGCTGATCATCGCACACAACAAGACGCTTGCGGCGCAGCTTTGCCAGGAGTTCCGGGCGTTCTTCGCGGAGAACTCGGTTCAGTACTTCATCAGCTACTACGACTACTACCAGCCGGAGGCGTATGTGCCATCCGCCGACCTGTATATCGAGAAGGATTCCTCGACCAACGACGAGATCGAGCGGCTGCGGCACTCGGCTACGCAATCTCTGCTCGAAAGGCGTGATGTGATTGTCGTGGCGTCGGTGTCATGCATCTATGGTTTGGGATCGCCGAGCGAGTATGCGGAGGCGGTGATTACGTTTGAGACGGGGGCAGAGTTCGACCTGGACATGGCGATCGCGAAGCTCGTTCAGATGCAGTTCACGCGGAACGAGCTGGTTCTGGAGCGGGGCACGTTCCGGGTTCGTGGGGACACGCTGGAGATTCAGCCGAAGGATGAGGAAATCGTTACGCGGGTGGAGTTCTTTGGCGATCAGGTCGAGCGGATCCGGTTGTTTGACCCGTTGACGGGTGAGGTCCTCGACGAGCCGACGAAGATATCGGTCTTCCCTGCCACTCACTATGTGACGCCGTGGGAGAAGATGGATTCGGTCATGGACCAAATCCGGGCAGAGATGGAGGCGCAGGTCGCTTACTTCGAGTCTCAGGGCCGGCTGCTGGAGGCGCAGCGGTTGCGTCAGAGAACGGAATTCGATCTCGAAATGATGAAGGAGGTCGGGTTCTGCAATGGGATCGAGAACTACTCGCGCTATTTCGACGGGCGAGCTCCTGGGACTGCGCCCTACACGCTGCTCGACTTTCTGCCGAGCGATGCGATCGTGTTTGTGGACGAGAGCCACCAGACGCTGCCGCAGATTCGGGCGATGTACAACGGGGACCAGCAGCGGAAGTCGGTGCTCGTCGACTATGGTTTCCGCCTGCCCAGCGCTCTCGATAACCGGCCGCTGAAGTTCGAGGAGTACCTGGAGCGGGTGCCTCAGATGATCTACGTGAGTGCGACGCCAGGACCGTTTGAGAACGAGACTCAGGCGCAGGTTGTGCAGCAGATTATTCGACCGACGTACATCATCGACCCAGAGATCGACATCCGTCCGACGAAGGGACAGATCGATGATCTGATGCACGAGATTCAGCTTCGGGTTGAGCGAGGGGAGCGCACGCTGGTGACCACGTTGACCAAGAAGATGGCGGAGGACCTGAGCGGTTATCTGGCAGATTTAGGGGTCAAAGTGCAATATATCCACTCCAACGTGCACTCGCTGGAACGGCCGGAGATTCTTCGCGACTTGCGGTTGGGGGTGTATGACGTGGTCATCGGCGTGAACCTGCTTCGTGAAGGCCTGGACCTTCCGGAAGTGACTCTCGTGGCTATTCTCGACGCGGATAAGGAGGGTTTTCTGCGGTCTGACACTTCCCTCATTCAAACCATTGGACGCGCGGCAAGAAATGTGAAGGGGCGGGTGATTATGTATGCCGATGTGATCACCGGGTCCATGGAGCGCGCCCTAGCGGAAACGGCTCGTCGCCGCGAAGTTCAGCTCGCTTATAACAAGGAGCGGGGCGTGGAGCCGGTGACGATTAATAAGGTGGTGCGCGAGACGGTTCGGGCTTACGAGGCGGTGCAGGATATGGCGGCGCAGTATTCGGATGCGACGTACGAGAAGCTTGGTAAGGATGGGCAGCCGATTCGCATCGAGGACATTCCGATTCTGATTTCGAGTCTGGAGCGGGATATGAAGGATCTGGCAAAGGCGATGGAGTTCGAGAAGGCGGCGGGGATTCGCGACGAGATTCAGGCGATGCGGAAGCTGCTCGGGACCAGCGACGGGCATCTTGGGGTTGAGAAGCGGCGGTTCAAGCGGCAGAAGACGGCGAGATATTAGCTTTTTGGAAATGCCTGTCGATTTCGCTTTTGGTTGTTCGACCACTCCATACAAGGCTGCAAACGTGGCCGAGGAGAACGATCAAATGCAAACGAATCAGACAACTCTCATTCCTCATCTCGCCTGTCGCAACGCCATCGACGCGGTGGAGTTCTACCAGACGGCTTTTGGCGCGGAGGCGCTCTGTGTGCTGCAGACGCCTGATGGGCGGCTGATGCATGGGGCGCTGAAGATTGGGGGGTCGAGCCTCTATCTTGTCGACGAGTTTCCGGAGTGCGGAGGGACGAGCCCTCAGGCATTGGGAGGCAGCCCGGTGACCATGCATCTTCAGGTCAGCGACTGCGACGCGGTATTTCAGCGAGCGGTCGAAGCGGGATGCGAGGTGGTGATGCCAGTGGACGAGATGTTCTGGGGTGATCGGTATGGGATGGTGACCGACCCGTTTGGGCATAAGTGGTCGATTGCGACGACAGTTCGGGAGGTCAGTCCCGAGGAAATGGCGAAGGCGATGAGCGAGATGGCGCTCTGCACAGCATAAGGAGGGACGACATGCATGCAAGCGCACTTTCTTTGACACGAACTGCCCGGCGGCCATGGGCGGGGTTCATCTTGAGCGGGATTTCGGTGTTGTTTCTTCTCATGGACGCGGGGATGAAGCTGGTTACGCCGGCGCCTGCTCCCGTCGTGGAAGGGATGGCTAAGCTCGGCTGGAACTCGCAGCTCGCTCCCGTGCTCGGCGTCATTCTACTGATCTGCACGCTTCTTTATGCGATTCCGCGAACGGCGGTGATCGGGGCGATCTTGCTTACCGGTTATCTTGGTGGCGCGATCGCCACTCATGTGCGGGCGGGGAGCGACCTTTTCTCGATCTTCTTCTCGCTTGCCTTTGCAGTGCTCTTCTGGGGCGGGCTTTGGTTGCGCGACGGTCGTGTGAAGGAGCTAATCTTCAGGCAGCCATGAACTACCTTCTGCTCGTGTATCTGGACGAAAAGACTCCGCCGCCTTCTCCGACGACCATGGACGAGAAGTGCGGAGGGCTGGCGGAGCGGCTGGCGGAGAAGGGGCAGTTCCTTGCGGGCGGGATCCTGCAGCCGACTGCGACCGCGACAAGCGTTCGACTTCGGCAGGGTAAGCGGCTGGTGACGGATGGGCCGTTTGCGGAGACTCGCGAGCAGCTTGCGGGGTATCTGCTTTTCCAGGCGCGGGACCTGGACGAAGCGATCGCGGTCGCGGCTGAGCACCCGGTGGCCGAGTGGGGCACGATCGAGATTAGGCCAGTGAAGGAGATTCCGTACCTAGAGCCGCTAAACGCCGCTGCAGGAATCGGCGCTCCGGCTCTTGCGTCGTGAGCTCCAACGCCTTCTCATAGGCCGTTCTTGCTTCGCTGGTTTTTCCTAGCCGGCGGAGCAACTCGGCCTTTGCGGAGTGGGCCAGGTGATAGTCCGTGAGCTCTCCGGCTTGGAGGATGTTCTCGATGAGCCGGAGCCCGGTTTCAGGTCCGTCGCGCATGGCTACGGCTACTGCGCGGTTGAGCTCGACGATTGGGGAGGGGTCGGCTTGTAGGAGCACATCGTAAAGGGCGACGATCTGCGTCCAGTCGGTGGCTTCTACGCTTGGAGCGTCGGCGTGAACGGCGGCGATGGCGGCTTGGAGGGTGTAGGAGCCGAATTGCTGCGACGTGAGGGCGCGCTGGACGAGTTGCTTTCCTTCTTCGATGCAACCGTTATCCCACAATTTCCGGTCCTGGTCTTGTAGGAGGATCAGGTCACCCGATTCGTTTGTTCTGGCTTTTCTGCGGGATTCCTGGAGGAGCATGAGGGCGAGGAGGCCGGCTACTTCGGAGTCGGGGAGGAGTTCCAGGAGGAGGCGGCCCAGTCGGATCGCTTCACCGGAGAGGTCGGACCTTGTGAGGGATTCGCCGGAGGAAGCTGAGTAGCCCTCGGTAAAGACGAGGTAGATGACCTGTAGGACGGCGTCAATCCTGTCGGGGAGATCTTCGGTGGAGGGGACCCTGTAGGGGATGCGGGCGTCGCGTATCTTGGCTTTTGCCCTTACGATCCTTTGGGCGAGCGTGGCGGGTGGAGTTAGAAAAGCTCTTGCGATCTCTTCGGTGGTGAGTCCGCAGACTTCTCTCAGGGTTAGGGCGACTCTGGCTTCTGGTGAGAGGGCGGGGTGGCAGCAGGTGAAGATGAGCCGCAGCTGGTCGTCCTGGACGTCCTCGATCTCCTGGTCCGGCAGAACGGCTTGTTCGTTAGCTTCCGTGAGGGGAGCGTTCCGGGCTTTGCGGCGGATGGTGTCGATGCCCTTGAATCGGGCGGTGGAGACGAGCCAGGCGCGAGGGTTGGATGGGATCCCGTCTCGCTGCCATTGTTCGAGGGCGGCGGTGAAGGCGTCGTGGAGGGCGTCCTCGGCGAGGTCGAAGTCTCCGAGCAATCGCACGAGGGTGGCGAACACGCGCCTCGACTCCGCCCGGTAGACCTCGTCGATTCGCTCTTGGATGAGCATTCCTTAGTCTGGCATCGGACCGCTCAGTACAGCAAAGCGGCCTGACGCTTGGATTCGAAGATGGAGCATTCTTCGATGAAGCGCTCGCGAATGCTTGTAAGCGGTTCCTGTCCCTCGATTGCCCCGCGCAGCCAGGAATTTCCGCTCAAGATGTCGATGGGCAGCTTCACGGTTTCATATTCGTAAGGAGGCTGCTTCCACTCGAAGCGGCCTTGTTGGATTGCCTGCTGCATGATGGCGACGTATGTGATGACGGGTTCAAAGGTGCTCCGGTCGGTCACGTGGAGGAAGGCACCCTCGCAGAGTTGGCCAGCGTGCTTCTGGAACGTTGGCTGAAATTGGATTGGGCGGAAGTGGCACCCTTTTAAGCCGAGTGCGTTTAGGGAAGAAGCGAGCTTCCAACCATCGAGCCATGGGGCACCGAAGGTTTCGAAGGGGCGCGTCGTGCCGCGACCCTCGCTGAGGTTTGTGCCTTCCAGGAGACAGCCGCCGGGGTAGATGACGGCGGTGTCGACGGTGGGCATGTTTGGGGAGGGCATTGCCCAGGGGAGACCTGTGTCGTCGAAGTAGTCGCTTCTCGACCAGCCGGTCATTGGCACAACTTCGAGCTCGAGTGAAGGAAGGAAGTTTTGGCGAAGGTAGGTCGCCACTTCGCCGACCGTCATGGCGTGTCGCATCGGAAGTGGGTGGAGGCCCACGAAGCTGGCGAATCCTGGATCGAGCACGGTGCCTTCTACTTGCCCGCCGATGGGGTTTGGGCGATCGAGGACTGTTGCGGGAATGCCGAGCTCGGCGCACTTTCGGAGGCAGCCGGCCATCGTCCAGATGAAGGTGTAGTAGCGGGAGCCGACATCAGGAAGGTCGATGAGGAGGAGGTCGACGTCCCGTAGCATCTGGCCGCTTGGCTCTCGATGTTCGCCGTAGAGGCTATATATCCGCAGGCCGATCCGTGCGTCCATCGTCCCTTCCCATTCGATCATGTTGTCTTGCGTGTGGCCGAAGAGGCCGTGCTGGGGGCCGAAGACTTTGGTGATGGTTAGGAAGCCGCTTCGATGTAAGGGGAGGAGAAGCTCGAGAATATGGCTGAAGTCGTTCGCAATCGAAGCCTGGTTGCAGACTACGGCGAGGGATTTGCCCCGCAAGGCGGCAAAGTCGTTTCGAGCGAGCGCGTCTAGTCCCGTGAGGGTAGCCATCGGGGAAGCTTACTAGCAGCCAATGTGCTGTCGTACAATGTGCTCAAGTGGCGCAAGGAGACCTGCTGCAGGCACTGCCATTTGCCAAAACTTAAGGAAACTAAACAAATCCGCGGGAATTCCTTCCGAATAGCTTCTAACGTCAATTGCCATGTCGATGCTCCTCGTTCTCTTTTTCACGACTGCCTGGCCAAAGAATATGACGGTCGGAATGGCGGGATTCTCCCTCGAATCGTCAAAGGCCGTCAACGTTGCCTGGCACGACAACACAAGCGGCTACTTTGCTCACAAGGGGTGGGACTGTGATGGGTCGCACCGATCCATTCGGCTCACGAAGGATCGCCGACTTCTGAGCGGCATGGGATTCGATATGAAGAGATTTGGAAGGAAAGGTGACGCCTACCAAGAGGTGTTGGAGCACCCATTCCGTATCTCGACTTCGCACGGTATCCGCATTGGGATGAGTCAGGCGGGAGTCACTTCGAAACTTGGCAAGCCACTCAAATCGCTTAAGACGAACGAGTTCACGAGCATCATGTACAAGAAGATCGTGCCCGGCAAGGTTCTGAGGAACATGTACATCTTCAAGGCAGGCAAGTTGATCGAAATCTCCCTTCAACTTGACTCCATTCCGGGCTGCGGAGAAGATAGTTTGTCCGATGAGGGCTGGCCCTGGACGATCTTCTAAAAGGTGCTAAAAATGAGGACAGAAGGCGCAAAAAAAGCGCGTCGCACAGGTAGACTAGCTGTTCGCGCGTAACTTCCCCACCCGAACCGTCCCCTTTTGACCGAGGAACGGGGTGTCGGGGTGAATGGGTGAATGGGGTGACAATGACGTCCATATCCCATCCATCTTTCTCCCGAAACACTCTGTCTCAATTCAATATACGACGTTTTCGGTTCGTTTGGGGGAAGAAAAATTGAACCCCATGCCAGACGTCAGCCTTTTCGACAAGATCAAGATCGGCATTGCCAGTGGTGAGGACATCCTCTCCTGGTCCCACGGCGAAGTCAAAAAGCCGGAAACCATCAACTACCGTACGTTCAAGCCAGAGCGTGACGGGCTCTTCTGCGAGCGCATCTTCGGTCCCGTCAAGGACTGGGAATGCGCCTGCGGCCGCTACAAGAAAATCAAATACAAGGGCATCACTTGCGAGCGATGCGGAGTCGAGGTCACCCGAAGCAAGGTGCGCCGCGAGAGAATGGGCCACGTCGAGTTGGCCGCTCCCGTTTGCCACATCTGGTACCTGAAGGGCGTCCCCTCCCCGCTCTCCCTGATCCTCGACATCTCACCGAGACTGCTCGAGAAGGTCATCTACTTCGCCAGCTTCATCATCATCGACATCGACAGCGAAAAGATCCAGGACCTACTCCCGGATGTTCGAGTCGCCGTCGAAGCCGAGAAGGCGCACCTGCAGCTGCAGATGCGAGAGCTGGAAGAAGAGTCCTTCAGCCGTTTCGCGGAAGACCTTAACAACAACCGCGACGAGTACGACGAGATGTTCGCTCGAGAGCGGGCCAAGGCCGTCAACGATCGAATCCGCGCCGAATACCGCGACGCCGACGATCGACTGAAGGACATGGACATCGCCGTCGACATCCTCGGTAAGCTCGAGCGAAACCAGCTCATCGACGAGGACAAGTACCGCGCCGTCTCCAAGCTGCTCGACAGCGTTGGAAACCGCCTCGGACACGACCTCCGCAGCCTCGTTCGCGCCAATATCGGCGCCGAGGCGATCAAGGAGCTACTCGTCCGCGTCGACCTCGATCGACTGGCCCGTGAGCTCCGACAGGAGATCATCATGACCACCAGCCAGCGACGCGCTCGCGCCATCAAACGGCTGGAAATCACCGAGGCCCTCATCTCTTCGAGATCGCGGCCAGAGTGGATGATCCTGGACACCGTTCCCGTCATCTCCCCCGAACTGAGACCAATGGTCCAGCTCGATGGTGGCCGGTTCGCAACGTCCGACCTCAACGACCTCTACCGACGCATCATCAACCGCAACAACCGGTTGAAGAAGATCATCGAGATCCACGCGCCGGAATCGATCATCAACCACGAAAAGCGACTTCTCCAAGAAGCCGTGGATGCCTTGATCGACAATGGCCGACGTGCTCGACCCGTCGTAGGCTCAAACTCGCGACCTCTCAAGTCCCTGAGCGACATGCTCAAGGGTAAGGAAGGCCGTTTCCGAAAGAACCTGCTCGGAAAGCGCGTCGACTACTCCGGACGATCCGTTATCGTCGTCGGCCCTCACCTCAAGCTCCACCAAGCCGGTCTCCCCAAGGAGATGGCGCTGGAGCTGTTCAAGCCGTTCGTCATGAAGTCGCTGGTCGAAAAGAAGATCACGCAGAACATCAAGACGGCCAAGCGCATGATCGACCGGATGCACCCGGCGGTCTGGGACGGCCTCGAGGAAGTCATCCGCGAGCACCCGATTCTCCTCAACCGTGCGCCTACCCTCCACCGACTCGGTATCCAGGCTTTCGAGCCGATCCTTGTCGACGGAAAGGCGATCCAGGTCCACCCGCTCGTCTGTCACGCCTACAACGCGGACTTCGACGGCGACCAGATGGCCGTGCACATCCCGCTGAGCACCGAAGCGCAGGCTGAAGCGCGTGTGTTGATGCTCTCCACGCAGAACCTCTTCTCACCCGCTGACGGACGACCGACCTGCGCCCCGGTGCAGGACATCATCCTCGGCAACTACTCCCTCACGTTCGTTGAGAACGCGGCGCGCGAGAAGCTGGAAGAGATCGAGCGGAAGTTCAAGGAAGACCCGAAGAAGAACCCGGCTCCGAAGGTCTACGGCGGTCCAGACGAGGTGTTCTATCACCTCGAGCATCCAATCACCGAGAACCGTATCAACGTCAACGGGCCGGTCAAGGTTCGCATCCAGCGGCCCCTCTTCCGAGAGGACGCCACCGTCGATTTCCGCGACCCTGTAACGGGCCAGGAATATCACAAGGTTCTGACCAAGACCGACGACGAGGACGAGTTCGAAGAGCTAGTGCCTTACGAGATGGAGTACGAGTCGATTATCGCGACCTGCACTCCCGGCCAGCTTGTGATGAACGCCATCCTGCCCTATCCGCTCAGAAACTCCGACGAGTTCCTGAAGGTAGAGCTCGGCAAGAAGATGCACTCCGAAATCATTCTCGAGTGCCATCGACGCTGCGGAATCGGCGCGACCATCAAACTGCTCGACGATCTGAAGGATCTCGGGTTCAAGTGGGCCACCCGATACGGCCTCTCGATTGCCATCACGGACATGGATCCCCCCGAGAAGCGCGAAGAGATCCTGAAGGACGCGGACGATCAGTCGAACGACATCACCCGCTACTTCCGACGCGGCGCCATGACCTACAACGAGATGACGCAACAGCTCATCAACCTGTGGACGCGTGCGTACGACCAGATCGGTAAAGAGATCGTCGATGGCATGCAACAGCTCAACCCGCTGTCCATCATCACCGTCTCCGGTGCTCGTGGTTCGGTCAAGCAGCTCGCGCAGCTTGCCGGAATGCGCGGCCTCATGTTCAACCAGTTCAACGAAGTTATCTATGAGCTTCCCGTTAAGAGTTCCTTCCACAAGGGTCTTAACATGCTCGAATACTTCGTCACCACCCACGGTGCACGTAAGGGTCTGGCCGACACCGCTCTTCGAACGGCTGACGCCGGCTACCTGACGCGACGTCTCTGCGACGTCGCCCAGGACGTTATCGTCAAGTCGCCGGACTGCGGAACGACCGACGGCATCCTTGCCCACCGAATCGTGGACCAAGGCGAGGCCATCGAGCCGATCAGCGACCGAATCTTCGGCCGCGTCGCGCTCACCGTGGTCACCCACCCTGAGACTGGCGAGCAGCTCACCGGATACCAGGAGGCGATCAGCAAGGACGCCGCCAAGGTCATCGCGGGCATCGAGGTCAAGTACTACAAGGAGCTAGCCGGACTCGAAACCGACGAGGAGCGCAACGCCCTGTTCGAGAAGTATCGAGGCTTTGGTTTCGACGCCGACGACCACGGCCAGCTCAGCGTCCTCATCCGAAGCCCGCTCACCTGCGAGCTGGAACAGGGCATCTGCGCGATGTGCTACGGATCTGACCTTTCAACCGGCAAGGTCGTTGAAGTCGGCCTCTCGGTCGGAATCATCGCCGCCCAGTCGATCGGTGAACCCGGAACGCAGCTCACGATGCGAACGTTCCACACGGGTGGTGTTGCCGGCTCGGCCACCATCGCTCGAACGAACCAGTACAAGACCGGTAAGTTCATCCGCCAGTTCATGGAGGACTTCGCGACGGCCACCGACACCGATCTGAAGCAGTTCGACCCCACCAAGCTCCTTGAGAGCCAGGAGTCGATCGTCAAAGGCTTCTTCAAGGGTGCCGACGCTCCGCTCGTCATCAACCAGGAAGACCCCGCCGCCATCGACCCAACGCCGAAGAAGACCGCACGCCAGACCAAGGCCGCGCAAAAGGCCGCCGACAAGCTGGACAGCGACTCCAGAAAGCTATGGGAGCGGTCGAGAAAGACCTTCTTCTATGCCTGGACGGGTGAATCCTCCGGTATCGTCCGCGTCGAAGAAATCTTCGAGGCACGACGCCAGCCACGTGGTAAGGCGATCATCTGCCCCGTCAGCGGAACCGTTCGCGACGTAGCCCCATCCAGCTTCGGCCGATGGGTGATCATCGAGTCCACCGTTCCCACCAACCAGGCGATCAAAGATGCGTACATCGGCGACGTCCAGGATTGGCCGACGAACGAAATGGGCGAGTACGACAACGGTCTGCAGAAGCTGATCGGCCAGAAGCTCACGACTGCCACGATCGCGTTGCTCCGAAGAGGAGAAGCCGCGAAGGTCGCGATCTACTATCCGATCCTCGTTCCACCGCTCGGAAAGCTGCCTGTCCAAAAGGGCTCGCGCGTCATCAAGGGAGACCCCCTCACGGAAGGTCCCCGCGATCCGCACGAGGTTCTCGAACTCGCCGGCGCATCCGCGGTTTACGACTACTTCGTCGAGAACCTGCAGAGCGTCTATAAGAGCCAGGGCGTCGACATCAACGACAAGCACGTCGAAGTCATCATCCGCCAGATGCTGCGAAAGCGACAGGTCAAGGAGCCCGGCGACACGCCGTTCCTCCCCGGCCAGATCGTGGACCGCTTCGCATTCCAGCGAGCCAACGACAACGTGCGCAAACTGCTTGAAGAGGGTCGCAAGATCCGCTACGTCGACCCGATCACGGGCGAGAACGTAGAGCGAAGTCCTAAGGAGGCAACCGCCACCTGGATCCTGCTCGGTATCACCGAAGCATCGCTCGCCACCGACTCGTTCCTTTCCGCAGCGTCCTTCCAAAAGACCACCAGAGTCCTCACGGAAGCGGCTGTCCGCGGCAAGAAGGACTACCTGATCGGCCTCAAGGAGAACGTCATCATCGGACGACTGATCCCCGCAGGAACCGGCGTCAAGCAGTACCGAGACATCGCCATCGACGTTCAGCGAGGCCCAAGCTGGGCGGAGCAGTCGCTCACGGCGCTTGTCGAAGCCGCCGAGGATCGAGACCTCGACGACACCTTCGGAGCCCTCAACTTCCCCTCGCTTGC
The DNA here is from genome assembly GCA_041288075.1 of Fimbriimonas sp. GTDB lineage: Bacteria > Armatimonadota > Fimbriimonadia > Fimbriimonadales > Fimbriimonadaceae > Fimbriimonas. The sequence goes on from JBGGMI010000061.1 coordinate 19,519, forward strand.
TGATATGGCGGCAGAGGAAGACACGATCGAGATTCCGGAAGACGACAAGTAAGAAACCGGTGTCAGGTGTTAGGGTGTTAGGTCTTCGGATCTAACACCCTTTTCACTTTAGGAGCCCTTTCCGGGCTTTATGTAGACTGGGTCTGTAGGCTGCACCGGGCGCTTGTAGGGGTTCTTTCGAATCTGCTCCAGGACCTCTGCGATCGCCCTGTCGAGCTGCGAGTCTTTGCCTCTTGCCCATGCGTTGGGGTCGCTCAGGACATCGATGTCCGGCTCGACGCCGCGGCCCTCGATTTCCCAACCCTTCTCGGTGAACATGCCGTAGTTGGGCACGTTGATCACGCCGCCGTCGACGAGTGGCCAGCCGGGATCGGAGCCGACTTCTCCTCCCCGAGTGCGCCTGCCGATGACCGGGCCGAGCTTCATGGCACGGAAGTAGAACGGAAACTCTTCGCCGTCCGAGTAGTTGAACTCGTTTTGCAGGCACGCCATCGGCCCGGGAAAGAAGTCGCCTTGCCGAGTCCATGGCGTGTCGGCATTGCGCTGGTTCCAGAAGGCCATTCCGTTCTGCTTCAGCACGGTAATGATCTGATCTGAGACGTTGCCTCCGGTGTTGAAGCGGGTGTCGATGATGAGCCCCTGCTTGCCTCGCTGCGGATAATATTGGCGGATGAAGTCGGACATGTCGTCTAGCACCATCGCGCGCAGATAGACATAGGCGAGCTTGCCACCGGAAGCTTGATCGACGTACCGCTTCCGCCCTTCCACCCAATCCCACCAGCGCATTCGGGTCTCGTTCGGGACCGGCTTCACCTTAATGGTGCGCGCGCCGGTTTCCGAAGGCACGTTGTTCACTTTGAGGGCCACCAGTTGTCCGGCACGGCCGAGCAGAGCTTCTCGCCACGGGCTTCCGGCCCTTGCGGGTCGGCCCGCCACTTCGATGAGGTAGTCGCCTTCGCTGACATTTATGCCGGGTTCTGCCAAGGGGGAGCGTTCGTTGGCAGCGAAGTCCATACCTCGGAATATCTTCTTGATCTTGTAATAGCCATTCTCCGTAGGCTCAAGGTCAGCGCCTAGGAACGATGGACGGGCGGGGCGGACGAGGGAGCGGACGTCTCCCGTTGCCAAGAAAGAGTGGGAGATGGCAAGTTCTGCCTGAAGCCAGCGAATGAGCTGGTCGAGCTCGTCGCGGGAGCGGACGCTTGGCAGGTAGGCGGCATACTTCTTCCCGATCGCGTCCCAGTCAGCACCATGCATGTTCGCCACGTAGAAGTAGTCGCGAGTGAGCCGCCACGCATCCCAGTAGATCTGCTTCCATTCCGCCTTGGGATCGATGCGGAGCTGCAGTCCTGCATAGTCAACGCGAGTGTCGTTCTCGCCGGTGGAATCAATGACGCGCAACGTCGACCCCGCGCCGATCAGCACCTTTTTGCCGTCGGCGGAGACCTCGAAGCTGGGAACTCCGGCGGCGAGGAGGCCGCCTTTGCGCGTCTTGAGATCGAAGTAGCGAAGCTCGTTCGAGGTCCCGTCGCGGACTACGACTCGGTCTCCCGCCCATTCGAGCTGGGAGAAGTTAGATGGGGCAATTGGCAGTTCGACGAAGCGGCTGTAGAGGCCCTCGAGATCTAGCTGGAACGGCTTTTTAGGCTCTTCCTTCGCTTCTTCGCTCCCCTCGTCCGTTTCTTTGGGTAACAACGGTGAAGGTGTGTCCTTGGCGAGGGTCAGCACGTACGCCTTTACATCGCTGTTCAAGTCGATGTGGTTTTGAATGGCGTCGAAACGGAGGGCCAGGTTGCGCCGAGAGAGGAAGGCCAGGCACTTGCCATCCGGGCTGAAGCGAGCGGAGAAATCGTCTACCTGCCCGGTCCCGATCCGGTGGAGCTTTGCGGCAGCGATGTCGTATATGGAAAGCGTGGTTACACCGGTCCAAAGGTCGATGTCGCCGATTGCTAGCCACTTCGAATCGGGCGAAAAGCTCAAGTCGGCGGCATCCCAGTTCCAGTTGCCGCCTCTAAAGACCGATTTCTCGGCTCCATTCAGATCGATCAGGCGGATGTAACGGTCGTTGGTCGTATAGGCGATTGATTTGGAGTCTGGAGCCCAGTGGATGCGCCGGAGCTGGCGTCGGTTGCCATTTGTGAGCTGCTTTGGATTCTGTCCGTCGGCGTCGCTCACGACGAGTTGCTGCTCGCCTGTTTCGTCGCTGAAGAACGCCATCTTTTTGCCGTCTGGCGAGAAGACAGGGTTACGGAAGCGCACGCCGTCTTTTGCTAAGGCAACTCTGGCATCGCCGTCCTTCACCGGAAGCGAAATGATCTGGCCCCGTGTTTCAACGAGCACGCGCTTGCCCGTCGGCCCTACGCTTGCGAATAGCACGCCAGTCTCTGCTGGCACCATGAACGGGCGGGTGTGGAGGTAATCGGAGGCCATGTCGAACGCCACCGGCACGGGCTTCCCTACCGCCGGATCGAGCACGTCGATTCCCCGCCCGTGCTCATACACAAGGCGCTTTCCGTCGCTCTGCAGATACCGCAGCTCGAAATCGGACGCCTCCGTTTCCCGTCGCGCGTCGCCTCCGTCGGGCTTTACAGAGCCGATAGAGAATTCTCCTCCTTCGTAAGTGGTGAAATAGACGCGCCCGTTGCTCCAGACCGGAAACTCGCAGCTCCCCTGCCCTTCATGGATCTTGATGAACTTCAGGCTCTTCAGGTCCGCGATCCAAAGCGGGTTCTTCAGGCCGCCTTGGTAGCGGAACCAGGCGTTCGTGAATCGCTGAAAGCGGTTAAAGACAAGCCGATCGTCTGGCCCGAAAGAGCCCCATGAAGCGAATTCGAGCGGCAGCCTTTGGGGCTCGCCGCCGGAAACATCGACGGTGAAGAGCGTTGGCGCGGTCGCCGAAGGATAGTTGCGCGCGCGAAACAGCAGCGTGTCAGAGTCCCGCCAGTCCACCATATCCGCGAACTCGTTCAAGTAGGTCAGCCGCTTCGGCGCTCCGCCGGCGACGGGCATGACGTAGAGTTCCCGTATTCCCTCGAGTTCGCCTGAATAAGCGACCATCGTGCCGTCTGGAGAGAAGCGAGCGTCGATTTCCGTGCCGACGTCCCTGGTGAGCCGGGATGCCTTTCTCGTGGTGAGGTCGCCGATCCAGAGATCTCCCTCGCAGGTGTAGACCACCTGCGTGCCGAAGATGTCTGGACTGCGCATGAAGGCGGGCGCAGCGGCTTGAGCGGCGATGAGTGAGAGCAGGAGCATGGATGCGTTTAGATTAACGCATCTGAGCGTCCTTTAAGGAGTGTCGCCCGCGATCAGTTGCTCGGCTTCATCGTAGCTGATGCTCAGTGTCTTCATGCGGCTGATGGTGTCTCGCAGCTCGGCGTCGTCGGTTGCGGACATCGCTTTTTCGCCGGACGCTTTCGTGGACAGCCGCGCTTTCATTTCAGAGAGGGCGGCTTCTGCCTGCGCCACGGAGGAGTCGATTTTGGCGATTGTTTCTTCTACCACTGCGTAGTGCGACAGCTCCATCTTGCGAGCCTCTACTGCGCTGAGGAGGGTGGCTTTCACGGTGGGGTCCTGTTCGACTTCGGCTTTCGCGAGGAGCTTGTCCCCTTCTGCTCGGGACATGTTGCGCTCTCGAAGGGAGCGCTTCAGATCGTCTCGTACGCCAAGAGCCTTTGCAACCTGGTCGTGAATGCGCGTGGCCTCGTCTAGCGCCTCTTTGCCGACGACTTTCATGACTGTCGAATCTGAATTGCGCTCCACAACCTCCTCGATTTCATTCGTGAGGCGGCGAATGGGGGAGAAGAGGCTGCGGCTCTCGGCATCCATCTCTTCGCGAGGGTCGGCGGATGCGCGGGAGGCGGTTTCTCGCATGGTCTTGAGCACCAGCAAGGCAACCCAGAGTGTTAGCCCCAGGCCGCCCAACGCAAAGTTGCCTATCGCGAAGAACACGATAGCGGCGGCCAAAAAGATGAGCGACGGGCCGCCGAGGACGTTCTTGGCCATTAGAACCTCACCCGTACTTCGATTGCTGCGTCGTAGAGCCGCTGGCTGCGATAGCGAACGATCGGTTCGAGCTGAGTTGTGTTCGACATGCGGAAAGAACCTGACAACCGAAAGACGTCGCCGCCCGAAGGGAGGATGCGTGTCCAGCCGAAGAGGATGGATTGCGCGCGCGTTCGTTGCCATGTCAGGCTCACGTCCGCTACGTCGAGGTCCTGGTCGAGCGCTGTTTCCCCTCGGCGGAAACCGATGCCTTCCGCACGGAAAATGAGGTCCTTCATGCGGCGGCTGTAATCGGCACCCAGCGCGAACTTCCAACCGCGTCCGACCCCGGGCGAATCCTCTGGACGCCGGATATAGGTCAGAGCCGTGGATGCGATGCCGATGTGGGCTCCTGCGGCTAGGCTCACGCCGTATTGAGTTCCGATACGGCCGCTTATCCCCCTTTGACGGCCGGCTCCCGCATCGAAGACAGCCACCGAGATCGGGAAGTGTTCCAGAACGAGGTTGGTGTCGGCGCGGGCTCCGAGCACGCTTTCGCGCAGCATCATGCCAGTGCCAAACGGGATGAACTGCTTCCCTACCCGCCAGATCCCCTCGTCTTCGATGTAGTACTCCTCCAGAGGCTCCTCATCGACTTCGCCGGAGAACTTTTGGAGCTTCTGGGAGACGTAGCCGCGGAATCCGGGTTCGAGATAAAAGATGAGGCCGACGGTGCTGTGCCGGCCGAGCACGTTGTAGGCGGTCAAGAGCCCCGGCTGGCCCTTTTCGGTTCTCAGGCTCAAAGTGAGATCGAACTTGACGCGGACATCGGGGATTTGAGCCACAGCGCCGCCCGAGTAGACGCCCAGCAAGAGCCAGAAGGATCGAAAAATGAATCGGCGGCTCATGCGGTTTAGATTCTGACGGATGAAGAGCCCTGCAGAGCCTCTAACTCTTTGATCATGCGCCTGCAAAAAATCAGCGGGACGATGCCGACGACTCCGAATGAGCAGTCGATGAGCTGCCAGACGAACGGAATCCCTCGGATTGGGCCGCAGATAAGCGCAAGCGGGATCACCAGAACGCAAGCGATCATGCCCCACTCGATCACCCAAATGTTCTTGACGGGGTCCTTGTAGGGGCCGATGAAGAGGAACGCGATGACGATGTGGGCGAAGGCGAGCCAGTCGGTTCCGTAAAAGAGGAAGGGATGCCTTTCGGCGGTCTCGTTGAGGCCGTGCTGGACCCAGAGAATAAAACCAGCAATTCCCGGGGCGCCTTCGTGGATGTAGCTGGCCAGCCAATTCACTTCTTGAGTTAGCGGAAAGGCGGTGACACCGCTCAGGAACAGGCCGATCATGAAACCGATCAGCAAGCCGCGAATCAAGAAGAGCAGCCGGTTTGCTCTTAACGCGTCTTCAGCCAATCGACTACTCCCACGCTAGGAACTTCATGCTGCTCACCCTTTAGCAAGTCTCTTACCTGCACGACCCCCTTCGCCATCTCGTCCTCGCCCAGAATGGCCGCAAACCGAACCCCCGCCTTATCTGCCTGCCGGAGCTGGGCCTTCATGCTCCTCGGCTCCAGGTCCATGAGCGTCTTGAGTCGTCCGTTACGAAGCTCACGGGCCATCGCGTGGCAAGCCTCGAATGCTTCGGCTCCGGCCGCCACGATGAACACGTCTGGCGCGGGCACCTGCGGGTTCTTCCCCACTTCCTCCACCACCATCAGCGTGCGCTCGACACCAATGCCAACACCGACACTCGGTAAATCGGAACCCCCGAGCTCCTTGATCAGGTTGTCGTAACGGCCACCGCCACAAAGCGCGGACTGCGAACCGAGGTAGCTGGAGTGGACTTCGAAAACCGTCTCGGTGTAATAGTCGAGGCCCCGCACGATCTCGGGGGCAAGTCGGTAGGGCACTTCGGCGGCAGTCAGCAGCTTCTGGACGCGATCGAAGCGGGCGCGGGTGTCCTCTTCCCAGAACTCCGAGATCGGCGGCAGCTCTTTCAACAGCACTTGGATTGCCTCGTCCTTGCTGTCGAGGAACCGCAGCGGGTTCTTGTTCACCTTGGCGCGAAACTCCTCCGGCTGGTCCGCCATGAAGCTGGCCGTGAACCGCAGAATCGCCTCGCTATAGCCCTGTCGGCACGCCTCGCGGCCGATCGAGTTCAGCAGCACGAAGAGGTCGGGAACGCCCGCGGCCTCGAAGAACCGCACCGTGACCTCGATGACTTCCGCATCCGCAGTCGCCGCCGAAGACCCTACCAGCTCCAGTCCGAATTGGTGAGGCTCGCGGAAACGCCCCTTCTGGGGCCGCTCATAGCGGAAAACGGGCGTGATGTAGCTCAGCCGCGTTACTGTGCCGGGCGGGCAGAGGTTGTGCTGGATGAGTGCCCGGATCGCCGGCGCGGTTCCCTCGGGCTTGAGGGTGATGCTGCGATCTCCCTTGTCCAGGAACGAATACATCTGCTTGGTGACGATGTCGCTCGTTTCGCCTGCTGTACGGGTGAAGAGCTCCGTGTCCTCGAAGGTGGGGGTGCGGATTTCTTCGTAGCCGTAGAGGCTCACCAGATCGCGAAAAGTCGCCTCGAGATGCAGCCACTTATACGAGTCGCTCGGGAGAACGTCTTGGGTACCGCGTGGCGCTTGAAATCGCATCGAATTCTATTTTGAAGCCGCGCGGGAGCTTTTTGCAGGGCGCGACAGTCGGAGTCGTAAAGATGGTGCGAAGGTTAAGTCTTGCAGTTCTCGCGTTGATGGCTCTAGGCTGCGCCGGTGGTGGAGGAGAAGTCCCCGCCCCCCAGGTCGAGAGCTTTAATGGAGAGCTTACGGATGGGGACGTGCTGATGCTTGACGATCAGCGCGCTGACCCGTACGACTTCCTCGGGGTCGCCTCTGGGCCAACAAGAGTTCGGCTGACGACGCAGGGGCTTCACGCCTTTCTTCGGGTGCACGACACCGAAGGCAATCTCATCGCGCAGAGCGTCGCGAACGGTGACCAGGAGGCGCATGTCGACTTCACTGCCTTGAACACCCTTCTGTACAAGGTGATCGTTATCGGTGCGGCACCCTCCGAACTCGGCCCCTATACGATCGAGGTCCAGCCAGAGTTGGAGTATTGGTCGCAGATCAGGTGATCAGACTCTTAATCCAGAGACCACAAACTCCCAAAGGTCACGAGATTCGAGGCTAAGCAGGCAATTTTACCAGGGTTGGCAAAACACGGCTAACCTATAGCCGTCTAAACAACCATGAGAACAAGTTTTGTGCTACCAATCGCAGCGGCGCTCGCCATGGGCACGGCCACAACGGCACCCGCCCAGTTCGGCAAGCCAAGCCAGGCCGAGCAGGTGAAGTTGGGCCTGAGAGCCGCACAAGAAGTTCGACAGAAGGAGCGCGTGTTGCCGAGCAGCGATCCTCGCGTTCAGACCGTCCGCAGAGTGGGCCAGCGCCTGCTCTCTTCGATGGCTCCAGACAAGGCTCCGTGGGAGTATTCGTTCGATGTCATCGACAACAAACAGATCAACGCATTCGCCTTGCCGGGCGGACCCACGTTCGTCTACACGGGGCTTCTGGACCGAATGAAGTCCGAAGACGAGCTTGCCGCCGTTATGGCGCACGAGCTTACGCACGTTCGCAACGAGCACTGGGCGTATCAGTATCGAGATCAGCAAAGCCGCAACCTCGGCCTTTCCCTGATTCTCATCTTGACTCGCGCAAACCGCACGGTAGGCGACCTCGCCAGCATCGGCTCCCAACTCCTCATCGACCTTCCGTTTTCGCGCAAGCATGAGACTGAGGCGGACGAGCGGGGTTACGACATGATGGTCAAGGCGGGCTACAACCCTCAGGGCATGGTGGACTTGTTCACCACCCTGCAGAGATCGTCGGGCGGCGGAAAGGCCCCCGAGTTCCTCAGCTCGCACCCTTCCGACAGCAATCGAATCGCGAAGATACAGAGTCGAATTCGACAGGCTAACACGAACAGCTATCCGGCCTTGCGGCCACTGATTTACAACCAGTACGACCAGTGGGGCGTGAATCAGTATCAGCAGCGCCGCACCGGCGGCCGTTGGGGCGGCGGCAACTAGGCCCTCCCGAAATCCCTCCACACATTTTGTGTGGAGGGATTTTTTGCTTGTAGAGATACACTCGGGCTATGGACCCCGGAGAGCAATACGCGTTTCTCGAGCATTCGCTTGGCTCAATTCTCTCCCAGAGGGCTCTCATACGACTCACGGGCGAAGATCGACTCGAATGGCTGCAGGGGCAGGCGACGAATGATGTCAATCGGCTGAGCGAGGGCTCGGTCTCTTACTGCCTCTGCTCCCCCACGGGGCAAATGGAAGCGGTCGTGGACGCGTGGGCCCTCGATGACTGCATCCTTCTCAGCACTGACCTGGAATGCGCCCCGGCCGTGATGCGGCGAATCGAGCGCATGGTGATCATGGAAGACGTCGAGGGGGAGGACCTGACCCCGAATCTGCGGCTGACCCGACTCGTCGGAGCAGGCACGCCCGACACCAGTGGTGCAGAATACGTCCTGCAAAGCGGCCACTTTATCGATGTTTGGGGAGGCACCGACGCTTCCAATTACCCGGACGTGGGTGAAGCCTTCGAAGCGTGGCGGCTGGAGCGGGGAATTCCGTTGTGGGGTGTTGACATGGGGCTCAAGACGCTTCCTCCAGAGCTGGGTCCTGCCTTTGAAGCGAGCCATGTGAGCTACACGAAAGGATGCTACACGGGCCAGGAGATCCTGCAGCGGATTCACAGCCGAGGACACACGAACTGGACGTGGGCGGGACTGATTGCGGACGGGCCGCTCGAAGTCGGCTCAACGGTCGATCATGAATCCAGGGCGGGTGCCGGCACGATCACGAGTTCGGCACTTTCTCCGAAGCTGGGGCACATTGCAGCGGCGCGATTACGGAATGAAGTAGCGGTGGAGGGGACGCGGGTGCGGATTGCCGGCGTTGCTGCGGTGGTCCGGCCGATGCCGCTGCTTACTCCGGCTCGCCGGCTTTCCTCTTCGCCATCGCGCTGAAGTGCCCCGCAACAAGGATGGCGAGGACGATTAGTGAAGCTACCGACATGGTGACGGTGTGCCAGGTCTTGTCTTCGAGAGCCTTGGGGCCCATCTGTCCGAGCACCAAGAGGGTGATGACTGCCGCTGCAATGCGCGCCACCCTCGGGTTGGTCTTCGCAAGGGCCACGGTGCCGAGAATCAGCAGGCCGGCAACGCTTCCAGCGATTACCGAAGGCACGCTCCCTTTGGCAATGAAGCCATATGCACCCAGGGCGATCGAGAGAATCGCGTAGATCAGAAGAGCGACGTTCACTACAGGCATGTTGGAGTGAAGCCTACCTGTGCCGCTTCTTCGGGGCCATGCAATGCTTCTCTTGAAACAGCGGCATACCCGCAAGAGTCGAACACGTCGTGCCGATTCGCTTCTTCGAGCCAGACCGCTGGGCGCGGTTTATGTACCCTCGGACGCTCATCTTCCTTGGGATTCTCACGCTGTCGCTGGTGCTCCTTTCGTTTCTCGTGCGCGCGAGATGGACGCTTCCGCTCGATTTAAAAGCGACCCTGACGCTTCAGCGATGGACCTCGCCATTCGTGGATGGAATGATGCGTTGGCTGACGTGGATGGGGAATAGCCTCACCGTGGTTATTCTCGCGATCGCATGCGCGGCACTAGCCGCCTTTTTCAAAGACTTACGCGCCGCACTATTCATTTGTCTAACTTTGTTGTCTTTACCTATCAACATTCTTGTCAAGAACATCTTCGATCGCGAGCGGCCCGGCGAGCACGAAGTGAAGGTTCACCCGGGTCCGCGTTGGGGGTTCAGTTATCCTTCCGGGCACTCGATGGGCTCAGCCGCATTCTATGGCTTTTTGGCCGTGCTCGTGTTCTTGCACATCCCTGATTCGCGGATTCGCTGGGCGATGATGACTCCTTTCATCCTGTTGCCTTTTGCGGTGGGCGTGTCTCGGATTTACATGGGCGCGCACTGGCTATCTGACGTGGTGGGCGGGATTACGGGCGGCGTGATCCTGATCTCCATCATGACGGTGCTCTATCCGGTGTAAGGGTTAGCGAGCTCTCTTGAGGAATCGGTACCTGATTGTTACTGAGGCGCTGACGGTGACGGGGCCGGGCAGAATCGACGTGCTTGGGCGGCGGCTTTCGAGGCGTGCCACCCGATCGCTGACAAATCCGCCTCCAGCTTCTGTAACGTCGTAGATATCACTAAGCGTGCCGCCCAGGGCATTCGCGATGGCAAGTGCTTTTGCCTTGGCATTCCGCACGGCATCTGCCAGCGCCAGCTCATTCGCATGTATGTTTGAGATCAAACCGAAGGTGATGCCTTCGACCTCGGTGGCACCGGCGTCGATGCTCGCATCAACAATGCGTCCGACCTTCGAAAGATCGGTAGTACGAACCGTCAACGCGTTATCTGCGGCATAGTGCGCGGGTTCCTTCGATTCACCATAGGCGTCGACGGTTCTCACGGTGAGGGAGCGGGTTCGCATCGACTGTTTGCTGATCCCTAGCTTGACAAGCGCGGCGACGATGTTGTTGCCCGTTTCGATCGCTTTCATTTGTGCTTCGGGAGCCGTCTTCGCCTCCACGTGGATACCCACGGACACGAGGGCCACGTTGGGATCGACATCAATTGCGCCGCTGCCCGAAACCGAGATGAGTGCGGGCAGTGGCGGCGACGTCTTGGTGGATTGGCTGGTCCAAAGAATTGAAAGGGCAAGCGGGGCAATCAGGCAGGGGTTCACGCCTCAAGCATAGCCCTCCGGGAGATCAGGCGACGAGTTGCTCTTGCTTTTCGGCGGCCGCGGCTTGTCGGGCGCGGTGCTTTTCCAATGCGTAAGCTTTTCGCTCTTCCTTGGTCATGCTCAGCTCTTTCTGAAGCTCTGCGGCTTGCTCAGGAGTCGTCCATTGGACGTTCCAGACCCAGCCGAGCTTTTCGAGCATCCTCAGCAGGTTTGCCGAAGGGTCGAGTTGGCCCTTGAACATGCCGTTGTTTGCGGACAAGGCTCTGGCGTGGTGGTTGTTATGGTTCGTCTCGCCCCATGACATGTACGCGAACGCCCAACTGATCTTGTGGCCCCAGAACCCATCGACCCAGAAGTTGGTGCTGAGGTCCTCCGTGTTGAAGTCTCGCTTGCCGAACTTGTGGCAGCCGGCGTTGACCCAGTAGGTGACGTAGTTGGCAAAGAAGATGCCGAGGCCGCCGCCGTAGATCAGGCCGCGGAAGGCTCCGAACCCAGTTGCCCAACCAATGGCGGATGGGATGGCGAGGCCGAGCGCGAGCCAGAGGAAGAATGTGCGGCTGAAGAACATCACCTGCTTATCTTTGGCGAACTGCGGATAGACGTGGCGGTCGAACAGGAGGCCACGGAGCCAGCCGATATAGGCGTGCCAGAAGCCGTGCCTCGGGCTATGCAGGTCCTCGTCGCCATCGGAGTGGATGTGGTGGTGATGGTGGTCCGAGAGCCAGTTGACCATCTTGCCCTGCGCGGTCATGCAGCCGAGCATGAAGAAGGTGCCTCGGAGCCAGGGTTTGGCCTGGTAGGACGGGTGGGTTCCCTGTCGATGAAATCCTAGCGAAATGCCCAGCAAGCGCAGTTTCGCGCCTACGAGAGTGAAGAAGAAAGCGGTGGCGACGAACGCCGTAATGCTCTGCCAGCCGCTGGGCGGATTGTTGATCAGGTCGTAAACGGCGGCTGGGAAAGCGAGCATCGGACCGAAAATAATCAGGTCCGTGACGAGCTGGTGGAGGAAGGGCTTCCTCTTTTCTGCGGTTGCGGTGAATGTCGTTGCCAAAGGTGTTCTAAATCTCCGTATGCGTAGGGTCCGCTGCGTTGCGGAGAGAGTTCCCGAGAGCTTATCCCGGTGTTTGTTCCATTTGCCAGACTTGTTTAGTGTGACAGCGAGGCACACTTAACCTACGTCTGGGGGATGCGGTTTGGCGCTTTTTCGCAGCAGTTGCGCCATTCGTGACACTAAACTGTTCTAGTGGAACTCACGCCCGCTTTCCCGGTCATCGGCTACGACGCTCGCGATACGCGCGAAGTGGGGCCCGTCAATTATGGCTGCGGGTTCCTGCTGAAGGACGTGACGAAGCCTCTATCGGTCGACGATGCGATCTGGTGGTCCGTGTTCGATCGCGAGGGCCTCGAAGTGCCGGAGTGGCGTGGGCCTCGGCAGAATAATTGGGAGAATCTGGCGGCGATGCAGGCTTGCGCGGTAGAGAACCACCTCGAGGGCTTTCGCACGATCGCGATTACGCAGATGCCGGAGGAGGAGGAGGGAGCGATTGGATCGGACGTGTCCAACCCGGGAGAGGTGCAGCCCGGATGGGAGTTCTTGGGCTACGACGTGGCCGATTATTTTCTCCTCAGTGGGCTGATGAATTGCGGCTACACCGAAGAGGAGATGGCCGTGCTTTGCGAGCGTTTCGGCGATCGGCTCAACCAGAACCACCTGTTCACGTCGATCCAGGCGGCAGAGGAGTTTATGCTGCTTTCCGACGAGCGCGTGCCGGAGCACGCGCCGTTTTACGTGTTCGGGCTGTATCTGATTCCCTAGGCCTTCACTTGGAGGAAGGACGACTTCGTCACTCCTCCACCCGTCGCGGAGAGGGTTACCGTCACTCCGCTCGCAACATCATGGTGCGTTACGGGGATGCTGACGGATGTGGCTCCAGCAGGGATCGTCGCACTCGCCGGCAAGCTTGCCGCACCGGTGTTGGAGCTAGCAAGCGTGACCACAAACCCTCCAGCGGGGGCCGGTGCGGTTAGGTTGACCGTGAAGCTAACGGCCGTCTCAGAGCCTCCTACCACGGAGGTCGGAGCAACCGTCGTCGACAGCACTTTGGGAGCGGTAACCGTCACGATAACCGTCTTTGCTCCATTAAGGGTGGCCGTGATGGTTACTGCGGTGTTTGCCGGGACGCTGTTGGGAGCGGTTATGGTGAACGTGCCGCTCGACTTCGTTTGATTGATATGAACTATGGCCGGAGTTAACTTCAGCTCGCCCGAGCTTGTTGTGAGCACCACATCACATCCGCCCGTCGCGGCGGGGGCGTTGAGGGTTACCGTTCCGATGATCGATGCGCCTGTGCCTCCGAGAATAATCTTGGGATCGCATGTCACGGCACCGATTCCCGGTGGGTTGAGGCTCACCTTCGTTGCTTTCTTCACGCCTCCTGAAATGGCCCCTATGCTGATTATCTTCTGGACCGCACTCGTCTTGTGGCCGATCGTGAAGGAGGCTTCCGTAAGCCCTTGCGGAACGGTTACTGAAGCGGGAACTGTGAGCAAGAGCGATGCGCATTCGAGCGTCACTTGAACGCCGCCTTCGGGTGCGGGCTGGCTGAGCGTAACCGTGCCAGTGACGACCGTCTGCGAGCCCCCGGTGAAGGTGCTTGGAACGAACACCAGCTTGGCTGGAGTCGGTGGCAGGACCGCGATATCCTTCGATCTGCTAACGCCTTGCCAAGTAGCCGTGATGGTGGCGTTCGTCGAGGTGCCGACTGGCGTCGGAGCGCTGAACACCACCTGGCCGGTCTTGCTTCCGGCCGCGACTTTGACCGTTGCCGTAAGGCTGATGAGCGATGTGCTGCTGATAGGTATGAAAAGCCCGCCCGAAGGGGCGACCTGCTCCAGCGTCACGATGGCGAGCCCAGTCGAGGCGCTGCCTCCCACGATGGTTGTGCGATTGAGCGTAACCGATAAGAGCTCTGAGGCACGGACGGTTGTCTGTGCCGTTTGGGTCGACCCGTCGAAGTCTCCGGTAACTACAACGTCCGTAGGCAGCTTGACCGTGGAAGCGGTGGCGCTGAACGACGCCGTCGTACTGCCCGCTGGAACGCTGACCGAAGGCGGCACCGTAAGAGCGGTCGAGTTAGAGGACAACGAGACAACGAGCCCGCCTTGCGGAGCCGCATCTGACAGGGTCACGCTGCCGATTGCTGTCGCGCCGGAAGCGATCGTGGCGGGAAGTGTCACCGACATCAAAGACGTGATTGCACTTACTTGCACACCTTGCGAGAATTCGCTGGTACTCCCGTCAGCTCCCGTGGCTGTAGCGGTGATGAACGGCAGAGCGGAACGCGCTACCCGAAAGTTGAAGCTGGTATTGCCGAAGGCATCGGTGGTGACGACCTGTGAGCCGAGGTAAGCCTTCCCTTCGCCGTAACCAGATGGATCCAGCGCTGCGTTCGCGTACACGTCGATCGTGATCTGCGCGCCCGATGCGCCGTTGAATGTGCCCGTTACGGTGATGCCGGTCCCGTCTCTCACTCCTTGAGTGAGAACCGGAAAGTTATGAACCTTGTTGGGACCCGTGTCGCCGTCTCCGTTATCGTTGAGCGTCACTCCTGATACGCCATCAAGCTTTGCGATCTGAATGCCCAGCTGCACGTTGTCGTAGATCGAATTGCCTCGCACCGCATTCCCGTACGTGGTGTCGTTGTTGAGTGAGACACCATGCCTATTGCCGGCGATCACGTTCCCTTCTCCCGCACCGAGTCCTCCAGCATAGTTGCCCCATGCTCCCGAGAAGAAGCCGATGCCGTCAAGGTCATTGCCGAGAACGGTGCCGTTGGGAAGCACGCCAATATAGTTGCCGTAGATGCGGTTTCCGGTAGCGGCGGTGCCAACGACTGAGATTCCGATGCTTGGCCCGGCTATAACGTTTGGCTTGCCCGGCTCGCCTATGAAGTTGCCGAAGGCACCATCTCCCGTCCAGATTGCGGCGAAGTTATTGCCTAGTTTTGTCCCCGCACGGGTGACCCCAATGAAGTTGCCAGAGATGTGGTTGCCGGTCGTTCCGTTTACAACAATGAGGATGCCTTCGCCTAAGTTGCCTGCAACTACGTTTTCGAGGCCGGCGGTCCCGCCCACGATGGAGTTTGTCGTTCCTCCGCTCACGTAAAGGCCCGCCTTTGCATTTGGAATGGCGTTCAGGCCAGTGATGTCAGTCCCGATCAGGTTCTTCTCGACGAGGCTGTTAATCGCCCCATACAGCACGATGCCTCCCGATGAGTTCCCGCTGGACAAGTTGTCTCGAACCGTGACAGAAGCCCCATTGCCCGACCAGATGCCGGTGAAGGTATTTGGTATCGCTACTTGCCCTGCAGCATCGGTGCCTACGATGTTCTGCTCGATAAGGATGTTCTTCGTGTCGGTTCCGGTCGTTGTGATGCCCTCGCTCGCATTCCCGGCGACAACGTTTTTGCGGACCGTTACGCCCTGGGTGCCGCTATAGAGATAGATGCCGCGATTTCGATTGCCGAGCTGCGCCGTGCCCTGACGGTTGAGGCCGATTATGTTGCCAAGGACGCTGTTGTTTCGAGATGCCTCCCCGACGCCGATGCCTACGTTGTTGCCGCTGACCAGATTGCCTTCACCTGCCGCGGTTCCGCCAATGACGTTGTCTTTCGATGTGCCGATTGCCGCAATCCCCCAGCCACCATTGTCAATTCGAGAGGTGCCATTCGGATCAGTGCCGATGCGGTTTCCGATCACCTTGTTGGCGTGCGAGCCATCAATGATCACGCCGTTTGTGTCGTTGCCGGAGATCAGGTTTCC
>JBGGMI010000062.1:0-8137 GCA_041288075.1 Fimbriimonas sp.
GCCGAAGAGCAACGCGAGCAGCGCAAATGCGCCAACTTCCCAGGGAGATTGCTTGCTTGTGGGCAGAGGAAGAACTTGTGACAGCACCACCGCTGCCGTCCCAACAACGACAACGGCCCCCCAATACAATTTCGCCAAAGGCGGCAATCGAGTCATGGCGCGCTCACAAAAGAGCCGCAAGGCCCTCCCGAACGTTAAATTTTATCCGACTTTTTTCACTATCGAGGTCGCTTTTATTGCGTACCTCATGCTCCTCTTGCGTTGGGTCCGAAGCTGGCTGAATAGTAATCTACGTGATGGGAGCCCGGCTCAAAGATGTCGTTCACCCCTTTCAGCACCTTCTCGCTCAGCTTCAACTGGCAGGCGGCGACCGATTCCTTGAGTTGCTGCTTGTTGCGCGCACCGATAATCGGACTCGTCACGCCCGGCTGATTCGCGACCCACGCCAGGCTCAATGCCGCCATCGTCATCCCGTTCCTCTCCGCGAGACCCTTTAGCCGAAGAAGCTTCTGTTTGGGAAGCTGCTTCAGCCTTCCCCCCGGATCGCTCTTGGCATACCGCCCCTCCTTCGGATCGCCTTCGAGATACTTCCCGCTCAACATCCCGCCCGCGAGCGGCGACCAGGGGATGACCCCATATTCATAGGTCCGGCAGAACGGCAGCAACTCCGTCTCGATCCGGCGATCCAGAATGTTGTAAGGCGGCTGCTCGCAAACGAATCCTGCCGACCCCAACTCTTTAGCCACATAATGCGCCTCGCAAACCTGCCATGCCGCGAAGGTGGAGCACCCCGCGTAACGAATCTTTCCGGCCCGCCGAAGATCGTCCAGCGCCCGCAAGGTTTCCTCAACAGGCACGCTCGGCTGCGGTCGGTGAATCTGATACAGGTCGATCCAGTCGGTACCGAGCCGCTTCAGCGAAGCCTCGCAAGCCTCCACCACATGCTTATAGGTATTCCCCCAGGCGTTCGGATCGTCGTCGTCCATCTTCCCATGGCACTTCGTCGCCAGCACCACCCGATCCCGCTTGCCCTTGAGCGCCTTCCCCAGAATCTTCTCGCTGGCCCCGCGCGCATACACGTCTGCGCAGTCAAAGAAGTTCACGCCGAGGTCCAGCACCTGCCCCGTGATCTTAATCGAAGCCTCCTCCGTCGACCCCCAATCATCCGGATCCCACCCGAACGTCATCGTGCCAAAACAAGCGACGGAAACCTGCATCCCAGTGCGGCCAAGCGGTCGATATTCCACACGCCAGTCTTACCCCGAGCGTGGACGATTGGCCCGCAAGCCAAGGCGGGACGGCTAAGTTCGCCTGATGAAGCCCAATGCCATCCGCCCTTCCGCACGTATACTCAGCGGATAGGAGCAACCAAGTGACAGACCGCGTTTTAGTATTGGACACGACACTCCGAGATGGAGAGCAAAGGCCCGGCGTTCGGCTTTCCCTCGATGAAAAGCTCGAGATCGGCCGCCAGCTCGTGTCACTTGGCGTCGATATCCTTGAAGCAGGGTTCCCGATCAGCTCACCAGGCGATTTTGAGGCAGTTAACACCCTGGCCCGAGAGCTGAAGGGAGTCACGATCTGCGGCTTGACCCGTGCTCGTGAGAAGGACATTGAGGTAGCTGCGGAAGCGCTGAAGCCCGCCGAAAGCAAGCGAATCCACACGGGGCTCGGTGTCAGCGAGAACCATCTTCAGCACAAACTCCGAATGACGAAGGAGCAGGCGCTGGAAGTCGGAACCTCCGCGGTGCGCTATGCAAAACAGTTCACCGACGATATCGAATACTTCATGGAGGACTCGGGGCGAGCTGATCTGGACTATGTTTACAAGGTCGTCGAAGAGGTAATCAAAGCGGGGGCGACTACAATCAATGTTCCTGACACCACAGGCTTCACCTACCCGAACGAGTACTACCATCTGATCCACAGCATCATCGAGAACGTGCCGAACTCGGATAAAGCCGTCTTCTCATGCCACTGCCACAACGACCTGGGAATGGCAACCGCGAACACGCTGGCGGGGATTCTTGCCGGAGCTCGTCAGGTGGAAGTGACCGTCAATGGTATCGGAGAGCGGGCGGGCAACACGGCTCTGGAAGAAGTGGTCATGGCGCTCCACATCCGCGAAGACAAATTTGGAGCGAAGACGCGTATCGACACCACACAACTACTTCCTACTTCGCGAATGGTGTCTCGCCTCACGGGCATGGTGGTGCAAAGAAACAAGGCGATCGTCGGTGCGAACGCATATGCCCACAGCAGCGGCATCCACCAGGATGGTGTCCTCAAGGAGCGTTCGACCTACGAGATCATCGATCCGAAGCTGGTCGGAGCAGAAAAGAGCGAGATCATCCTTACGGCGCGATCGGGTCGCCACGGGTTGAAGCATCGGCTGGCGGAGCTCGGTTTCAACTTCACCGAAGAGCGGTTCGAGCATCTCTACAACGAGTTTGTGAAGATGGCAGACACGCGGCGCGAAGTGAATGAGGATGATTTGCGCCTGCTTGTGAGTGCTTGAGGAGGTAAGGAGGTAAGGAGGTAAGGAGGTGAGGACACGCCCAAGCTGTCCTTGCCCCTAACTGCCTCACCTCCTTACCCTTGGCTCACTCCTCCCGTCGAGGCGGAGGACTCAGCTTGAATGGCTTGCCCGTCAGGGAATCCCACGTCCGTCTCTGTTCCGGAGTGAAGATCTCTAGCACCTTGCGAAGAAGCTCATCGCGGTGCGCCATCATTTTCTGATGCATTCGCTCCATCTCCTCACGAGATGGCCGTTCGTCGCCCTGAGGAGGCATCGGCGGGCGCATCTGCTCATGAATCTCATGGAACTGCTCCAACTGCTCCCGTGAGAAATTCAGCTTCTCCATCACGTCCGGCCGCGTGATCGACTGTGGGGCTTGCACCTGCAGCTCGATCTGCTTGTATCGCTTGAACTGGTCGGCATTTAGAATCCGCTGAATCTGCTTGTCCATCTGCCCGCCAGGACCGCCACCCCGGAAGCCGGGTCCGCCCTGTCCGCGAGGTCCGCCGGGAGGAGGTCCACCCTGGCCGAATCCGCCTGGAGGAGGAGGTCCACCGTGTTGGCCCTGCCCACCCGGAGGGGGAGGTCCGCCATGGCCTTGTCCACCCTGTCCGCCTGGAGGAGGAGGTCCGCCGTGGCCCCCCTGCCCGCCGTGCCCACCTGGAGGAGGAGGTCCACCCTGTCCAAACCCGCCCGGAGGAGGTCCGCCGGGACCGCCTTGCATGGGAGGAGGCAGGATCTCTCGAAGCTGCTCGCGCTGCTCTTCCGTCAGCTTCAGCTCACGAGCCACATCCGGGTGCAGCAACAGCCCAGGACCCATCGGGCCCATTCTCATGCCCATTCCACCAGGTCCGCGGTGCTGGCCAGGTCCGCCGGGAGGAGGAGGTCCGCCCTGTCCCCGCCCACCTTGCGCCATAACCGACGAGGCCATTACCAGGCCAAGTGCCATTGCAGCGATTGTTTGAATTTTCATCTTCGTTCTCCTTCAGAAGAGGGCTCGCACCCTTTTCGTCTCTTACACAGCCACTTTACGGAAGAGTTATGAGGAAATCGTTTGAGTATTGGCTTTTTTGAGAATTGGCAAGAAAACTGTGAAAATTGTGCCGACACCGATATCGCTCTTCACTTCGATCCGCCCATGGTGAGCCTCGACGATCGACTTGCAAATTGCGAGACCAAGACCGGTGCCGCCTTCCGATCTCGAGCGGGCGGCATCCACCCGGTAGAAGCGCTCGAACAAGTGCGGAAGGTGCTCGGCCGGAATGCCCTCACCGAAATCCTTCACTTCCAAAATCGCTTGATCGCCTTGGGGATTCACCGCGACGAGCAAGGTCCCTTCCGAGTGTCGCAGCCCGTTTTCGATGAGGTTCGTGACCACGCGTTGCAGCAGCTCAGCGTCGCCGAGCACCTCTACCGGATCATCCGCAAAGCAGACTTCGATCTTCCGGTCGCTCGGATAGGAAGAAATCGCGTCCGAGGCTACCAAGCGTAGGTCGACTGTAGAACTCGGCAGGGTGAGTGAGCCCGCATCCGCGCGCGCAAGCATGAGGAGCTGGTCGATCAGTCTCGCCATGACGACACCCGCTTTATCCGCCACCTCTAGAGCCTTGCGGTAGTCCTGTTCGGACGATCCTGATAGGGCGGAGCTCGTGGCCAGCTTCAGCCTTGTGAGTGGCGTTCTCAACTCGTGCGACGCGTCCGCGGTGAACTGTCTCTGCCGCGTGTAAGCCTCTTCAAGCTCGGCATACGCCTTCTTGATTTCTGCAAATGACCCCTCGAGGCGGGCGATCATCCCATTAAACGTACTCGCAAGTTCGGCAAACTCGTCATCACCTCCGACGTCAAGCCGCTGAGATAAATCGCTTGCGCCGATGGCTTTCGCAGTTCTGGTGATCGCACCGATCGGCCGCAACGCACGCTCGGCCAGGAAGAAAGCACCCACTCCGGCCAGCAATAACGCGGCGGGCAGGAGCAACAACAAAGAATGCGCCTGGCCCGATCGAAGCAAATCGACGTCTCGCAACTCGTGAGCCACTTGGACTGCCCCTTCGCCGTCGCCCCACGGAACCGTGAAGACCCTTATCCGATCCACGGTGGTAAACCCGCTCCAACCTTGCAGGGCTTGATTCAGTGCCGCCGGATCGATGGGGTCTAGATTCCTCGATTGGCCGATCCCCTTCCTGTCACGGTCGAAAAAGCGCGGCCTTCGCACATCCGACATCCTCTCTGGAGGAGGAGGGCCGATGCCCATGCCTCCCTGGAATTGTCCCGGTGGTGGACCATCAGGCTGGTGCATCCCCGCTGGCGGTCCGGGACCGCCCTGTCCCATTCCGCCGCCTTGACCTATCGGGCCGCCCATCGCGCCAGGTCCGCCATGTCCTTCAGGCCCTGGAGGGCCCAATCGCGCTGCCTGCATTCCCATCTGCTGTAAGCCGCTGTCAATGTCCGACTCCAGGCGGCTCACCATTCCGTAGCTTTGAGCGCCGGTGAAAACGACGATTGCAATGGCGAGGACGGCCAGATTCCAGGCGATCAACTTGAAACGAAGTGATCCGAAGCGCATTAGCTCTCCGAATTCCTGAGTACATAGCCGATTCCGTGAACCGTGTGGATCAGCTTCGTCTCAAATGGGGCATCGACCTTTCGGCGCAACGAAGTCACGTGGAAGTTCACCGAATTCTCCAGGCTCTCTTCGTTATTCCAAACGCTCTCCAGGATCACCTGCCTCGTTAGGGTTCGGCCTTCGTTTCTTGCAAGCGCCTCCAGGAGAGCAAACTCCCGGGGAGTGAGCTTCAGGTCCTGCCCTGCGCGACTGGCTTTGTGTGCATTGGCGTCGATCTCGAGGTCGGCGACTCTAATAACACCCGTTCGGTGCACCTTATCCCGCCGTAGCAAAGCCCGAACGCGCGCCAGCAGCTCGCGAATGTCGAACGGCTTCGGTAGATAGTCATCCGCCCCGCCTTCGAGCCCCTTGATTCGGTCGTCCACGGAATCCCGCGCCGTGAGCATCAGCACCGGTACGGCATCCCGCCGCCGCCGAATCTCACTGCAGATCGCCCATCCATCCTTCTTGGGCAGCATGATGTCGAGCACTACGAGCCCGTACGTGTTCATCGCCGCCATGTCAGACCCCCCTTCGCCGTCCAGGGCCACATCGACCACATACCGCTCGCGCTGCAAAGCGCCAGCGATCTGCTCCGCAATCACCTCGTCGTCTTCAACCAGCAGCACACGCATCTCGGCAGAATGAGTATGCGCCTTGCTTGTGAGGGAATTGTGAGGTGCGCGAGATCGTCGTAGAATAGAAAGGTTCGATGAAGGTTCGGGACCTGATCAAGGAAGTTGAAAGGGATGGATGGACGCACGTAAGGACCACGGGCAGCCATCGACACTTTCGACATCCTAGCAAGGAGGGCACAGTAACCATTCCGGGCCATCCCGGAGATGATCTGGCGAAGGGAACTGAGATGAGCATTAGAAAGCAGGCGGGGCTGAAGTGAAGCTTCTTCAAAATAACGAACATCAAATGCACGGATACGTGATCGTCATAGAGAAAGCTGGAGCTAACTGGTCAGCGTACGTGCCGGACTTGCCGGGCTGCATCACAACTGGCGCCACGCCAGAAGAGTGCGAGCGAAACATGGCCGAGGCTGTGAGCGGCCACATCGCTACAATGCGCGAGTTTGGCGATCCGATACCTGAACCGAGCACGCAAGTGAGCCGTGTCGAAGTCGCAGCCGCGTAAGAGTCCCCAAAGGTAAAACCAGCAGGTGAGGAGATACCTGGGCGAGGCGTTGCCGGAGCGTGCGCGAATCGCCGTCATCGCGAATGACGCGCTCGGGAACTACGTCGTCTCGACACCCCTCCTCCAAATGCTCCGCGCCAAGTATCCAAGCGGAAAACTCGATTACTACAGCGGCACCCGGGTTCGCGAGCTCTGGCAGCACGACACAAACGTCGACCAAGGCTTCCCCCTCTTCGGAGGCCCTCCCTACGACTCGATCAAAGCGCAGCCGAACCCATACGATCTCGTCATCAACATCGAACAGCTCCCCTGGGCTAAGTGCTTCGCCGCCGCAATCAGCGGCCCCGAAGCATTCGTCTGCGGCCCCTCGCTGGGGCTCGATGGCCGTGACGATCTGCCTTTCCCCGATGACGAGCGAGGCCAGTTGGCAAGAGACCGCGAATGGATCGCATCAGATCTCACAAAGAAATATCCCTTCCTGCAATCCGGTTTCATCGGAGAAATCTTCTGCCGCCTCGCCTACCTCGAGGGCCCCGTCCCGCCGTATAAAGTTCCATCAACCGAACCTGAAGGCGAAGTCCCGGACGTGCTCATCGCCACGGCCGCCAGCCTCCCAGAAAAGCTCTGGCCAGTCGCAAAGTGGATCGAATCCCTAGAAGCGATACGAAAAAAGGGTCAAACCGTAGGCCTTATTGGAGCAAAGCCGAAGGAACAGAAGCAGTTCTGGCAAGGCGGCTCGGGGGAAGAGGAGCTTGTCGCCTCTTGCCTAGTTGAAGACCTCCGAGGCAAATACAAACTCACCGAAGTAGTCGGAGCGCTAGCCAAAGCCAAGCAAGTCCTCACCCTCGATAACGGCATCCTCCACATGGCGGTCTCCACCGGCACGCCAACCGTCGGCCTCTACCGCCACGGCATTCACCGCCTCTGGGCTCCGCCGTACAAGAACCTAACCGTCCTCACACCCGGAGAAGGCAAGCCGGTCGAAGACATCACGGTCGATCAGGTGCTCGATGCGCTCTGAAAAAGTGCTCGTCAGCATGAAGCGCTTCATCGGAGACGCCGTGATGACCACGCCGATGCTGAACGCCCTCCAATCGCACCACCCGGACATCACCATCATCTGCCCCGGCCACGTGGCTCAAGTGCTCTGGCATCCCGACTTCGAGCGCAAATTCCTCCCGCTCGACACCAAGCGAAAACCCTGGGAGCTCGTAGCCAAAGCGCTCGAACTCAGAAAGCAACGATTCACCTTGGCCGTCCTCGTCAACCACAGCTTCCGCTCTGCCTTGACCACAAAACTCGCCGGCATCCCGAAGAGAGTTGGCCATGCCACTGAAGGCCGCAACTGGCTCCTGACGAGCGCAGTGCCCTATGATGAAAACACGTTCGAAGCCTGGTCCGAACTTGACCTACTCAAGCCGCTCGCAATAGAGCCACAGCGGACGACGCCGGTGCTGCCAGTGACGGAATCTGAACGTGCGAAGGGGGAGGAGCTGCTGAAAGGGGCGATGATCGGCATCCAACCAGGAGCCCGGTTCGCTTCAAAAATGCTCACGGTCGAGGTGCTAGCTGAGGTGGCCAATCAACTCAGCCAAAAGCCCGCATTCTTCGGCGCCAGTGAGGAAAAGGACTCTGCCGACAAGCTCCAGGCCGCCGTAAGCAAGGACGTGACAAACCTCGTCGGGGTAACGAGCATCCGCGAGAGTCTTGGAGCCTTGGCCAATCTGAAAGCAATGATCGGAGCCGACACAGGCCTCATGCACATGGCCACCGCCGTCGGCTGCCCTACCGTAACCATCTTCGGCCCCACCCCCGCCCAAAAGTGGGGCCACACCTACGGCTCCAATCAAGTCATCCTCGCCCCGGAGGGCGAT
>JBGGMI010000063.1:0-4778 GCA_041288075.1 Fimbriimonas sp.
CTTTCCGATTTAGCGATCAGACGAGACTGTCCGCTTCTGACCCATAGCAGACAAGCGCCGCGCACGACGTCGAGGTCAGCTTTGCCGAGCAAGCTGACATTGCACCTCGCTCAGGGCATCCCCGTTGCGAACCAAACGGCATGGCGGTTCCGTCCCGATAGCGGACAATGGGCACCCAACGAAATGGGCCATAAGCGGACGAGGGGCAAGTCGTTTTTTCCGGCTGAGAGGATGCCTGACGGCCCAACCGAATGAAACGTCTGCGGATAATTCGCTCAAAGTCTCATTCCCCTTGGGGTAGTGACCGCCGTGCAATAGACAACCGCCCTCGGCCTCTCATAGCCTCATTGCGTTCATCTTTTCGGCTGCGCACGCGTCGTGACGCTCGGCGCGGCATCTGCGGCCGGCGCATAGGGGTATCGATGTCGAGATTTGCCGTAATTGTTGCGACTTGGATTGCTGTTGTTTGCTCCTGCCCTCAGCCGAGAGCCCAGACGCTCCCTCCCAATGAGCAGATGAAGCAGGTCCAGGTCCAGGATGGAAAGTTTTCCATTGGCGATGCGCGCCCGGCGTGGGTCGAAGATGTTGCCTTGCCCCCGGCTGATAGGAGCCGTCCACACGCCGTCCGCCTTGTGGACAACCAGCTCCTCGTCGCGGACGTTCCTGTGACCTACTTCCACTGTGCGTTCACGTTCAACGAATCCTCGGCGTTGTCCAATTTCAGCCAGCTGCCCATCGAGTTCACACCGGAATACCAGAAGCTTGAGATCCACTCGATCCGCATTCTCCGCGGCAGCGAGACACTCGACCGCACGAAAACTGCATCTGTGCGCTTCCTCCAGAGGGATACTGACCTGGAGCAGCGCGTCTACAGTGACTTCGTGACCGCCTCCATCCTCATCGAGGACCTGCGCGTTGGCGACACCCTGGAGTATTCGTTCTCGATCTCCGGCCAGAACCCTGTGTTCGATGGCAAGTTTGTCGAAAGCTCGACCTGGGACCAGTCCTATCCCGTCAGTCGGCGACGCGTAGTTCTAAACTCTCCGGCCAACCGGCGGATCAACTGGCGTCTCGTCGGTGACGTGGCGGGCAAAAGCATCGGCCCCGTCGAAAGCACGAACGGCGACATGCGCAAGCTCGTCTTCGAGGAAGCCGCTGTTCCCGAGGTCATCGCCGAGCCGGCCTTGCCGGTGGATTTCGTGCGCATGCGTTGGCTGCAGTTCTCCGAGTTCTCCGATTGGAACGACGTCGCACGATGGGGCGACAAGCTGTTCTCTGTAAGCACGGCCGAGAGCCCCGAGTTCAACAAGCTCGTTGACGAGCTCAAATCTCTAAAAACCGATGAGGAGCGAGTCGCCAAGGCCCTGGAGATGGTCCAGTCCGACATCCGCTACTTCTCCGTGGCACTCGGCGAAAGCTCGCACCGCCCGGCGCAACCCGGAGAGGTGCTGATGCGCCGTTACGGCGACTGCAAGGACAAGTCGTTTCTTCTCACGGCATTGTTGAGGGCGGTTTCGATCGAGAGCCGTCCCATGCTCCTTTCAGTCCGCCGTAGGAAAGGCCTGGACAAGATGCTGCCGAGTCCTCTGGCGTTCGATCATGCCATCGTCCAGGTGAAGTTGGGGAACAAGGCCTACTACCTGGATGGAACGCGGCTTGGACAGTACGGCCGGCTCGACCGCATGGGCCAACCTTATGAAAGCTCGGAAGGTCTCATCGTTGATGCCGATACGGCTGCACTGACCGCGATTAAGACTCCCAACATTGCCGACCTCGTGCGCAGCGAGCTCTCGGAAACCGCGCTCGTCTCCGAGCTGGGCGGAGAAGGGGAAATTCGCAGCCAGTCGATCGCGAACGGGCTCGAGGCTGAAGGGCTGCGCATCTTCTTTCAGCAGGTCTCGCGAGATCGGCGGCAAGCGGCCTACGCAGAGTTCGTAGCCAAGAATTATCCCGGCGCCAAGCTCGTCGGCGAGGTCGCCATGAACGATGACAGGTTGAACAACGTTGTCACCATCACGATGCGCTTCACAGTTCCGAAACTCACTATTGAGGAGGGGAAATTCTGGTTTCTGCGGTTCGCGTCCACCAATCTCCGAGAAACGATCGCGCCGCTGCCCACCTCGGGACGGACAACGCCCTTGGCGATGCAGACCTACCCTTACGAAGGAAAATACAGCCTCACCGTGGAGTTTCCAGGAAACGTACGTGTGCCGAGAGAGGTCCTCAGGCACTCGATCAAGAATAAGAGCTTCACTCTTGATGCGGCGATCGCCTACGGCGGCTCCGACACCACGACAAGGCTGACTCTCAAGACACTCGCATCCGTCATCGAGCCCAAGGAATTCAAAGCCTATACGGACGACGTCACAGGCCTCGGCCACGCCATAACAACTCTGGTTCCCATACCGAAAGCGTTCGTCAGGCCGGGAAAAGTGGCCGCCAAGGAAGACTTCAGCAAACGGCTGCGTCGGAACTGGCAGGAAATGGTGCAGACGCAAACCAAGCTGATCAAGTCGGGGACGTTGAAAGGCGAGAAGCTCGCTCGCGCCTATTGTGATCGAAGCACGCAGAACGCCTATCTCGGCAGGTTCAAAGAGGCATTCGCCGATCTCGATCGGGCTGACAAGCTCGCTCCTAACGACCCGGAGATCATGCGGTGCCGCGGAGAAGCAAATTTCCGCGCCGGCTTGTTCGAAAAAAGTGCCGCCGATTACACACGGGCAATCGAGCTCGATGACAAGGACTTCTGGTCCTTCCAAGCCCGCGGGATGAACCGGTTCTATTCCCGCGATTATGAGGGCGCCGTCGCCGATTTCGCCAAGGCAATCGAGCGCGCCGACGATACGAAACGTGTTTACAACGATCTGTGGCTCGCCTCGTCCTACAGACGGCTGAAGAAAGAACTGCCAACCGACCTCAAAGCACGCGCTGCAGCGGACCCGAGGGGCGCCTGGCCGAGGCCGGCGCTGGCAGCTGTAACGGACGTGATCAAGGTCGATGACCTCCTCGCAATCCTTGAGGGCAAACCGGGCGACGACAAGATGGCGGCGAGCGCGGAGGCATATTTCTACCTCGGTCAGCTCCATCTCGATCGAGGCGATCGTGCGGCCGCCGAGGAGTACTTCAAGAAGGCGGTTGCGACAGACGTCTTCCCATACATCGAGTACATAACCTCGAGGTTCGAGCTCGATGCCCTCGTTGCCGAGCAAAACACCGTGACGGGCTCTGTGTCTCCTGTGGATCCGAAATCGACGCCCGTGCCGGAGGCAGCCCCCGCGCCCGCAGCTTCAGCACCTGCAGCCAACCTCTCGACCCCTGAGCAGGCTCAGAAGGCGACGGCGGCTCGGAAGAGGAAAACTGTAAAGAACGATCCGGGCTGGAACTTCCTGCAGCTGCCTTTTTAAGTCCCTGGCTGAGCTACAGGCTCCTCACCTCATGGAATGGCGAGAGCCCGGGGCAATCATCAATTATGGCATTGCCAACGTTCAACCGCTCGGCTTGTCCATTACGGACCGTAAAAAGGAAATAGCCTCTAAACTGGTTTCCAAGCATGTTTTCGGTTTCTATCGAGACACAAACGGTCGGTATGGTTCCGCCCACGAACCACCCGCCTGACTTGCCGAATGGCCGCGAGATCATGGCTGTACGCAGAGTCTTTCTGTCCAAGCCCAGCTGAAGGACCTGTCGAGCGATCAGCGCTCGATAGTTGGGATGCATTGCAACTGAGTTCGCTTTCTCTTGCGAGAAAACGTCGCTGACTTCAGCGCTAAGACCTGCGATCACGGCCACAGCGGATAGCAATGTAAAGCCGAGACTTCTGGGAAATACGTTCATACGAGCTTCTCCTTACTGAAGAAGATCGTCGAACGACGAGTAGCGTTTACACATAGAGTATGAGTATCGTGCATCGGTAATTCGCCCATTTTCGAATATATAGACCCAGTGGTCTCGTGCGTCCGAAAAGAGGGGTGTTTGACGAAAGACCTCTGCGCAGACCACCACGCTTTCACCGAATAGTCCGACCGCCATCTCGGGCGGGGAGATGCGCGCACGCCGTATGGTTCGGCGATCCGTGCTCTGCCATATCCTTTGAGCAACAAGAGCTCGGTAATTTGAGGGCACGTCGCCTGCACTACTGGCCGCATGCAGCTCGGCATCCGACGCACAAACCGCAAATGTGAGGAGCAATACAAGCACCCGTCGTATCAGCATCGTCGTTACATCCCGCCTCGATCTAAGGCTCGATCAATGACCTCCGCGCGATCGTCTGACAATCGGCATCCGGAGCTTTTTCTTAAGTGTAACCGGTTGTCCTCAGGTCATAGCGCGGTACCGCGGACTACTGGTGTATTGCTTGCCTAGGCGCGATTTTTGGGGCCACCACTGTGAATGTCCGCTCTGGTCGATCACCCGCCAAATAAGCGGACTCTCAAGTGAGGCGCTGCCCGAGCGAGCCTTGGCCAGGACGAATTTCCGCTTCTGGGATCTTGCGGTCATCAGCAAAAGGGAGTGGCTCGGGGGTGCCAAGTGGGCTTCTGGCCCAAAGCGGACCGCCAATAATGCCACCGACACGCCGCACGCTCAGAACAAGAGCGCTTGAGGGGTCGGGCCGGCCGGTCACCATTCCGTTAACAAACCCCCACGCATCGCTTGCCAGCCCGGCCCTCCTACTCTAAACCCCCCGTTTTGCTGAAGAGACCCGCTCATGAGCAACGGTAGCGCCGAGGTCGGCATCATTATGGGCAGCCAGTCCGACTGGCCGACCATGAAGCACGCAG
>JBGGMI010000064.1:0-4967 GCA_041288075.1 Fimbriimonas sp.
GGTTCTATGGCCCTTCGCTGGGTGATGATTTATGAAGGCATTGATTCTTGCCGGAGGGACCGGGTCTCGGTTGCGGCCGATTACCTACTCGATGGCGAAGCAGCTTGTGCCGGTGGCGAACAAGCCGGTTATCGAATTCGGGATCGAGTCGATTGCTGAAGCGGGCATTAAGCAGTTCGGGATCATCGTAGGCGACACGGCTGCGGCGGTCGAGAAGGCGGTTGGGGATGGCAGCCGGTGGGGAATTGAGATCACCTATATTCCTCAGCCTGAGCCGTTGGGGCTGGCTCATGCGG
Source organism: Fimbriimonas sp. (assembly GCA_041288075.1). Lineage (GTDB taxonomy): Bacteria > Armatimonadota > Fimbriimonadia > Fimbriimonadales > Fimbriimonadaceae > Fimbriimonas. The sequence goes on from JBGGMI010000064.1 coordinate 297, forward strand.
TGAAGACGGCGCAGCCTTTTTTGGGCGACGACGACTTTATCATGTACCTGGGCGACAACCTGATCAAGTCGAGCGTGAGCGGATTGGTTCGGGAGTTTGAGGCGCAGCGGCCGGCCGCTTCAATCTTGCTGACTCCGGTGCCGAATCCCTCTTCGTTTGGCGTGGCGGAGTTGGACGGTGAGACGGTCGTTCGTCTGGAGGAGAAGCCGAAAGAACCGCGTTCTAACCTGGCTCTAGTCGGGGTTTATCTTTTTGATCGTCGCATTCAAGACTCAATCAATCGACTGAAGCCTAGCGCTCGCGGTGAGTATGAGATTACCGACGCGATTCAGGGGCTTATCGATGAGGGGCACCCGGTCATTTCGCACATTGTTGAGGGGTGGTGGAAGGACACGGGAACGGTTGAGGCGATGCTTGAAGCGAACCGGCTGATTCTGGAGGACCTCGTCAATGGCAATGAAGGATCGGCGGACGCTTCGACCCGACTCGAGGGCAGGATCAAGATCGGAAAGGGCACGTCGATCGTGAATTCGCTTATTCGCGGACCGGTGATTATCGGCGAAAACTGCCGAATCGAGAACAGCTATGTGGGGCCGTTTACGGCGATTGATTCGAACACGGTCGTGACGAAGACGGAGATCGAGAACTCGATTGTGATGGCCGATTGCCAGATCATCGATGTTCCGATGCGGGTCGAGAGTTCGCTTATCGGGCGGGGGGCTGTGATTAACCGGACCGAACGACTTCCCTCTTCGATCCAGCTTGTGCTGGGTGATTCGAGCCGCGTCGTTATCCCTTGATCTGCCGAAGGGCTTCTGCCGCAAAGAACGCCACGTCGCCGTCCTTTCGGGCGGCAAGTTTGGTTAGCATCGGGATCGATTGTTTGTCCTTCGCGTTTCCAAGGGCCGAGCAGGCGTGGGATACGACTTCAATATCCTTATCCGATAGATAGTCGCGGAAGAAGAGCGCCTCGTTTCCGTTAGCGAGTCGTGCCAATGCAAATGCGATCTGGCCCCTACCGAGATGTTTTTGGTTCGCCAATGCCTTCTTGAGCGGCGGTATGAATTCGGGTTTGAACGACTCCTGCATCGCTACCGCGGCAGCTTCGACAACGCCTTTGCGTGGCGAGGTGAGAAGGTTGGTGGCGTCCTTCACGAATCGCGGGTCTTCGGTAAGGCCGATCCCCTTGGCGGCGCTTATGGCAACACCCTCCGCCCGGTCGTGCATCATGCGGAGATACAGGTCGTAACGTTCCTTCTTGCCAAGGTCATAGGCGCGGAACACCATCGCCTCCCGTACGACCGCATATGGGTCGTTGGAGAATCTCAAGAGGATGTCCTTTCTGGTCTGGTTCAGCTTCAGCAACGCCTCGGCTCGAATCACCGGCACCGGGTCAGACAGTAGATTAGCGAAAGCGTTCTGAATCCTGGGCGTTTGGGTTTGCATTTCAAGGCATCGAATGAGGCTACGTCGATGCTTGTTCGAGGTGTCGCCGAGGATTTCTAAAACGCCCACAACTTCGTTCGCTGCGGTATCTCGAATCGCCTCGTAACCCTCGGGTGCGTCTTCGCCGCACATGTCCCGATAAGGCGTTTCATCTAGTTTGTAAGCCTGGTCTTCCGGAGTCTTCGCAAGCAGGTCGAGCAAGAGCGCACGTCTTGCCTTTCGATCGCCTCGTTCGTTGTCATTCAGCACTCTGAGGAGCCAGTCGCCATAGATCAGATTCTTCTCATGCGGCTCCATGAGGCGCGAATACTCTTGCCACGCCTCGGTGATCTCGCTGCTTTGGTGGCCAACTTCCTGTGCCCTCGCGATGACTCGGTCCTGCCAGCGCTTCGGGATCGCAAGATAAGCCTTTGCGGCCGCTGCTCGAATGATGGGGTCTTTGTCGGTGATGAGAGGCAGGATCAGGTCCATGCTCTTTAGCTGCGCACTCGAGGTCATTTCCTGAAGCGCCTTGAGCCGCTCACTTTGCGTTGCTGGCACCTGCGAGGGGCTTAGAAGGGCCAGAACTGCAAAAAGGACTACCACACACTCATAGTACAGCGGGTTTGCACTCGCTCCTGCGAATCGTTGTATGATTCGCGTGACAATGAAGCTGAAGACGTTCCTTTGCGGATTCGCCGCGCTCGCAGTTCTCGCTGGTTGCAACTCAGGCTCTTCGGGCTCGACAGCCTCAACAACAGGCTCCACTCCGGCTGCCTCAGGACCGGCGAAGAAGCTCCGCATCACGATGATCGCGAAGAGCGATAACAATCCGGTGTTTCAGGCCGCCAAAACGGGCGCGGAGGCTGCTGCGAAGGACCTGGGCAAGCAGAACGACATAGAAATCAGCATCGATTGGCGCACCCCGCCGACTGAAGATGGCGAAGAGCAGGCACGCAGGATCGCGCAAGCGGTGAACGACGGCACGGACGTAGTTCTGATCTCTTGCTCGAACGCTGCGAAGGTCACCGGTGCGATCAACGATGCGGTAGCCAAAGGCGTGCCGGTCATGACCTTCGACAGCGACGCTCCCGACTCAAAGCGTTTCGCCTTTTACGGCACCGATGACCTCGAGTGCGGCAAGCAGGTGATGGCGGAGTTGGCCAAGCTGACGGGCGGCAAGGCGCGTGTTCAAATCCTTGCCGGCAACCAGGATGCACCGAACCTTCAAAATCGGAAGAAGGGCGTCGAGGAAGAGGCGAAGAAATATCCGGGTATCAAGATTACGGGCACTTCCTATCATGTCGAAACGCCTCAAGATGCAGCCTCTGAAGTGACCCGGCAAATGAACGCCGACACCTCCATCGATGCGTGGGCGATGGTTGGTGGGTGGCCGCTGTTCAGCTCAGCCCTCATGAACCTCGATCCGAAGCGCGTCAAGATTGTCTCCGTCGATGCGCTGCCGGAGGAGCTAGGGTATGTAGAGAAAGGCATCGTTCCGGTGCTTCTCGCGCAGCCGGTCTATGAGTGGGGCTACAAGTCCGTAGGCTTCATTGTTGACAAGGTGGTTCTGAAGCAGGACGTCCCTGTCATCAACAAGATGCAACTCGTGCGGGTGTCGAAGGACAACCTTGGCATGTGGGCCAAGCAGCTTCAGGACTGGGGATTTACGGTTGACCAGAAGTATTTGGCCGTGAAGCCGTAGTGCCTCCATCCCTGGAGGCATCTCCTATGGACACAACTGGGGCGGAGTTGATACGCTTCACGAGTCCGTAGAGGCGTCTCTACCGACAACCTTCCCGGAGGAGATGCCTTCAGGGATGAAGGCACTACGGCCACGTCCCTTTCTTCACGTGCGATCTTAAGGACTCTAGGGTGCCGAGTAGGTGGGCTCGGGGTTGGATTGAGGTTGCTGGGATTTGGGGGTTGAAGATTTCGGTCCAGGTTTTTAGGGAGTCGATGCCGGTCACCTTGGCGAAGCCGGGGGAAATGAGGGCGGCCCACATGACGGCTTGCGAGCTTAGGGGGCCTTTGCCGACTAGCTCGATGTTCTGGAGGGGGCCTAGCAGCTCGGCGGCTCTCACGATTTGCCATCCGGCGGTGAAGGCGACCGATCTGCCCAGGTAGACGGGGTAGCGGAGCTCGAAGTCCTTTAGCTCTCCGACCCCGAGGGTGTCCAGGTAGAGGGTCGCATCGGCGTCGTCACCGGCTTGTATTTCGGCTGCTTTGCCTTGATCCGAGACAATGATTCGGAACTTGGCAGGCGCGTTCGTGCGGCGAATGAGCACGGCCGGGGTCACCAGGCCCGGTTCGGATTCGTAAATCAGTTGCCGCTTGTTTCCGCCCCCGCTCCATTTGGCTTTGGAGTCCGTCTTGGTCGGAACTCCTCCGTTTAGCCGCAGTGCCTCCTCGACCGAGACAGCCTTGGGGGCATTGGCCAAATACTGCATTGAAAGATCGCGCATCGTTCGCTCCTCGGTAGGAAGAGGGTCGAGGGCGAGGAGTTGCCGGTCCTCGGGGTCGATGATCTGGATCAGCGGTTGCGCGACGGGTGAGCCGTCTCCGACGCCCTTCAAGGCTCGGTCGAAGAAGCCGATCATGGCTTCGCGCATGGGCTGGCTGTAGTCGTGGCCGCCCGAGAAGATCTTCACGCTCACATCGCCGTCCTTGCCGAAGAGCTTCCAGGTCTCCGCCATTTTCTTGTGCGTGAGTCTCATTGCGTCCGGCGGAAATTCGCCATCGACTTCCGCACCCATCACGAGCACGGGTTTCGGCGCTTGGATCGCGATGACATCGGAGCGGTCGCCGATCTGCATGGTGCCGGGCACGTGGTTGCAGAGGCAGCCGTTGTCGGGCGCGAGCTCCATGCTGGACATGTACACCACCGGGACGGCGGCCTTGTAGCGGTCGTCCGCGGCGAAGGTGTACAGGGTCGCGAGCCCGCCGCCGGAGGCGCCGGTGATGCCGACGCGATCCATGTCGGTGTCGGAGCGCGTGGCCATGTAGTCGAGCGCCCTCATGCAGTCCCACACGTAGTAGCCGGTCGTGTTCGAGCCGCCCTGCACAAGCTTAAAGTCGTTATGATCCCCCTCGGGACGGCGTTCCATGAGGCTGTTGCCTTCAAAGCTCCAGCCAGGTGTGTCGATGACGATGGCGATGTAGCCGTGGAGGGCGGAGAAGGCGGCGCGCAGTTGCAGCCGGTCCTCGCTCTTTTTGTGGGCCCAGTGGCCGTTTACGTGGACGATT
>JBGGMI010000065.1:0-26298 GCA_041288075.1 Fimbriimonas sp.
GCCAATTCGCGGAGTCTTTTCGAGAAGCGTGACGCGAGCGCCGAGTGACGCTGCTCGCCAAGCGGCAATGATCCCCGCGGCTCCAGCACCGACGACAACGACGTTCACCTGTTAATCGTGACAGGTTCGCGATTGGGTCAAAGGACCTGTTTCAGTTGCACACTAAAGCGAAAGCATAAAGAAGCCGATCTAATCAAGAGTGGCAATGCGCAGGCACTTAATCGAGCAGATCGAACTCCTTATGGAGCACGTCAATCAGGACGTGCCCAACCCTGAGTTCATCGAGCGCCACGCGCTCGCGATTATGGACCTCGCCCGTTCCCTGCCCACACCTGCAACCATTCCCCCCGCGCGCATGCTCATCGTCTACACGCAGCTTCAGGAAAGCTCGGCGTAAAACTTTCTCGAGCAAAATGAATGGGCCCGGTGGGGATCGAACCCACGACCAAGCGGTTATGAGCCGCTAGCTCTAACCACTGAGCTACAGGCCCGAGAAGCTGACATTCTACCGGAGCGTCACTTTTTTAACTGCCGCGCGTACGTAACAAGGTCGGGTTCGGCCCGTCTACAGAGGAAGCATGAACACGTTTACACGATCCCTTCTCGGAACCTTCGCCGTCTTGGCAGCCGCCCTGTCGTTCGCCCAAGGCGTCCCCAGTGCGCCGCACTTGACGGTCACCCAGAAGAGCGCGTTTTTGCTCATGAACCCCCAGGTCCGGTCGCAGATCAAGCTCTCGGACAGCCAGGCGGCAGCGGTTGGAAAGGCGATCTCTGAATACGGGACTTCGCAGCAGAAGCTGATGTCGGCCAAGAACCCTTTGGACCGCGAGATCAAGGCAGTCGAGACCGGGTACGCGAAGAAGGCGCTTGCAGCGGTAGACAACTCCCAGCAGAAGAAGCTCCTGGCCCAAACGATTCGCCAGATTGGCGTTCAGGCGCTCGCCGACAAGGAGATCGCGGCAAAGGTTGGGCTCACGAAAGCCCAATCGAAGAAGGTCGCAACTCAGCTCGCGAAGATCACGAAGCGTAAGCTCGCATTCGACGAGATGCTCGCGAAAGGTCTTGCCCATGTGCCCGGAGACACACCGGCGGAGATTTCGAAGAACCGCAACGACATCCTAAAGTCGTACGACTCCGAACGGCTCAAGTTGAAGGGCGATCTCAAGGTGTTGGAGACAGCCGTCGTTGCCGGCCTCAATGGCCCCCAACGAGCCAAATGGCAAGCGTTGCAAAGTTAATCCCGGCACAGGGATAAACTAGGCTCCATGCCTGTCGAGATCTTGATGCCCGAACTGGGTGAGTCCGTACACGAAGGAACCGTGAGCCGCTGGCTCAAGCAAGAAGGGGACTCCGTGAAAGAGGACGAGCCGATCGTCGAGATCATGACCGACAAGGTCAACACCGAACTCCCGTCCCCCGTGTCGGGAGTTCTGTCCAAGATTCTCATTCAGGAGGGCGGCACTGTCGAGGTCTTCAAGGCGATGGGCATCATTGACGAAGTCGGCGCTTCCTCCGCCGCTCCCGCGCCCAAAACCGAAGCTCCCGCGCCCGTCGCGGCGGCACCCGAGCCGGTTGTCGAACAACACGTTCCTGCCAGTGAAGGCGAGCGTAAGTGGTTTACGCCGGTGGTCCGCGCAATGGCCAAAGAACAGGGAGTCTCCGATGCCGAGCTCGGTGGAATCTCCGGGTCAGGGGAAGGCGGACGGGTCACTAAGAAGGACCTCGAAAGCTATCTCCAGGCGGGCAAGAAAGCCACGACGAAGATGCCGGAAGCCAAGCCGGCTCAACCGACCGTAGCAGGCCCCGACCAGAAGATCGTGCCCCTCGCCGGAATGCGCAAGATGATCGCCGAAGCGATGGTGCGCAGCTCGCAGGTGCCAACCGTTTCAACGGTGACCCAGTGCGACGTCACTAGCATGGTCAAGTTCCGCGAGCTGAACAAGGAGTCTTTCCTCGAAACGTACGGCGTCAAGCTGACCTACACTCCGTTCTTCATCAAAGCGCTTGCGGAAACGCTGCAGGAATACCCGCTTGTCAACGCCTCTCTCCAACCCGACAACAACATCCTCATGAACGGCGGCGTTCACCTTGGGGTAGCGGTGGCTTTAGGCGCTAAAGGAGACGAGGGCCTGATCGTTCCCGTCATCCGCGACTGTCACACAAAGAGTCTCATCGACATCGCCAAAGATCTCGAAGCCATTGCGAAGAAAGCTCGGGCCAACAAACTCTCGGTCGAAGACGTGAAGGGCGGCACCTTCACCCTGACAAACCCGGGCACCTACGGTGCCCTATTTGGAACGCCGATGATCAATGCTCCGCAAGGGGCGATCCTCGGAACATATGCGATCCAGAAGATGCCCGTAATCGTCGACGACATGATCGCGATCCGCTCGATCATGCACCTCGTCCTAACCTACGATCACCGCCTTATCGATGGGCTTCTGGCGGGCAAATTCCTTGCCGCTGTTCGTGACCGGCTGCAAGCGTTCGACTTCTTCAAGTGAAGATCGTTGTTGAGCGCTTGGATCCGGAAGAGTGGCAGGCTTATCGAGACCTACGCCTCGAAGCCCTGAAAACCGATCCCCACGCATTCGGATCGTCGTATGTCACGCAAGTCGAATACGCCGACGGCTATTGGAAGGGCAGGCTCGAACAAGCTCAATCCGGCAACGATAACTTGCTGCTCTTCGCACGTGAGAATGACCGCCTGATCGGAATGGTCGGAGCGTTTATCATCGAGGAGGGAATCGCTTACGTCATTGCGATGTTCGTCCGACCGGAGGCGAGGGGCCGTGGAATCGGAAAGCTCCTTCTGCAAACGCTCATCAGTGAGATCGATCGATGGCTCATCATACACACTGCTCGCTTAACCGTCAATAAGAAACAAGCACCCGCGTTCGCTCTCTACACCAGCCTCGGGTTCGAAGTTGTGAGTGAGATAAGCGGCATACTGGGCGACGGACTTCATCACGAAGAATGGGTCATGGAAAAACGGTTGGGCTCAGGACCTACCGCATCTAATGCGAACGCCTCTAGCATCCAATAATCTCGGGAAGGCTGCTTGAGATTTCGCAATATCCTGCTTCACGCAGACATTGCGCAGGCTGCCGTACGTTTGACAAGCTATTGTGTCTGAGCGGCTCCGATTGGGCCTTGAAGAATTGAAAATGATGGGTCCGGATGATGCTGTAACGGGAGCGCGAATACTCCTGGTGGATGACGATGCGGAAGCCTGCAAACTCATCGAGCATCAACTCCGCCATGCGGGCTATCACAACCTTGGCATTCTAAACGGTCCAGAAGGTGTCATCGACGCCTACATGCGTCAGCGTCCAGACCTGCTGATCATCGATTACGAGCTGCCCCCCACCAACGGCGTTGCTGTTTTAAAGATACTAAGACCGCTAGATAGCAAAGACGCCCACCCGCCTGTTATCATGATCACGGGCTCCGGCGACGAATCGGCAAAGCTGACTGCCCTCGAGGCAGGCGTGGCTGACTTCCTGCCGAAGACGTTCGAACCATTCGAGCTTATATTGCGTGTTCGCAACGTCCTCAAGACACATCAGCTCTTCTTAGAAGTACAAAGGCAGAAAACATGGCTGGAGGAAACCGTGCGGCAGCGAATCCATGAGCTCCGCCTCGCAAGGCGCGAGGTGTACGAGCGGCTCGCAGGTGCCATCGAGTACCGCGACGATGCGACGGGCAAACACACTAAGCGCGTAGGCGACCTCGCTGCGCGAGTCGCCATCGAGCTCGGCTCCCCGCCCGAGTTCGCCCTTCACATCGCCACCGCCGCCCTCCTCCACGATCTCGGCAAGATCGGGGTATCCGACGCGATCATTCTTAAGAAAGGCAAGTTGACTACCGCGGAGCGGGAGGACATGAAGCAGCACTCGGTCCTCGGCGCGCAGATGTTGTCGGGATCAGGTGAGCCCATTCTAGCCATGGCCTGCGAAATCGCTCTCAGCCACCACGAATGGTGGGACGGCAGCGGCTACCCCCACGGTCTGCGCGGCACCGAAATCCCTTTGTCTGGCCGAATCGTTGCTGCCGTCGATGCCTACGACGCCATGATGAGCGACCGCCCCTACCGGAACGCCCTTCCCGCTACCACTGCGATAGACGAGCTTCTCTCCGGCCGTGGCACCCAATTCGATCCGAAGGTCGTGGATGCGCTTTTGATAGTCCTCCGGAGCGAGATCGACGCCGCGGTCGCCGCCCAATAAACCCGCCTTTACTGTTGCTTCTAACAGTCGCCGATTCGTGTGACTGAGGCTTGCAAGCCGCTCGACAGAGAATAGAGTGTGCCGCAGCGCTTAGAACCGCCCGATCAAATCAGCTCAGCCCATGTTGAGCTGCACGATCCTGCGGGCCGCACTGGACTCCTGCTTAAACTCCACCGCCACCCAACTGACGACGACCTCGCGCTAGAGTTGACCAACGAATCGGCCATCGCGCTGGCGAAGGGGAAAGCTGAGCGCGAAGAGATTCGGACCTTGCTTTTCTCAAACGTCGACCATGCTCTTGGCTCAGACAGCCTGGGTCTAAGATTCGAAGCTCGTACAGGACGCGTATGGCTCTCCAGCTCCGAATTTGGATCCGCCTCGCTACTATTCTTGAGGCGATGGGAGCTCCAAGAGGCCCTCGCTAAGGCTTATGCCTCATGCCCAGTGCTTTCGGCAAGCGCTGATGCCAATAAAGCGCCTTTGCACTAAAGAAGTTATCCGCTTCAGCCGACATAAACGGTGGGAGATTTCACAAGGTAGGTTGTGATAGGAGAGCCGTCCGCTTTGCGGGCGGCTTTTCAAGTTTAACCGGGTAAAAGGCTTTCATGAACTTCAACCCGCTGGTTCGAGCCACCCCCTTCATCGGCGCAGCCCTGCTCGTTTGCCTTGCAGGAATGGGCCTTGCGAAGCCGCCCACTCCGGAATGGACGCCGCTCTTTAACGGAAAGAACCTCGACGGTTGGAGTCCCAAGTTCAAGGGCGAAGATCTGGGGGTGAATTACCTCGACACATTCGGGGTGCGCGACGGCGTCCTGCGGGTGTCTTACGACAAGTACAAGAGCTTCGACGGGCGGTTCGGACACCTTTTTTACAAGTCGAAGTTCAAGGATTACAAGCTACGTGTCGAGTATCGGTTTGTTGGCGACCAGGTTGCTGGCGGTCCAGGCTGGGCGTTTCGCAACAACGGGGTCATGATTTTCAGCCAGTCTCCTGAAAGCCTGTTGAAGGACCAGGACTTCCCGGTTTCGATTGAAGTGCAGCTTCTAGGCGGCGACGGCAAGAACGAACGGCACACAGCGAACGTGTGCACACCCGGCACGAACATCGTCATGGGCGGCAAGCTGATCACGCAGCACTGCATCGATTCGAAGTCGAAGACCTACCACGGAGACCAGTGGGTTACCGTGGAGCTCGAGGTGCATGGGAACGCGATCACGAAGCACGTGATCGATGGGGAGACGGTGTTCGAATACGAGCAACCTCAGCTCGATCCGAACGACGCGGACGGCAAGCGGCTGATCAAAGACGGCCAGCTCCGCCTGCTGGACGGGTACATCGCCATCCAGGCAGAAAGCCATCCAACGGAGTTTCGAAAGATCCAGATTCAGCCGCTGTAGCTCTGATCCCTCATCATGAGGGATCAGAGATCGAGTGCCTAATTACGCGTCGCGTTCATGCGAGGCGTGGGAGGCGCTACCTCGACATAGGCGTTGGCCGGGACGATGAGATAGACGTTTTCGCCGATCTCCTCCCACGTGCCTTCCTGCGCATAGTTGACGCCGGACATGAAGTCCACGATCTTCTGTCGCGTCAGAGGGTCGGTGCTGGTCAGATTGAGGATCTGCTGCTCGCCTCGTTTGAGGCCGTTGGCGGCGGCCATGGCGTCCTCGAAGACGGTGATCTGTCGGCGGACGGTTACGGTGTATCGGTAGTTCGGGCGCAGTTGCATGGCTCCCTCCGAACCGACACGCTCATACGTGGTTTCCTGATCGTCCTCGAATTCCTCCGAGCGCGTGAAAATGCCGGCAATGCGGCCAAAAAAGCCAGGTTTGTCCTGGAGCATCGTCTCTTCCATGATTTCCTTTCCTCCCTAGCGGGCTTACCGCTCTCCAAAGAGAGCACTTCCGATCCTGACGTGGGTCGCTCCTTCCATGAGCGCCACTTCAAAATCATGACTCATTCCCATGCTGAGCCACTGGCCGCGGATTCTCTCGTTCGCTTCGCGCACTTCCCTGAAGTAGGGCCGCATCGCTTCGGCGTCCGCAAGAGCCGGACCGATGGTCATCAGTCCTCGGAACTGAACCGTCTTACATTCTAAGATGATCGGCAGCAAATCGTCAAGTTCTTGAATGAATATTCCTGCTTTTTGCGCTTCTTGTCCTACATTTATCTCGATTAGGCCCTCTACTGAGCCTTGCACCTTCGATATCTCGCTGATTTGCGATGGCTTGTAAAGCGTATGGATGATCGGAAAGCTCTCGGCTGCGCGCTTAGCTTTGTTCGATTGGAGCGGTCCGATGAAGTGCCAGATGATGTCTTTGGGCAGGGCTTCGATCTTTGGAAGCGCCTCCTGAAGGCGGCTTTCGCCGAAGTGTCGTTGCCCTAAATCGTAAAGCTCCTGAATAGCTTCGATGGTTTTGGTCTTGGAGACCGCTATGAGAGTGACGCCGGCGGGATCCCGTTTGACGGCGGCGCAAGCGCGATCGATTCTCGAGTGGACGTCGTTAAGGCGCTCCTGGGCGGTCACTTCTTCGCGGGCCAAGCTCTAGGCTCGATCACGATCGCGGGATCCACAGGCTTCGGTTTGTAGACACTTATCACCGCAGTTTCATCGCCGTGCGTCGTTGGAATACGACAGAAATCCACGTCCCGGGGCGGTTCAAGGGTGGGCATCATAGCGGCCATCGCGAAGAGGATCATGATGTTTAATTCTACAGCACCCTCCTTGACTCCTCGACTCCTAGACCTCTCGCCCCGCCGGCCCTACCGATAACTGTGATACCCTTGGATCGCGGCGCAACAGATGCTGAAGGAACCAACCTCTACGGAAGAGCCGGACGTCATTTCCGCGCATCATCTCCAGCGCCTGATCGGCAGCATCGGCATCGCATTACCGCTCATCTGCATCTTTTACGGCCTCTTCGGGGCGAATTACATCCTCACATCGGTGAGTGCGTTCTATTACACGCCGGTACACGGCATCTTCGTGGGCACCCTTTGTGCGTTAGGCGTTTGTCTGATTTGCTATAAGGGCTACGACCGGACCGATAGCCGCCTCGGAACGGTCGCAGGTTTCTGCGCGATTCTTGTGGCTCTTTTTCCCACCGTGCCGGATACGTCGAACCTCGAGGGAGGAGCGGCAGAAAGGGCTGCTGCGGCACTCGTCTCGGGCACCAGACCGATCGTGTGGCCGCCCGACCCGGTGTTTTGCCAGATGCTGCATGGAGTTGCCGCGATTGCGTTGTTCGTGGTTCTCACCATCTTCGCAGGCTTCCTCTTCCCCCGCACGAAACCCACGCCGAACAATGTCTCCACGGCCGTTCAGTCGGTGAAGGACTTGAAGTACATCGTGGTGAGCGAGGAGGCGAAGGTGCCGGATAGGGAGAAGGCGGAAGCGAACCGCATCTATCGTATATGCGCCCTACTGATGGCTGGCGCATTGCTGGCGGTGCCACTCAACGCGTTTACATTCCGCTTCAGTCACACACTGTTCTGGTCCGAGACGGTGGCGGTGCTGGCCTTTGGCATCTCCTGGCTGACCAAGTCTCACGTGGGTGCCGCTCCCCGCAGGGCGATCATCTGGGGCATCGTTCTGTTCTTGCTCGGATGCGCCGTGTATTGGCTGCTGAATCCCCGTATGGGCGCTTCGCCGTTGTAGCGCCACGGTGTATCATTCTCACCCAATGGCCACCCTGCAGGCGCACTCTCTGATCCGCGACATTCCCGATTTTCCGAAGCCCGGAATCCTCTTCAAAGACATCACTCCGGTCCTGGAGAATGGGGCCGCCTTTCGTGAAGTGATCGACGAGCTGACCTCGCACGCGAAGGTGAACGGGGCTCAGGCCATCGTGGGAATCGAGAGCCGGGGTTTTATTTTTGGAGCGCCTATCGCTTACAACCTGGGCCTTCCGTTCGTGGTGGCTCGCAAGCTGGGCAAACTTCCCTCGCAACGCATCTCGGAGGAGTACGCGCTGGAATACGGCACGAACACCGTTGAGATGCACCTCGACTCGATCAAGCGCGGGCAGAAGGCGTACATCGTGGACGACCTCTTGGCGACTGGGGGCACCGCTGCCGCGGCGGCGCGGTTGGTGGAGCGGCTGGGTGGTGAGGTTTGTGGATTCGGCTGCCTCATCGAGTTGGCGTTCTTGAACGGGCGAGAGGCTTTGGGCGGGTATCCGATCAAGGCGCTTATCGAATACTAAACAAGGATCGTGGATGCGTTGATTGAGGGGGTTAAGCAGGATTTTCAATTCGCGAAGGAGGGCATTCTGCGGGCTTTGGGGAATACGCCCGATGATCGGCTGAACTGGTCTCCGTCTCCTACTTCGCGCACGCCCTTGAACCAAGTCGTCCATTCCGCAGCTTCCGTCGCTCATCTGCACAACACGATGGCCGGGCGTACCTTTTCGGTTCCCACTCGCGAAGAGGCCGATGTCTTCCATCGCAACTACGAAAGCCAGTTCAAGACGAGGGAGCAGGCGATTGAGCTGATGGAGGCTAATAGCGCGGCGTATTTGGACTGGCTGGACACGCTGACGACCGATCGCTTCGATGAGATGGTGCTGCTGCCCTTCGACCTCGGCTCGGCCCCCATGCGCCTCGTGATCACCTTTCCTGCGCTCCATACCCGAATGCATCACGCACAACTGGACTACATCCAGACGATCTACGGTGACCTCGACTGGCACGCGTAGGTTCGCCAGTGCTGATTGCCGTCATGGGCACCACCGCCTCGGGCAAAACCGATCTTGCCGAACAGGTCTCGGACGCACTTGGCGCGCAGCTCGTCAACAACGATGCCTTCCAGGTGTACACGGGCCTCGATATCGGTACCGCTAAATCGCCGAGGAAAGCCGAGTACAGGCTTCTCGACATCCGAACTCCCGATCAGCCGTTTGGACTCGGCGAATGGGTTCGACTTGCGCAAACGGAACTCGCCGGAATCTACTCGCAAGGGAAATCGGCGGTTGTGGTTGGAGGCAGCGGGCTGTACGTGAGGGCCCTGTTCGAGGGTTACGATGCGATGTCGGACGCTCCGGACCAGAATCTTCGTGATCAGCTCAATCAGCTCACGCTAGAGGAGCTTCAGACCAAGCTTCGGGAATGGGACCCAGCAATCGCAGCCACGATCGACATGCGCAACCCCGTCCGCGTTCAGCGAGCCATCGAAAGACATCTCACGCCAGCCCGTCAGGAAAAGCCGGACCTACCCCCCTTTCGAAAGTTCAAATTCGCCATCGAACGGGACCCAAAGGAGACGGAGGCGCGTATTGCTACCAGGGCGGCCGAGATGGTGCGGGAGGGTTGGATCGACGAGGTCCAGGGCCTCCGCGATCAGGGCTTCTCGCGGGAAGATCCCGGAATGAGGGCCCATGGGTACCGACACATTTGGGATGTCCTAGAGGGCACAATGAAGATTGACGAAGCGCTTGAGCTGACCACCGGTGAGGTCAGGCGCTACGCAAAGAGGCAGCGCACCTGGCTCCGAAAGGAACCAGGGCTGATCTGGGTCAAGCCAGACGAAGCCGCTGCCGATGTTTTGAAATTGATTGAGGAGAGAGTTATTTAAATGGCGAAGGCTATCAACCTACAGGACATGTTCCTGAACCAGGTTCGGAAAGAGGGCATCGGCGTCACGATTTACCTGACGAACAGTGTGCAGCTACGAGGGCAGGTGCGAGGATTCGACGCGTTCACCGTGCTGCTCGATTCCCCCGGAAAACCCACTCAGCTCGTTTATAAACATGCGGTCGCCAGCATCGTCCCCAGCCGCCCGATCAGCTCGTACCGGGCCGGAGAAGACGGACGGGAGCCGCACGGAGAGTAGATTTGGTCAAGTTCACCAAGATGCACGGGATCGGCAATGACTTCGTCATGGTCGATGCCATTCAAGAGCCGGAGATGCCTGCTGATCTGCAAGGATTGGCCAAGAAGGTCAACGACCGGCGTTTCGGCGTCGGCGGCGACGGCTTGATCTTGTTGGAGCGGGGTGAGAAGGCGCCGTTTAAGATGCGCATGTTCAACCCGGACGGCAGCGAGAGCGAGATGTGCGGTAACGGGATTCGTTGCTTCGCGGTTCTGCTGCGTGATCACGGGCACATCGCGGGGGGCGAAGTGGATGTCGAAACGGGAGCCGGGACGCTCCACCTGGACCTGGTAGGCGGCGACAATGTACGCGTCGATATGGGTCCCGCTAGGCTGACTCGCGGCGAGATTGGCATGAAGGGCGAGCCCGACGAGCAGTTCGTCGACCAGCCTGTAGGGCAAGGCATGAAGGGCACCGCCGTCTCAATGGGCAATCCTCACCTGGTCATTTTCGTAGACGATGTCTCGAAGATCGAACTCGACCATCTGGGTCCCACATTTGAACACCACGAGCTGTTTCCGAAGCGGACGAACGTGCATTTCGTGCAGGTAGTGGATCGGCAGACGCTTATCCAGCGAACATGGGAACGGGGTGCCGGTGCAACCCTCGCGTGTGGAACGGGGGCGTGCTCCGTAGCGGTCGCAGGGTTCCTAACCGGCCGCTCCGATCGATCCGCTGAAGTAAGGCTTCCCGGCGGCAATCTTCGCATCGTATATCAGGAAAACGGGCACGTCTTAATGACCGGCCCGGCTCAAACCGTATTCACCGGCCAACTGTAGTGCCTCCATCCGTGGAGGCATCTCCTCCGGAAAGTCGGCAGCACAGAATGCTAATCCGCCCGTTGGTTAGACATTTTCGGGAAACTCTTTCGAAAGTGGTTGACAAAGTCGCGTTTTGAAACCTTATAAGAGTGGAGAACAACCGCATCTCTCCCTGAGCCAAGAGCGACCCTACCATCCGCTCAGGAAGCTCGCCGGACACTCACTCAGGCGCTAAAGGAACCTAAATCCGCCCCATGTGCTCCCTGAGCGAAAGGTTCGACACCTTTAGGGAACCACCGCTATTTGGATATGTTAGTGGCTAGGTTGGACTAGGGCGAACATTTGCAGCCATCTGGCCTTCCAATGTCGCAAGGCAATGAGGCCCATCCAGTATCGAGCAGATGTCGAATTCGTGCAGGCGTTACGCTGCGTCGAATATCGCCTGCCCAAAAAGGATGGCTTCCGCCCTCGTGCGTACCTTGCTGCGCTTGCGCTGCGATACGGCCTCATGGGAGCGGCGGCGACGCACTACCTGCTCGAATCGACCGACTCATGCGACGAGCCCTACGTGCTCGAGAGCGTAATGGCCTGGCCAAAGCTGATTGCCGATCATGTCTCCATCGAAGTGGGGAGGCGGTTGGGCCATGACGACAGCTACGAAGCGACCCTGTTACTGGCGCGCTGGTCCAGGAGGCCCTTGCAAGTGACGGTACCGCTCTATCGTCGCTGCTACCCCCTCGAAGTGTGTCTGCAAGCCGCCATCGAGGACTTCAGCCAGGAATTCGAGGGCCCGATCAGCGAAGGATCACGGCTTTGGAACAAGCGCAGAGCGGTCCAAAGATTCATGGACGAAGCCGCTCAATCGGCTCGCTACGCGCTTAATTTTTTCGACCGCCGGCAGCACGGTTTGGAAGAGGTGCCGGAAATTGCTCTGTTGGACGAATAAAGCAGTTTAGGGTGTTTTTCGCGTAAGCTTGTGGGGCACGATAAAGCAGTCGGAGGTCCCCCACCCAGTGATCCGAATCGTCGGTGTTCAACGAAGCTCAGTCCCCGAAAAGGAGTTCGTCCTTCTCCAAAACCAAGGCTCTCTGCGGCTCAAGCTGCGAGGGCACATCGTTGTCAGCGACGCTTCTCTAGAGGCATCCAATCTCACCCTCGGAGCGCACGCCTTCTCCGACGAAGAAATGATCCCGCCTGGCATGTTCGTACTGCTCTTTTCAGGCTCCGGAACCCCGAAGTGGGCAAAAACTAAAGAAAACCAGCTCGTCTACTACGCCTACATGAACCGGGGCGCGCCCGTGTGGGAAAACGCTCCCGGCGCCGTGCACATCCTCTCCACCCAGCACACCTTCACCGAGCGCCCCCCGGCACTACTCCTCCGTTAGGAGCCCCAACACCTGCGACCTGGTGTGAGGTGCCTTCATGGATGAAGGCACTACGAGCGCAACTTTCCCCACCCATACGGGGTAACAACTGTTGCGTAATATGAAGCGAACGCTCCATGAGCAGATTGCGGCGAACAAGCGGGCCAGCGTCATCTATTCCATCTTCTTGATCCTCCTCCTTGCAGGGCTAGGAACTGCGATGGCCGGTGCCTACTATCCGCGCCAGTGGTACCTGGGCACTCTCGGCGCGACTGCACTTGGATTCATCATGGCAATGGTCGCCCGATACTCGGGATCGAGCATCATCCTTTCGATCTCCGGTGCGCGTGAGGCAACTCAGGCGGAGGACCGGATGCTGAACAACGTGGTCGAGGAAATGGCCATTGCGGGTGGCATTCCGAAACCCAAGGTTTACGTGATCGACGACAGCTCGCCGAACGCGTTTGCAACCGGCTCCGATCCCGATCACGCCATCGTCGCAATCACCACCGGCCTCATGAGCAAGCTGGATCGCGACGAGCTTCAGGGCGTGATCGCTCACGAGATGTCCCACATCCGCAATTACGACATCCGGTTCATGACCACGATCGCCATGATCGCCGGGCTTATCCCTTTGCTTGCGGACATGTTCCTCCGCATGCAGTTTTGGGGCGGGGGCCGTCGTGATCGGGACAAGGACAGCGGACTCGCCAGCATCTTCGCGATCGTGGGACTCGTGCTAGCTATCCTCGCTCCCATCTTCGCGAAGCTATTGGAGATGGCCGTGAGCCGTCAGCGAGAATATCTGGCCGATGCCGGGGCCGCCGAGATGACTCGCTATCCTGAGGGATTGGCTCGAGCACTCCAGAAGATCGCGATGGACCCCGACCCACTGGAGGCGGCGAACCGGGCAACTCAACACATGTACATCGTGAATCCCATGCATCTCTCGGGGGACGACATGATTAGCGCCTTTAGCACCCATCCTCCAACGCACGACCGGATTCAGCGCCTGCTCAACATGATGGGCAGCACAACGATAGAGGGCGCCGCTCCACCAACCATCCAAGCACGATAACCCTTTTTGGAGAATCTGCTCGACAAAACCTAGTTTTGAAGCCAATCAGGTATGAGGTAACGCAAAGGATTCAAGCGTCGTGACATTGACTGCGCATCGAAAAAGTGCCGACCTTTCCAGGCTTAAATGAACCCACAAGAGTCCACTGAGTCGGCGCAGCAATTCATACCACCTTCAACCATACGTCGACCACGCCATCTAGCATCTCTTCAGTCAACTTCCCCGTAAACGTATTTTGCTGGCTGGGATGATACGAGGCCACCAAGACCAATCCGCTCGGCATCACGTTCACGGCTCCATGTCCAAAGGCACTCGCCTTAATCCCGAGGAGCTTATGAACATGGAGCCACGCAATGCTACCAAGGCAAAGCACTGATTTCCATCGGTCCATCTCCAGCAACCGCTGAAGATACGGGGAGCAGTTCCCCACTTCCTCTGGAGTCGGCTTGTTCGCGGGTGGCACGCAATGCGCTGTCGCCGCGATCAGGACGCTCCGCAGTTCCAGCCCGTCGCCAATCGCCTCCGACGTGGGTTGGGTCGCGACTCCGGCTTTATGCAGGGCGCGGTAGAGCCAGTCTCCGCTCCGGTCGCCGGTAAACATGCGGCCCGTGCGATTTCCGCCATGCGCCGCCGGTGCTAACCCGACAATCAGCCGATCAGCATTCGGATCGCCAAAGTAAGGCACCGGCTTGCCCCAATACTCCTGATCCGCAAACGACTTCCGTTTCTCGCGAGCGACCAACTCCCGCCACTCCACCAGTCTTGGGCAGCGCCGGCATTGAGTCAGTTCTTCATTCAGGGTTTCAAGAGGCAGCATTGATAAAATAGAAAGGTGCCAGTGTATGAATACGAGCCGAAGGACCACGACTGTCTCATTTGCGAGGGCCGTTTCGGTGTCATTCAGGGCATCAATGAGAAGCCCCTCCAATTCTGTCCCACCTGCGGCATGGACGTTCGCCGCGTGATCAGCAAAGCCAGCATCAAGATATCCTCTGGCAAACTCGAAAGCCGAGCCGACAAGGGCGGGTTCACCACCTTCAAGAAGGCGCAGACCGGTGTGTGGGAAAAGGTCTCTGGCGAGGGCCCTGACGTGATCTCGGGGACCAAGGAAGACATTGCCGCCGTCGAGGCTGAGAAGGCAGCCCCGCGCAAGATCCTGGATCTCGATAAATGATCTCCTCGCTCGCCGAGTTAGAGGAATCGGTCCGGGGTTCTTGCAACTCCGCGAACATTCCAGCAATCGGGCTCGGGATCAGCAGAGGCACTAAAACCCTGCTTTCCGTTATCTGCGGTCTCGCCGACCTGGAGAGGGGCTTGCCAGCGACGGAAGACACTCCCTTCGCCCTCGCCTCCGTGACCAAACCTATGACAGCCACCGCGCTCATGATGCTGGCCAAGGAACACCTCGACCGCCCAGTAAACTATTTCCTTGCCGGTTCGACGCTGACCGCCAAAGCGGGCTCCGCAACCCAGGCGACCCTCCGCCGGGTCGCCGACCACAGCTCCGGCCTGCACACATACTTCCGCTTCTACTATGCCGACGAAGGGTTCGAGCGAGCTCCTTTCGATGAAGTTGTCGAACGCTACGGCATCCTGTTCACCCAACCTGGTGAGCGCTACCACTACTCCAATCTCGGCTATGGACTACTGGACCACGTCATTGAGAAGCTCTCCGGACAGAGTTACGACGCGTACATGGAAGCCGAGCTCTTCGAACCTCTGGGAATGCACAACTCATTCATCGGCCCACCTAGCGATCGGTCTCACGCCGTATCCTATGGCCCAGACGGAGTCGCTTACCCCCAGTACGACTTTGACCATCCCGGCGGCTCCGCGGCCTACTCCAGTCTAACCGATCTTCTCAGGTTTGGCCAATTCCATCTGGGACACGGGCCGGCTCTGCTGAGCGTTTCAGATATCGAGTCGATGCATACTGCCAGCAGCTCGGTGGATGCAACGCGTGGCTATGGCCTCGGCTGGGGCACCAATCTTGATCGGCTTGGACTCTCAGTCGTGCAGCACACCGGATCAATGGGCGGGGTCAGCTCGATTCTGCGACTGGTCCCGGAACTCGACCTGACCATCGCAGTCGTCGCAAACGGCCAAACAGACCTCCCCAGCCGCCTCGCCGACGAGGCTCTTGCTTCCCTGTTGCCAGACTTCCGGCTGAAGCTCATTGAGGAACGGATGCAAACTCAGGCACCTGATATGATGCCAATCGCAGAAGAATTGCATGGCTCTTGGCAGGGCTGCGTGAACACTTACGAAGGAGATCGCGAGCTGGAGCTGCATGTCATGGACGCGAGCACAGCAATCGTCCGACTTTGTAACGGGGAGCACGTTGTGGAATCGCCTCACATGCTGCAATCGAGATTGGTTGGGGTCTTTGACGGCAGCGTTTGGACTGACGACGCCGCAAGACGCCCCTATCGCCTGCACCTCGACCTGAAGCGGGAGGGTAATGGGCTGCAGGGAGCTCTGCTGGCGATGACGAACATCCTGAACGGAGGTGGGGGTTCGCCAGAGAATCGTTATGGCAATGCTCTCCCCTACCGGGTCGAGCTAAAAAAGAAGGTGCCGCTCGTATAGAGCGGCACCTTCTTCAAAGAAAGCTTTAGGTTAGCCTTTCTTCGATTTGAGCATCGCCATGCGATCCTCCATTTCCTTCTTGGTCGCAGCGTCGAAATCAGCGACCTTTGCGGCGGCGGCAAGCGCCTTTTCTTGAGTGGCGATCGCTTTGTCTAGCTGGCCGTTCTTGAAGTAAGCGTAGGCGAGCGTGTCGAGGAGGTAGGCCGCTTCCATGTCAGCTCCAGGCTTCAGAGCCGCGACGCCGCGCTCGGCAACGAAAACGGCCACGGTGTAATCCGGGCTCTTGATCTTGCTCTTGTCGTCGACGATTGCCCATGCGATGCTATTGAGAGCGTTGGAATTCGTCTTGTACAGGCCGTCTGCCAAGTTGCGTGCGTAGGCCATAGCGGCGGGCGTGTCGGTGTTCGACAGCGCTTGGAACTTTGCCATCGCGAACATGTTCTCGAGCTTCGGATTTTTCGCAAATGCCTTGTCCATCTCTACGACTGCAGTGGCGAAGTCGCCCTTGCGCATCGGGTCGAGGAACGGCTTGTATTCCGCTTCGGCCTTGGCTTGCTCGGCCTTTTGGTCGGCAATTCTCTGCTGTTCCCTTGCGATGTCGTAGGTGCCAGCAATCACTTCGCCCACCACTTCGTCGAGACGATCCATCGGGTGACCGATCCAGGCGACCTGGCCCTTCTGATCGATGACGAAGGCGGTGGGAATGCCTGGCTGCTCCGCAGCCTTCATCCAGTTCGCGCCCATCCAACCATCCTTTCCGTCGACGGCTACGTTGTAGTCCATCTTGGCACCCCAGTCGGTGACGAACTTTTCGACCTTGCCGATGTAGGACTCATCCTTCGGAGAGGGCTCTTCGAAGACGCTGACACCGGTGAACGTTGCTTTGCCGGCATACTTCTTCGCCATCTCGGTCAGGTGAGGAATGCTGACTTTGCAGGGGCCGCACCAGGTGGCCCAGAACTCAACGACGTAGACCTTGCCCGGCTCGAACTTAGAGACCGGCATGCCTTTGATCCACTTCGCGACTTTCAACGCAGGAGCGGTCGAGCCCAGCTTGAGCGTTGCATCTGCCATCGCCATGGCGGCTCCGGCCAACAGCGAAACTGCTACTACCAATTTAACGGGAGAACCCTTCATTTTAGGAAACACCTCTATCGACATTATTCTACAGTCGAAATCGGCCCCAGAGTGCCCGCCAGCCAGCAATTTGCAAAAGGACGACAGCTACTTCTTAACCCATTTGTCGAGCCAAGCGACCCATCGCGCCCACTGATCCAGCACCGTTTCCTTCGCGATCTGCCCGTGATCCTCGTAGGGATACATGTACAGCGCGGCAGGCTTTCCCAGGGCTTCGAGGGCGGCGAACATGAGCTCTGAGTTCTGCGGATCGGTGCCCATGTTTTGGTCATCGATGCCGTGATACATTAGCAACGCCCCCGTCATCTGATCCGCATAGAGGATCGGCGACACGGACAGATAAGTTTCGCGCACTTCCCAAATCTGACGCTGGTCCGACTGAAATCCGAAGGGCGTGAGCAAGCGGTTGTAGTTCCCGTCGCCGGCGATTCCGGCTTTGAAGAACGGCGTGTGCACCATAGCGTTTGCCGTCGAGAACGCACCGTAGGAATGCCCGCCGATGGCCAATCGCGTGCGGTCCACGTATCCACGGCGATCGAGCTCGTCGATGACGGCCGCAAGGTTGTTTCGGAGTTGGGGCACATACGCGTCGTTCATCCTCGTGGCAGGACCCACGATTGGGCAGTCAGGCTCCACAAGCACGTAGCCGGCCCGCAGCATGATCGCCTTGTTCGAGCCGCCGACTTGGTTGAACGTGTTGATGTTGGTGCGCCGGAGGGATCGGTCGTATTCCGCCTGAGTCGAGAACTCGCCTGGATAGAACCAGAAGAACGCGGGCGACTTCGCATAAGGAACGTGCCAACTCGGGAGGGTCACCTTCACTCGGAACTTGAATCCGTCGTTGCGCGTGACGGTGAAGTACTCGCGACGTGCCTGCGTTAAGTCGGGCACGTAATCCTTGTTATCGGTCAGCGCCGTTTCGCCGGCTCCTCGCGTGACCAGATACGTCTGCGGGACCATGCTGAAGCTTTGACGCACAACCAGCAGCTCTTTGAGATCGTCATCGAGTCCTGAAGCCGTTTCATAGACGTCGACATTGCTCTGCCAAATCTGCTCTCGCTTGCCGGTGGCGAGATCGACTTTGTCGATAAACGGCTGCGGCGCTTGCTTCATCGGGTCTTCGGCGATCTTGGAACCGCTGAGGTAGGCGGTTGTGCCATCGGTGCTCAGCCTTACCACGGTGCCCGTTTTGGGTCCAACGGTTGTGAGAAGGTCGATCGGATCGTCGTCCGCTTTGGTCTCAAGAAGCGTGATGGGTGTGCCGCCGGGCTTCACGACCGAAAGGCGGTTTTTGCCCTCCACCGTTTGAGTGATGAACAATGTCTTGCCATCTGGACCGAACCGCACGCTTCCTATTCGGGTGCCCGATTCGTACAGCACCTCCGTGTCGTTTTCACCGAACGGAGCTTTCCAGAGGACTACGCGGTCCTTAAGGTTCGCGCCCGCACCGTCGGCCTTCATGTACACGAGCCCAAGGCCGCTCGGATGCCAGGCGTAGGAGCGCTTCTCGTTCGTCGCTGCGGCTTGACCCCCGGCTCGGCCCCCGGGAGCCGGTGCAGGAGTGGCCGTGGGTGGCTCAGGGAGCGCTCGCTTTCGAATCTGCAGTTTCTCCTGTCCGCTTTCATCCCAGACGACTTCGCGCTCGGGGAACATCGAGGCCGGGTAGAGATAGCTGAAGGGCTTCTCCATCAGTGTCACGCGGCAGAACTTTCCGTCCGGCTGAGGATCGAAGGCCTCGATGAGGGCCGGCTTGCGGAAGGGCGTCACCCTTCCGCTCTGAACGTCGATCTTGGCAAGCTGGCCGGTGCCGAAGTGCACGAGAAGGTCCTGCTCGAACGGCGTCTCCATGAGCCCGGCATACGTTCGAATTCTGGTTGGCTTGTCGTCACTGACCTGTACGCGAGGCGAGTCGGCGACGTCCTTCGGGTTCGGCGCGGGT
This sequence comes from Fimbriimonas sp., assembly GCA_041288075.1. Classification (GTDB taxonomy): domain Bacteria; phylum Armatimonadota; class Fimbriimonadia; order Fimbriimonadales; family Fimbriimonadaceae; genus Fimbriimonas. The sequence continues at coordinate 18,967 of JBGGMI010000065.1, forward strand.
TTGCGGCCGTCGGGTGCGAGAACCGTCATGATCGATCGGCCATCCTCAACCCACTCGATGGTGCTAGAAAGGGTCGGAAGAGCGGGCGACCTGGAGATGGAGCGACTCTTGCCATTACTTGGATCGGCCACAAACACTTCGGTTCGATCCGGATAGTGAGCAAAGAAGGCGATGTGCTTGCTGTCCGGCGACCAGACCGCGTCAGTCACCCTCAATCCTGTCGGCAAGGCCACTGGAGTCTCCGCCTTGGTTCGCAGATCGACCACGATTATCCCATCAGAGCTTCGCGTAGTAAGCGTTCGCTGACGGCTCGCGACAGGATCGATTTGGATTCCTCCAAGGTTCAGATAGCGCTTCGCCATCTGCGAGATGTCTGCCAGGGGCGCACGAGGGAGCAATAGGTACCGCGTGCGATCCGGGCTCAGGTAGGTGATGCTGCGATTCTTCTGCCACGGGGCCATCACCGCTTCTTCGATCATTCTCGGTGGTCGCAGATAACTTTCCGTCGAGACCGGGTCCTGAGCGAGTGAAAGGCAAGCAAAGGACAGGGCCGATGCCAGGGCAAGCGAGCGCATAAGGAGCATGGGTGCATCCTTGTTACCACGGTTGTGCCCGGGAGGTCTAGGTTAAACAGCAAAAAGGCTCCGGTTGCCGTCGGAGCCTTCGATTTGGAGAACAAGTTTTGCAGCGGTTTTGTTTGGAGAGCAAGTCCGCGATAAACCTGATGCTTAATAAGACAGGCGAGCAGCCGAAGTGAGGCCTCAACTTATTGCTACTGTGCTCGCAATAATCAGCACCTAACCGAGCGTGAAGAAGAAAATTGCTCCCTCGCCTTCTTTCGATTCCGCCCAGATGCGGCCGCCATGCCTGTGAATAATGCGCTCGACCGTCGCTAAGCCGATACCGGAGCCGGGAAAGTCCTTCACCGAATGAAGCCGCTCGAAAGGAGCGAAAAGCTTGTTGGCGTACTCTGGGTTGAATCCGACGCCGTTGTCTCTTACGAAGAAAGCATCCCCCTGGCGGCCGACCTCGACAATAGGATGATCGCCTTTGAGCGAGAACTTGATTGCGTTCGAGATGAGGTTGTCGAACACGATCGGAAGCATCCGAGGATCGGCCGTCCCCCGCAAACCCTCTGCGATGCGGACATCAACCGTCTGCTCGATCCCCTCCAGCGCATCTTCCGCTGCCTCCTGCGCGATCTGCGAGATATCTACCGGACGCATCGTCATCTCGGCCCTGGTGATTCGCGAGAGGCTGAGTAGAGCGGCGATAAGCTCATCCATTCGCTTTGCTGCCGCGCGTATCTTCTGGATGTACTCCTTCGCCGAGTCATCGAGGACGTCCCCGTAATCGTCGAGCAGAGTTTTGCTGAAGCCATCCACTCCGCGAAGCGGAGCGCGGAGGTCGTGTGAAACCGAATAGGAGAACGCTTCGAGCTCGTTGACCGCGCTTTCCAGATCGGATGTTCGCTCACGGACCATCCGCTCTAGATTCTCATTGAGCCTGGAGACCTCCACCCTCTCTCGCTGAGCCTCTTCGTACAGGAGGGCGTTGTCCATTGCGATGGCCGCCCGATTCGCCACTTCGACCGCCAGCTGCAGGTCCTCTTTGTCGTAATGCTTACCCGATTCCGCCCACACATATGACAGCGCGCCCAGCGTCCGACCACGCGCATTCATCGGCACGATCATTGCCGAGGTGAAGCCGAGCGACTCGATGATGCGCCACATCTCCTCATCCTTTGCCGCAGCACGCAGCATTTCCTGTGGGATCACCTCATAGAGTTCGGGATTGCCGGTCCTCAACACATTAGGGACTCCGGTCGTAGCGTTGGCATCTGGCGGGTATTTGTCTTGCAACTCGTGGGCCCATGCGACCTTGTCTGGATTGACATGGGCTACTGCAAGCCGTCGTACCTTGCCGTCAGGGTCGAGCACATCGACGGAGCACCAGTCAGCAAAGCTTGGGACCGACATTTGGGCCACCGATGCAAGTGTCGCCTCGTAATCAAGGGAATTGTTCAGGAGCGTGCCGGTTTCGGCAAGCATGCGTTGATGAAACTCGCGCCTCTTCAACTCCACTGCCTGCTCTGCCAGGATTTGAGCAGCTCTCGTTTGCCGCCAGCTTAGCCAAGCAAGCAGGAGGGTCACGGCTAATCCAGCGATGGGTATTAGCAGCAGCACAGCGCCTCCCGAGGCCCTGTCGAAAGCCTGGGTGCTACGGTAGCGCACAGTCCAGGTATGTCCGGCAAAAGGCAGAGATCTCTCCCGGTGCCAGTTTGATGAGGGCGATTCGACCTCAGGGCTTGTATACAGGAGGGTTTCTGACTTTGGCGCTAAGCCATCGTAGATGTAGAGCTTGACAAAGGACTCCGGCAGATCTTTGAATATCGCGGAGAACAGATCCGGTGCTCTGAAAGGAATGTATGCGAAGCCCGCCAAATGCTTCTCGCGTTCAGCATCCGTTTTCGGGGTGACGCGCGTTCCGTAAAAGGGAAAGTACAGAAGAAAACCGGGGGTTCCGGAGTCTTTGTCCTGCACAAGGTTCACCTTTCCAGTCAAGGCTGGCATGCCCGATTTGCCAGCTCGAAGCATCGCCTCGCGTCGCACCGGCTCACTCATCATGTTGTATCCGAGTGCTGCCAGGTTTTCCGCCGTCTCCGGCTGGAGCATCACAATAGCATTGATGTCCTTGGTTTTGGGTCTTATCTGGAACCTTGGAACGCCCTCCTTTGTGCGCATCCTCTTTTCGATTCGGGCTACGTCTTTTGGCTCGATCTTCATCGACAAGCCCAAGCCAAGTAGTCCACGATAGTTTTCCTCGAGGACGATCGAATCTACGTACAGCTTGAACTTGGCTCGATCGAGGTCTTCGCCCACGATGACCATGCCTCTGGTGGTGCGTAGAAGGTTGACGGTCCGCGCCATGCGGTCTTCCAATCGAAGATGCGCGTTGTTGACGCTGTTGTTGAATCGGACCTCGTCTCGATTCTTTATGAATTCATCGGCGAGAGCCCATGTAAATGCGGTCACGAGCAGCGAAACCGCAGCAACCCACACCGGAGTTGAACGTGAGTCGGTTAGAAACTGCCTAGCCACACCCTCTCCGACATCCGCTTATATTATCGCCATTGAGGCTCAAAACGTTAGCTTGAGCGTCGTGATCTCGAAGGGTTTGTAATCGAACCCGATGATTCCATCCTGCACATCGCGTTCAGCGATAACGTTCTCCTCGAGATCGCAGAGGTACGCGTTTCTGAGGGGACGAGCGGAGCTGAGCTCGGCTCGACCTCTACTGTTGTGGCACTCATAGAGGCGCACGATCACGTCATCCGAGTCCTCCGCTTTCTTAACTGCCTCAATGACGATGTTTCTATCGTCGCAAGTTAGAAATGGAGGTAGCAGGCCCTTTTGACCAGCCTGAATTGGCAGCATCGCATGCCGCAAGGGGGCATTGAGCGCATACGCCGCCTGAACGACGCCCGCATGGTTGTAAGGGCCGTAATGCGGCATCAAAACATAGGTGAATCGATGCAGCCCCATATCGCACTCCGGATCCGGAGCTTTCGGAGATCTAAGGAGCGTGAGACGAATCACGTTGCCGTGAATGTCATGCCCGTATTTGCCATCGTTCAGCAAAGCCACACCCTGGTCTCCTTCGCTAAGATCCACCCACTTTTGCGCACATACCTCAAATTTCGCCATGTCCCAGCTCGTATTCGAGTGAGTTGGCCGCTCCACATTTCCAAACTGGATTTCGTGGGTGGCGCGCCCGGCGTTCACATTTACGGGAAAGGCCACCTTGAGCAACTTGTCATCTTCGTGCCAATCGATTTCGGTGTCAAACCTGACCCCTGGAGTAGGCCCTAGGGAGATTCGCTGCCGTAACCTCGATTTGCCGAACGTCTTCACGACTTCGGCCGCCACGCGTACGGGACCCCGCTCGATGATCTCAAAGCTCTCACTTCGAATGAGGTCCTGCCCCGTCTCTAGGGCAAACACATCGATGTCCCACGCAGACCAGAACAGGGGCTTGTCCTCAAAGAGCTGGAAGATATTGCCCAGTTTTCCGGGCTCCAAGAACTCCGTTCCATCCTCGAGGCTCTGAATCGAGCTCAGATTGCCATGCGTGTCGAAGCGCACACTCAATTCGTCGTTCTCAATTCGACGGCCCGTGCTTTTGAGCCTGGGCCGACTGAGCGGTGATGCCTCGATCAGGTCCCCAACGGCGACTGTGCCTAGAATCGACTCCGCCACTTCGAAAATCAATTTTCGCTCGCCGAATTCCTCCACCAACTGAACGGGCAACACCTCTTCGCCAATTGCCAGTGAAGCGGGAGCCGATTCGTCGGTCCACGGAATCTGCCCCTGGCCAACAGCGGTAGCATTTTGAAAAAGAGCGACTGGCCGCGTCATTTGGCTTGTATCGAAAGCTCCTCCGAGACGAGCCAGAGACTCGCTGATGATTCGCTCACCAGCATCCGCAACTAGCGCATAGTCTGCAGCGCTATCGACATATACCTCGTTTACTGACGAACCTGGAATGATGTCATGGAATTGGTTCAGAAGCACCAACTTCCACAGCTTCTCGAGCTCCTTTGCCGGATAAGCTACTGGCGCAAAGCAAGATAGAAACTCCGCATCGCGCAATAGGAATTCAGAATAACGATTTGCTTTTTTGTTTGCGGCTTGACTCGTGTACGTCCCACGATGAAGTTCTAAGTAGAGCTCGCCCGCCCACGTGAGAAGATCCTTCGAGCGCGCCTTGGCTTCTCGGAAAAAGTCGATGGCCCGCTTACCGCTTGCCACATCGGGATAATTGGGTGCTAGCCTACCGCGCCTCAGAAACTCCAGGTGACGCTCGGTTGGCCCGCCGCCTCCGTCGCCAAAGCCAAACAGGTAAAGCGACTGATCCGATCGCGCGTGGTCCTTGTAGTTCTTGACTGAGTAGGCAATCTCCTTTGGCTCGCAGTTGCCGTTGTAGGTGTCCGCCGGTGGAAAATGGGTCCACACTCTCGTTCCATCGATTCCCTGCCACCAGAAGGTGTGATGCGGAAACTTGTTGAACTGGTTCCACGAGATCTTCTGGGTTAGGAAGTATTTTATGTTGAACTTGGCAAGAATCTGAGGCAGCGCCGCGGAGTATCCGAATACATCTGGCAACCACATGTCTTCCGTGTTGTAACCCAGCTTCTCGCGAAAATAGCGCCTGCCATACAAGAACTGACGTATCAGAGACTCGCCTCCGGTTAAATTGCAATCTGCCTCCACCCACATCGAACCTACCGGCTCCCAACGACCGCGCCCTATCGCGTCTACCACTCGCCGAAACAGTTCTGGGTAGTCCTTCTCCAGCCACTCATACTGTGAGGCTTGTGAGTGGCAATAGATGTACTCAGGATAGCGCTCAAGCAGGTTAAGCTGGGTGGAAGTGGTGTGCGCCATCTTCCGTTTGGTCATCGATATCGGCCATAGCCAAGCGGTGTCCAGGTGAGCATGTCCAACCGGGACCAGCGTGTGCTTCAGTTCGCCGTTAAGGCTGCCAAGGGAATCGCGGAGGGTTTTACGGCACCGGGCGACGCTCTCCTTCTGCGCAGGAGCGTACAGGTTAACGCATTCGTTCAGGGCTCGGAGTAGATTTGCATAAGCGGGGTCAGAACCCTCCATCGTCTGAAGGAGACTAAGGGCGAAATCGACATCGTACACGAGATCCTTTGTATCAGGGTCGACGACTACGAGTTCTGCCGACTTGACCTCAGAAACAAGCGATTCGCGCGGCAGCTCTCGCCCGTGGACCCGGCACTGTGGATTTCCGGTGTAAACCTGGACGTAAATCTCTAGCTTCTCGCCACCGTTTACCTTTGAGCACCCCCTGGAAATCTCGGCACCTTCCAGAAAGCCAAAATCGCTATGCTCGACATCCAACCCGCCAATGGGTGAATTGTCCTTCCAAACCGTCCGCTCCCCGCCAAGGTCCGCGACGATCACGACACTCTTGCCGGCAAGTTCGCTTGGCACCTTGCCTTTGAGCCTGAACCAAAAGTTGGTGTAAGCGGGCCCGAATCGGAAGCCTGTTTCCACCTCCACCCATGGCCCTGCTTTAGCTCCCTTCTGGTTCTCAGACCGGTTCTCCGAGAACTCGACCTTGAGGGGATGCCGGTCACCGTATATTCGAGGCTTCAGCTCGTGCTGGAGAAAGCTCTGGACGCGCCGAAGAGTTAGATCGGGGTGCTTCAACATCGGGGGAGTGGGAGTTTACTTGAGGAGCAAACTCCCGACACATCACCCGATTAGCTGACCCTTTTGAGCAGCGTGATTCTTCCGGTGGGCACCCATTCCGCGACCACGATATCCCGAGAGTTGATCCAAATGGCCGCGTGAGGGTGGATGAACTTGCCTGGAATGTACTGCTCACGCGGCGCTCCTCGAAGATTAGAAGGGTTGCCGTCGCCGAGCTGTGCGACCACTTGGTTGTCCTTTCCAAGAATCGTCACCACGCTTTCGAGGTCAGGGATCAGCATGAGGTCGTGGTTGAAGTGGATGTGGCATGGCCGCCGGATTCCTTCTTTAACGAAACCAATGTGCTGTCCGTCCAAAGTGAGATACTGCAGCCGTCGGTTACCTCGATCGGCAACAACCAGCCTGGACCAGCCGTCTCGAGAATCCACCCACAGCCCGTGCGGTTCTCTGACGGTGCCGGCCTGGGATCCTGGCTTGACGATTACGCCAAGGTAGTCACCGTTCTTCGAATAGCGATGAATGTAATGCGATCCGTATCCATCTCCGACGAATACGGAACCGTCGGGCCCGAAGGCGACGTTTGTGGGACACCAACCGCCAGCGTCCTTATACACGCCCGACTCCATCGGAACACCTTTCTCCCAAAGCATCTTGCCATCGAGTGTTGACTTCGCCACCAGCCTGCGTCGAGTGTCGCAGTGGTATAGGAACTCTTCGGAGCCTTCCTTCCGGAGGTCGAGGCCGTGAGCTCCTCCTTTGAAGTCCGAACCCCAAGAGTTGATGAACTTGCCCTGCTGATCGAATACCAGCACGGCATCAGTTTTGACGCTCCCTTGGCCGACCGTGTGAGCCACGTAGATTCTGCCTTGAGAGTCAAGCGCGAGCCCGTGCGTATCGCCATAAGCGATATTGGCAGGCGGCGTCAGCCAGTCGTGATACACCTCGTAGGTGTGCTCTCCAGTGCCGATGACCGGTCTTTGCTTCGGCGAACTAGCCGCGAAAGCACTTTTGGCAAGAAGAGGCGAAACGGCTGCGGCCTTGAGCAGCTCGCGGCGAGAGATTGGCATAGTGCTATTGTATGCCCTTTTGC
>JBGGMI010000066.1:0-16453 GCA_041288075.1 Fimbriimonas sp.
TCTCCGTGTCGCCGCTGTATCCGCCGCCCAGCCGGTTGTTGTAGATGATGCCAGGCTGGAGTTTGAGGAGAGGAAGCAGAAGATCGGCGCGCTCCCTGGTCATCTCGTGAGGCGTATCCCACCAGAGCACAGAGACTTTGCCGTACTTCGTGAGAATCTCTTTCACCTGCGGAACGGCGACTCTCTCGATGTACTCCGTCATATCGCCATCCTGCTTGGGGTCCCAGTGTCCACCCGCCGCGGATCCGCCATTGTTCCAGTCCTGCGCCTGACTGTAGTAGAAGCCGAGCCGAAGGCCCTGCTTATGGCATGCCTTCGCGAGTTCGGCCAGCGGGTCACGACGGAAAGGCGTCGCTTTGACGATATTCCAGTCCGACGCTTTCGAGTCGAACATGGCGAAGCCGTCGTGGTGTTTGGACGTGATCACGATGTACTTCATGCCAGCGTTCTTGGCGATCGAGACCCACTTGTCGGCGTCGTATTTGACTGGGTTGAATTCTTTGGCATAGGCGCGGTAGCGATCTACAGGGATCCTCGCTTGATGCATGATCCATTCGCCGATGCCGCCAATTTCTTTCCCTTCATAGACTCCAGCGGGCACCGAATAGACACCCCAGTGGATGAACATCCCAAAGCGCGCCTCGCGGAACCATTTCATCCTCACATTTCGCTGTGCGGACGTCTCGTGGGCGTAAGGATCCGGGCTAGCTTGATTGGCCTGGGACAGAAGGAGCGCGACGGCAAGGAGCGGACTCATGTGGCTAAGCTACCCGGATGCAGCGGTGTTGCCTTCGCAGCCATACCATCCCAGCCGACGTAGCTACGAGGGCCGGAAGCTAAGCCCCGTCCACTGAGAACAAGTACCGTCCAGAGCCGACATTCAGTTCGACTGAATCACCACGCAACCTCACGCCGCTCACGCCTTCGACATCGGCAAGCCGCTTCCCACCCTCCGTGACCGCCGCAACCGACTTTGCAGGGACGGAGACAAGTGCGCGGGTGTTGATCGGAACCTCTATCTCGAACCTCAGCTTCTTGCCCCGCCGCGACCAATTGCTGACGATCTTCCCGCGAACGCTGCGATAGCTCGACTTCACCCAGTCCAGCCCGGCCGGAGTCCTCGGGTGAATCACGATGCGGTCGAACCCAGCGGCACCAGCGTCCGGCTGGATGCCGCCGAGCCAAGACATCATCCACTGGCTCACAGACCCAAACATCGGGTGGTTGTGCGAGAACGTGTTGTCACTGAACTCCCAGTGTTCCCACAGGGTCGTGGCGCCGTTTTTGAGCATCCAACCCCACCCGGGAAAGTCCAGCTGGGTGACGATGGCGTACGCGAGGTCGGCGCGGCCCTCACGCGAGAGCACGTCCAGCATAAATTGGGTGCCGAGGATGCCTGTGCTCAGGTGGTTCCCACGGCTCTCGATGTCCTTAACCAGATAGTCGAACACTTTCGCCCGGGCCGATTCCCCCACTATGCCCGTATAGAGCGCGAACGACTGGCTCGCCTGCGTGCCAGGCCCGACCTTGCCGGTGGCCTCATCTAGGAACTTGGCGAGATATGCGCCGCTGATCTTCTCCGCAAGCTGGCGGAAGTGGGTCTCGTCCTCACTTCGGCCAAGCCGCTTCGCGATGGCGGCCAGGAGCTTCGCGCTCTGGAAGTACATCGGCGTCACCATTGCGTCCGCGGGCGCGGGGGCGAGTCCCTCGTGGTCGCTCAGCCCATCGGTGACGATGCCGCCGGGATACCGCTTCTCGACAAGGGAAAGCCACCGCTTGGCGGCCGCGTACTCCTCCTCGGCAATCCTGCGGTTGCCGTAATGCGTGTAGAGTTGGTCGATCAGGAGCGGATGCGCCATCGCCCAAATGACTCCGCAATACTGGATGCCCATGAAGGGCGCGGTGTCGGTGAACATGCCGTCAGGCAGAGCGCTGTCGGACCAATCGCGCACCGCTTTTTCGTAGAAGCCGGCCATGTCGAAGTTCGCCATAAACGCTTCGCTGGTTGCGACGATATCGCCACCGTATCCGAGCCTTTCCCGGTGCGGGCAGTCGGACTGCACGCTGAAGATGTTCGATAGGAACGTCCGGCGGCACATGGCCTGAAGCTCGTTGAGCATCGTGTTGGAGCACTCAAACGAGCCGACGCTTTCGACGTCCGAATTGAGGCGCATCGCTGTCACCGAGGAGAGCGGAAGCGGCTCGGGCAAACCGGTCATTTCGACGTACCGGAAGCCGTGGAAGGTGAACGTGGGCGTGTACGTCTCCCCGCCGCCTCGAGCAATATACGTATCGGCCTGCCAGGCGATTTCTGGTGCACCCGGCCCGCCGATGCTCTCCTTCGTCCCTTGCTTAAAGCCCTTGATCTGCCCCGCGACGCTCGTCATCGGATTCAGCGCGCCATCGGGATACAGCAGCTCACCGTAACGCATGCGGATCTCCGTCCCTGTGGGCACATCCAACTTCAGGCTGACCCAGCCGGCGAAGTTGACTCCGAGGTCGTATATGTAGACACCAGGCTTCGGCTGGCTGACCTTTACGGCTGGCCTAGTCGCCGTCACGCGAATTGGTGGCTGAGACGGCGCGACGAGCGGCCCTAGCTTCTCCTTCGCGAGTCCAGGCGCGCGCCAGTCGGAGTCGTCATATCCCGCCTCGTCCCACCCCCGGACTTCTTTACGGGCGTCGACCACCTCGCCGAGATAGATGCTGTTGCGCAGAATCGCGCTCTCGCCGACTCTCCAGGTCTGATTCGTGGCGACCGTCTGCACCGACCCGTCCGCATACTCGATTCGCAGTTGCGCGATGACGCGGGGACGGCCGATCGCCAGGTGCTCTCGAAGGTTAAAACTGCCGAAGAGCTTGAGCGGCAGCGGGTTATACCAGCCGTTTCCGAGCAAGATTCCCAGGCAGTTATCTCCTCGCGACAACTGAGCCCTCACCTCGTAGACCTGATACTCGACCCGCTTTTCGAACCGTGTCCAGCCCGGATCGAGCACGTGGTCTCCCACCCGCATGCCGTTCAGGCTCGCTTCATAGTAGCCAAGCCCCGAGATCGCCAGCCGTGCCCGGGCGACCGGCTTCCGCACCGAGAACTCCTTGCGAAAAATAGGTGCGGGGTCGTCTGCGTACAGATCCGGGGCCGACGAACTTTGCTTGCCGTCGTTTATCCAGCGGCCAGCCCAATCCTTCGCCTGAAGAAGGCCCATCTCCCAACTCGCTGGCTTGCTCCAAGGGCCAACTGATTTGCCTTCCCAGACACGCACCTTCCAAAAGCACGCTTTCCCAGATTTCAGCGGCACGCCGGCGTAGGCAATCTCGTTCTGCTCGGCGCTAACGCGCTTACCGCTATCCCACAAGTCGCCCACATTTCGCTCCAATAGCTTCGAATCGCTCGACACGAGGACGCGGTACGCGCTCTGATGCCTTCCGCGGGCCCTGCCGGAGCCTTGAAGGACCCAACTGAGCCTTGGGTGAGCAGCGTCGACCCCAAGAGGGTTGACCCGATTCTCGCATCGAAGATCAATGGGTGTCATCGCGGACCTGGGCTCGAGCACAGACGCCATCATCGTCGCCGAAAGCACCATGAAAGCGCAAACTGCGAGCCCCATAAAAGCACTCTATCCGATCCCGCAAGAGATTGAGGAAAATAGGGAACAAGAGGTTCTCCGGGATTCGCAAAGCTGAGCGACTTCCGCTAAGCCCGACAAGGGAGCGGCTAGCGCGCGACGGGTAACGTGCCCTTGAGTCTGCCGTTGACGATGAAGCTCTCACCCGCCCTGTTTGTGTTTTGCGTCGGTTTATTCGGGTTTGCCGTGTCTTCCGACTCGACGCCGGTTCCGCGCGAAGTCAACTTCGGCCGCGACGTGATGCCTATCCTCAGCCAACGCTGCTTCAAATGTCACGGACCCGACGCGGCTAAAGTGGCGGCCGGATTGCGGCTCGACTCTTTGGCGGGGGCACAGAAGTGGGGCGTCATTGTGCCTGGATTCCCCGAGAGGTCGCGACTTATCGCAAGAGTCTCGGAGTCTGACGCCGGTGCGCGAATGCCGCCTGCTGATTCAGGCGTGAAGTCCCTTTCCAAAGAACAAATCGAGACGCTGCGGGAGTGGATCCGGCAAGGCGCTCGCTACGAGAAGCACTGGTCGGTTGTCACCCCCGTGATGCCGAAGTTGCCGTCGGTAAGTCGACCGGATTGGTGCAGAAACCCATTCGACCGATTTGTACTCGCGAAGCTAGACGCGGCCGGCCTTTCGCCTGAAGCGGAGGCGGATCGAGATACATTGGCCCTTCGCGCGGCGCAAACCCTCACCGGCCTTCCTCCCACTCAGGCGGAACTTGCGGCATTTCGAAAGGACGTGAAACCCGGTGCCTACGAGCGTTTCGTAGATCGCATTCTGGCTAAGCCAAGCTACGGCGAGCACCAGGCTCGGTATTGGCTCGACGCCGTGCGTTATGGCGACACCCACGGTCTTCAGCTGGATAACGAACGGTCGGTTTACCCCTATCGCGACTGGGTTGTCCGGGCCTTCAATCAGGACCTCCCTTATACGAAGTTTGTGGAGTGGCAGCTTGCGGGAGACCTGTTGCCGCGGCCTACAACTGAGCAGCTCATCGCCACCGGGTATGTGCGGATGAACCTTACTTCCGCCGAGGGTGGCGCCATAGAGGAGGAGTTTCTCGCCCGCAATACTTTTGATCGGGTGGACACCACGAGCACGTTGTTTCTGGGAATGACGATTCAGTGCGCCCGGTGCCACGATCACAAATTCGATCCCATCAAGCAGCGCGACTACTACGGTCTGTACGCCTATTTCAACAGCACAAAAGACGCTCCGCTCGACGGCAACATCTCGCTTCCACCTCCTGTTCTGAAAGCACCCACTCCCGATGAAGAGCTGCGTCGAAACCGGCTGACTCAGGAAATCGACGCGCTCAGTGCAAAAGTTGATCTCGCGCAGGCTCTCCAGTTCCTTGAGAAGACTCCCGCGGCTGGAACTTCGACCAAGAATTGGGAAATCAGCCCGACCTATTCGGGAGCTTCCTTCGATCTCGTCTATGACCAGGCAGACGCCCCGGAAACCGACGGCCAAGTCGCTTGGAAACCACTCGCATTCGAAGTTGGGAAGGCGTACTCTGGCATTATCGCCAAGGACGCTTCGTCGGTCTACGTTCGCGGAACCGTGACCCTGCCTTCGGCGCGGAGCCTCACCTTCGGCCTATCGAGCGATGACGCGGTCAAGGTGTGGTTGAACGGCAAACTCATCCACGCCAACAAGGTCAGCCGGGGAGTTGGTGATGCGGTCGACACCGTTAAGGGTGATTTCCGAGCCGGTGACAACCTGCTCCTCATCAAAGTCGTCAATGGGGCAGGCCCCGACGGTTTACGGCTAAACCTGGCCGATCCGAACGCCCAGCGTCTCGCTGATTCGTTGACGGCATATCGTAAGGATCCAAAGAACCTGCCCGCGCAACGAGCATTGCAGTCTGCCTATTTAGAAACCGGGCCAGTCACGGCATCAGCAAGCCGGTACCGCGGGCTCGTTAAGCAACGAGCGGAGCTTGACGCTTCGATCCCGATGACCCTGATCGCGCAAGAAATGGATCAGCCGCGGCCCACCTTTATCCTGAACCGAGGGCAGTATGACCAGAGGGGCGAGCCCGTGAAACGGGGCATTCCAGTCTCCCTCGGGAGTCTCCCCACGGGTGTACCGAACAATCGGTACGGATTCGCGAAATGGTTAACCTCGCCAAAGAATCCCCTGCTCGCGAGGGTTTACGTGAACCGGGTTTGGCAGCAGCATTTCGGCACCGCGATCGTCAAGACGACCGAGGATTTCGGCAGCCAAGGCGAGTGGCCGCTCAATCAGCCCCTGCTCGACTACCTGGCAGTGAGCTTTCAGAAGAACGGTTGGAGCATCAAGCAGCTGAACCGAATGATCGTCACCTCTGCGACGTTCCGCCAAAGCTCGCGCATTGCGGCGGCCAAGCTGGCCAAAGACCCCGAAAACCGGCTGATCTCCCGTGGGCCTCGGTTCCGGCTCGATGCCGAGGTGATCCGGGACAAAGCCTTGGATGCGGGCGGGCTGCTTCTCGACCAAGTGGGCGGACGCGGGTTCAAGCCTTACCAGCCCGATGGCATTTGGGAAGCGGCCTCCGATCCCGCCAGCAGCACCCACTTCTACGTTCGGGACAAAGGAAAGGCGATCTACCGGCGAAGCATGTATCTATTCTGGAAGCGCACGGCTCCGCCCACCTTCATGACCACCTTTGACGCCCCCAGCCGTGACACTTGTGTCGTCAGCCGGTCATCGACCAACACCCCTCTTCAGGCGCTGACCACTCAGAACGAGCCTGCATTGCTTGAAGCCAGCAGGACAATGGCGCAACGCCTCCTCACCAGCCCAGGGACAGACGATGAGAGGCTCGGGCAGGCATATCTGCTCACCCTCGCACGGACTCCGAAGGCCACCGAAGTCTCGCTTCTGAAGCGAGCTCTTCGACAATTCAGACAGCGCTACTCGCAGGATCAGGAAGCGGCCAAGAAGCTCATTAGCATCGGCGATGCTCCACAGAAGCCAGGTCTTTCGCCATCGGAGCAAGCGGCGTGGATGCTGATCTGCTCCATGCTCTTCAACACCGACGAATTCCTCACCCTACACTAACCATGGACCCCATCCGCGAAGCTGAACTCCTCATGACCCGCCGGCAGTTGTTCGGACGCACTGCCTTGGGTCTGGGCACCGCCGCTATCAGCCGGCTGCTGACCGTCGGGGGACTGGGCGGAGTTGCCACTAGTGCATTGGCTACGCAAGGGCAAGGCATACCAGGGATGCCGAGCTTCGCGCCGAAGGCCAAGCGCGTCATCTACCTTTTTATGAGCGGGGGGCCCAGTCAACTCGACCTCTGGGACTACAAGCCGAAGCTCCAAGAGCTTTTCAATGCCGATCTGCCAGACGAGGTCCGGCGAGGGCAGCGCGTCACGACCATGACCAGCGGCCAAACACGGTTTCCGATCGCGCCGTCCGTCTTCAAGTTCGATAAGCACGATAATGGCGGCGACGGAGCCTGGGTGAGTGAGTTGCTGCCTCACACCGCGAAGGTGGTCAACGAGCTTTGCATCATCAAGTCGATGTGGACCGAGGCGATCAATCACGACCCGGCGACCACCTTCCTCCAAACCGGCAGTATGTTGCCGGGCCGGCCGAGCATGGGGGCCTGGCTCAGCTATGGCCTCGGCAGCATGAACGAGGACCTGCCTACCTACGTGGTGCTGCACAGCAAGGTCACCAGCAACAAGCCGAACCAAGCGGTCTATCCCCGGCTTTGGGGCACGGGATTTCTGCCGAGCGAGTATCAGGGCGTTTCGTTGCGCTCCCAGGGAGATCCGGTGCTTTATCTAAACGACCCGGACGGCCTCGACCGTAAAACTCGGCGGACGATGCTGGACGGCGTCGATGCACTGAACCAGCTCTCGCTCAAGGCCTTTGGCGATCCCGAGATTGCTGCGCGGATCAAGCAGTACGAACTTGCCTACCGCTTGCAAGCGAGCGTGCCCGACCTGATGGATCTTAGCAAGGAGTCGACCGAAACCTTTGAACTCTACGGCAAGGAAGCCCAAGAGCCGGGCACGTTTGCCGCAAACTGTCTGCTCGCTCGGCGGATGGTCGAGCGAGGGGTCCGATTTATTCAAATCTTCCACCGCGGCTGGGATCTGCATAGCGATGTCACCAAAGATATTCCGACTCAGGCCAAGGACGTGGATCAAGGCTGCGCGGCGCTCATCAAGGACCTGCGGCAGCGCGGATTGTTGGATGACACGCTGGTGGTTTGGGGCGGGGAATTTGGGCGGACGGTGTACTGCCAGGGTCCTCTCAGCCGAGACAACTACGGCCGGGATCATCACCCGCGGGCGTTTACGACCTGGATGGCCGGAGGCGGCGTCAAGCCGGGGGTGGTTTACGGCAATACCGACGATTACGGCTACAACATCGTGGATGGCGACGGCCACCTCCTCGAGCCTTCCGTCGAGAATTTCACGCCCGGAGCGGTGCACGTCCACGACCTCCAAGCCACCATCCTCAACCAGCTCGGCATCGATCACACTAAGCTGACCTACCACTACCAGGGCCGCGAATTTCGACTCACAGACGTCCACGGCCACGTGGTGCGGGACTTGTTAAAGTAAGAGTAATAGTGAGATGAGCGGGGTGATGGCGGCGGTTAAAAGTTGCAAAGCGTCCCCGGTCCCCTCGCGGGACCTCGCGTAGGCGCATATATCTGATACGCATATCTCTTCGAACGAACGAGCGATCCGTCCACTGCATTGGTTGTTCGTACCGTTCCATCCTCGCTAGCGGTGATGAGTTGCTGCCCGTTGGGGGTAAATGCGGCAGAACTCACCCATGTTGAATGGGCGCCGAAAGTCATCTTCTTTGCCATGCTCGTTGTGGCGAGCGCTTACTGTGTCACCGCTCCACTTAAAATAAGGCTTGGGAAACCGACAGGCTGGTTATTTGGAATCGGTGACAAATCAGCCGCCAGCCAATCTCTGATGGGATTCCACCGAAGCCCACTCATCCACGGGATCGAAGGGTTACTGGGTGCAGGATCAATGATGCTATGCAAGGCCCTGGTGGACACGGTGTACGTCCTGACAATCTGTCCGTCGGAGATTGCAACATACTTCCCGGTTCGGCTAAAGGCGACGCTGGACACTCTATAGGGGAACTTGTAGACGAGTTGAATTGATGGAACGATAATTCACAAGCCCCATCATAGAGAACCCGCAACAAAACCACTGCGAAGGGAAGAATGAAGGCCCTCTATTTCTACTGCGATTTATTCAGCACAAGAACCGCTGTTCGGCCCCGGGGGCCGCAAACTCGAGTTACCAGATGTCATCGGCGCAGAAACAACTGGTGTTCTCGGGCTAGGGTGCTGGCATTGGCGCTCAAGACACCCAAATGACGGGGGATGTTGTTGCTTGAAACGGCAAGTCGGGCTCCGGACCGTTTCTGCTACGCCGAAGTGCTCGCCAAGGGATTGGCAGGTCGGCTCCTGCAGGGTCATTCGCAGGGATGACTCCTCCGATGTATGGAAGGACCTGGTCTGCTTAGCCAGACCAGGTCTCGAACCAAACGCTAGTCCTTGGGAAATAGCGTTCCGCTACCCGATCTCCACTGACTCGGAATGTTATCCCGGAAGTACTCGATGGAGACTGAGAGGTTGCCGTCTTGGTAAGCGCCGGTGACGGTGCAATAGTCGCCGCGAGGCCCTCCCCAGTAGTCGTCGACATATCCCTGCGTGTCGAAGCTGATGGAGCCGTCAGGCTGCCGTTTCGTAACGGCCTGGTTCAAACTGGCTAAGAAATGGTCTGGCCAATCGGGGCCAATGACGTCGAAGTGGTTGATATAGTTATCGCTGAGAACCATCGCTTCTCTTTGCTTTCTCGTGCTTGTGCCTGAGCTTGTGTAGATGGTGTAGGTGACAAGGCCCTCGTATCGTCCGTCGGGGATGCGCACCGTCTCGTCGGGGGCCGTGACGTCAATGACAGCCGACTTCGTGCGGTGAGACTCTTCCTCGGTTGCAGTGAGGGTAACGCGCCCTTTCTTTAGGCCCTTAACCGTCACCTTGGATCCGGTAGCGGTCATCGAGAGGAGCGTAGGGTCGCTCACAGTCCATGTCCACTTGCTGGGACTCGTTACCACCAGGACATCGCCATCGCTCTCTGCAGTGGCGTCGTAGGTCCCAGTGCTCCCGATGAGGAGACTGCTCCCGTCTGGGTTTGGCGTCATCTTCACCTGCTGGATGCGAGTGACCATCGTGATCGCAACTGGCAGTGTTTGGGATTCGGGAATGTTGACTTCTTTGCTTGCCGTAGCTTGGATGTTTCCGCTCCCGTCCTCGTTAGGAGACGCGTCCGCTTGAATCGTCAGCTTTGTCGAGGGCAGCCTAATTTCAACTTTGGAAAGATTGCCCGTCGCTAGGCGCGGGATGATCTTTTGCGCAATGCGCTCCGTCACCTCGTACTCTCCCTCGCCCTTCTTAATGATCACGTTGATGACCACGCTCTTCGAAGCAATCGGAACGAGTCTGCTTTGCTCGGGCCACTCGATGCTGAGACGCAGCGTGCCTTCGGCGGAGGGTTTTGCGCTGCTTCCCCCGCAGCCTAAGCAGAAGAATAGAAGCACGGCAAGTAGCGAAAGACTCGGCAGTACTCTAAACCTCATCGCACGCCTCCACTGAGAAGTTCCTTGCTTAGGTCGAATCCCGAGGAAACGCGGCTCACCGGGCTCCTCACTTCAACGTCTCCGTTGCCAGGCATAAACGTTTTCTCGAATAGGGTGTATTCGGCTTCGATCTTTGGACCAAACGAATAGGAGACGTTCTTTCCAAAGGCGTCACCCTTCACAACTCCGGTGAGCGAGAAGCCGAGTGTGCAAGAGAGTTTGGAGCTGAGATCCGGGCTCTCCTTCGCTTCCCACTTCGCCGAAAGCTTGCCGGCATCAAGTTCTAGCTTGGGACCAACAACCCCATAGAACAAGAGCTCGAAACCGATCTGCGCCAGACTGAGCGAAGCTTCCGCATTCACGTATGCGCTTGGCGCCGAAGCGAGTGTGCCCGAGGTGACTGCCTCGCGAATGGGGGTCCAAGTGTCCGCCACGGCGTCGTAGACGGTGCCGCCGCGGTAGGTCGAGCTGCATTCCCCCTTCATCTTTGCGCCGCCTTCAACGGATACGGCCAATTGTCCTGAGAAGGTCACCTTCGGCTGCACCACGACCGGAACCGGTCCGATCCAGAACAAGAGCGGCCGCACCTCGATCCTCGCATAAGTCAGTGGCTCTTCCGGATACTTCTTCTCGAACTTTGCCTTATAGGCCATCTCAAAGCTGGTGCTCGTTATGATGGCCGGCACCACGGAAAACTTGATGAGGGCGCCATCTTCGATCTCGACGTCGACACCGAGTTCGATTTTGAATTTCGCATCTGCGCTCGTGCTCATTTTGAGCGAGTCGGCAACGGAACCCGGAAACTCGTTCGTGTACTTGAAGTTAAACTCGAGCAGGCTGCGGCCCGGGGCAGCCGTGGGCGGCACATATTCGAAACCGTCGACCACGTCAATGCTCAGCGCGTCGGCGGGGCTGATTTGCCGTCGAAGCTTCAGGTGGACTTCCTTGAAGATGTCCGTGAGTGAGGCGTTCTCCGTCTGGCAGACGAAGGCGTCTGACAAAGCAGTTACCGAAATGACTTTGCGAGCCATTCCGGAACCTGCAGCGCTCACGATAACGGCCCCTGGAGCAATACTCGCGGCCGATCCCTGGACGGTCACCGAGGAGTCCGTCACGGCGCTAAGCGTGACCGTGCCATCGTCGGGCAAGACCATGACATTCGGCTGGAGCACCGCGGGTTGCTCATCGGGCGGCGGCACGTCGTCGCTACCGCCGCAACCGTTGGCGGCAATGCAAACAAGGAGAGTCACGGCGATCCTCGACAAGAGTGCTTTCATTGGTGCCACCCATCGATTCGTTCGGCGCCAGCTCGGGCGGCTTGCTCTGTGGTTTCGTTGCTAAACATTCGTCTTCACCTCGCGTTCCACGCTCAGGGGCTCCCCCGTTTGCGGACGTGAAGACATTCTCGGCTACAGGTCTCTCACAATCCTCTCACGACCTGTAGACTTGAATGGGAATCCACGGAGCGGATGAACTTGGGAGAGAAGGTGGAGAGCGCAGCGGCGAGGATTTACACTTTCGGCGGCCTTCGCGTGGCTGGCCGGCACGGCGACGTCACTCAGTTCCGTACTCGACAAACTGCCTCGCTCCTCGGATACCTAGTCGCTCATGCCGGAAGCCAGGTTGCACGAGAACGACTGGTCGAATGCTTTTGGCCCGACAGCGCTCCAGACAAGGCTCGCCACAACCTCAGCGTGGCCCTTTCCTCACTGCGACCTTCTCTGGGCGCGTACCTCTATGCCAATCACACTACCGTCCGCCTTTCGGCGGAAGTTTCGACCGATCTACGCGAATTCGAGTCGCTTCGAGAGCACGCTGACGAGGATTCGCTTCGTCGCCTCATCGAGTTGTATCGAGGCCCGTTTCTGGCGGGACTCGACGATCCATGGATCGTCCCGCTTCAGGCAGCCTTCGAGTCTCGCTTTGCGTCCGCATGTCGCCAGTTGGCGGAGATGCATTTGGCAGAAGGCGACCTCGCATCGGCAAGGGACGTGCTTTCAACCTGGCTAAAGTTGGTTCCCGATGACGAGGATGCCGCCGGTTTTCACCTCAGGCTTGCTGAGCCCCAAGCCGAGCCGAGCCGAGCCGGCGGCGAGTGCTTGGGCCGGGAAGCCGAAACGAATGCGGTCGCCAACCTCATCCGCGCGGGGGGCAAGCTGATAACGATTTTGGGGCCTGGTGGAGTCGGTAAGACGACGCTCGGCCTCGCGGTGCTGCGGGAGTTGGCTGGCGAGCGCCGATGCATCGTGGCACGGCTCGCCCAGCTAGAAACGGGGTGCGACATCATGGCCGAGATCGCTAGGTCGATCGGCCTCACTTCGATCGAGGCGCCTGCCCGAGCGAAGCAGATCGGAAGGGCACTAGGCGACGACACGTTGCTCTTGCTTGACAACCTCGAACACTTGATCCCCCTTGCCGCGCAACAGATCGATGAGCTGCTCGATTGTTCAGATCGGCTACAAATCCTAACGACTTCGCGGCGTCCTTCAAAGGTCATCGGGGAGCAGTGCATCACCTTAGAACCTCTTCCTGTGCCCGACGTCGATCAGAGCGCCGAGTGCGCCTTGGAGTGCCCGAGCGTGCGGCTCTTTATTAGGAGAGCCGAAATGGCCGATTCGAGCTTTCGGGTCACTCCCACCTCACTGCAATCTATTGCCAAGGTGTGTGGGCGGCTGGAAGGCTTGCCGCTCGCAATCGAGCTTGCCGCCTCCAACGTGGCCGCCTTCTCGCCCGAGTACATGAGCGATTCCCCACAGGCGATGGGTGAATTGCTGGGGCATCGAGCGGCCAACGACCTTGCCCCTCACGAATCGTTTTCAGATGCAGTTCACTGGAGCTTGAATCTCCTGAAGCCCGCTGACTTGGCCCTGTTGAAGCGGCTCAGCTTCCTACGTGGCAGCTTTGACATGGGACTCGCCCGGTCGATGGGTGGGACCGAAAAATCGCTTAGCGAGTTGGCAGGGAATTCGATGCTGCAGTCGACCAATGAGGGCGGGCAGAGGATCTATCGGGTCTTAGAGCCGATCCGTGAGGTCCTCGACACCTGCACTACGCCAGAAGAATCTCATGAAGCGAACCTTCTCCTCATCGAGCATGTCCGCAGTCAGACTCGGCAAATCCGAAATGATCTCGTCGGCCCGGGACAGTCAGCCGCACTCTCTTTAGCTGATCGTGAACAGAGCCGGTATGAAAGGGTTTTGGCAACGCTCGCAGACCTTGGGCGGGCTGACGAAGCGCTCGTGATCGTGAGCGATCTTCGGCGGTACTGGCTCATGAGCGGCTCACACGAGACAGGGCTACGATGGACTGAACGGCTCCTGCCGCTGAGCCATAGCCAATTGGTGAAAGCGGAGGCCCTTTACACCGCTGGCCGGTTGGCGCGGAAGATCGAAAACTTCTCGAAGGCGGTTGAGTATTTCGACGCGGGACTTGCCCTCGGCCCTCCACCTCCAGTCGAAGCCGGATGCCTTTACGGTAGGGCGCTGATGCTCCACATCATGGGCAGGGACCGTGAGGCGCTTCCGCTTGCCGAAGATGCGTTGCGGATCTTTCGCAAGCTCCGCGATAGTGAAGGCATCTTGATTTCGGCCAAGTGCTGCGGCTACATCCACCTGGCGATGCTAAAGGGTGAGGTCGGCTGTCGCTTTCACAACGAGGCTCTGTTGGCTGCGCGGATGGCCGAAGACGCTTGGGGGGAGCTGAATGCGCTCGAAGCAATGGCCGGATTGCAGGGAGAACAGGAACGGTATATGTCACGCCGAATCTCCCTTTGCAAGAAAAACGGATTCAAGCTTGGACTCGCGCAGGCCCTGTTAGAACTGGGCTACGGAAGGTTCCGCGAAGGCCGCGACGAGGAAGCACTTGTGTCGATTAGGGAGGCGAAGGACACGTTTAGAAGGGTGGGGCACACGATCGGCATGATTCAAGCCCTTAACGCGGAAGCGGAAGTGCACACCCGCCTGGGGGATAGGGCAACCGCAATCTCCCTGCTCCAATTCGCGCTCGTGTTGAGCCGCGAGCGGCCCGAGTCGCCCAACGGATGGCGAACGGCCCTCCAGCTAGGCTGGATGCTCGCGCCGTCTGAACCCGAAGAGGCAGCCGCGTTGGCCGAATTGGTGCTACGAGAAGTGCCCATCGGTCCGCCTGCCCGACTGACGCTCAGCGCCTTAGAGGCACAAGTTCTCCGATCGTACGCTCATGGCAACAAGCCTGAAGTTGACAGCGGCCTCGCAGAGATGGAAGTTGTGGCCGAAACGTTGAACAGGGCCCGTGAGGCAACACGGGTCCTAGAGCTTGTGGAAGCTCTACCGTCCATCTGCTGAAGGATGAAAGATAAGGTCGCGGCCATCCCGGCAGCCGAAAAGACGCCGTGGACATGCTGTGCTACCCGAGTGCAAAGCTAGCGGTAACGTTCACAGGTGGCGTCACTTTACGAAGCGTGCGGGGGATTTGACCGCATCTATGCGTTTTCCAAGCGCTGGCACGATCTCTGCCTTGTCAACCCCGAAGTCTTTCGCTTAGGGAGTTCTAAGCCAGTTCAAGACGGGCAGCCATCTCTGGATCTAAACCTCAAGTAATTGAGGTTTTTTGCTTTTATGACTGCTTGACGACCTTAACGGCAATAGGAGGCTCGGCAAGGGGGGCGTCGGTGTCAAGGACTCGCCCGTCAAGCTGTCCGCAAATGAAGGCTTGCCGTAGCCAACGTGTGTTACCATGGCGTGAAGCTTATGGGGATCGTGATTACTGCGTTTGCGGCTTTGGCGTGCCTTCAGGGGGACGGGTTGCTTGGCGCTCGCGCGGTGATCGGGAAGTTGACGGCTACCGATCCCGAGATCACGACGACAATCAGAGAACTTGAGTTTTTGGCTACTCTTGATCGTTTTGCACGCGAGAGTCCTGCGATGACTCCCTCGACGGCCGGAGAGCGGTGGTTCGCATTGATCGCTGAGGGCAGCAAGGTTCCGCGCCGCCCCCCGGCCAACGGAATGCCTGAGCCTCCAGGCAGTCTGGGAACCGTGTTCACCGTCCTCCCTCGCCCCGAGTCCTGGCCCCGCATTTCGGAGCTAGTGGAGCAGATGCCTAACACGCGGCAAAAGGGCGTTCTCCAGAAGTTATTCGTGAGGCTAGAAGGAGATGACGACAAACTCTTGAGGCTCATCGCTGAGAGCGATGCCTCAAAGAAAAGCGATGAATTCTACGACCCCATGAGCAAGCCGCGATTGGGAGCCCTTCGGCGCAAGGGGAGCGTGGAAGAGGTTTTGATTGCCATCGAAAAGTCTCTCGCTGAGGAGGTCAATGGGCAGTTGGAGCCTGTGCCCGACCTCGTTTCAATCTGGGGCGAGAGCAAGGCGGCACCCATCTACTTGCAGCTATTGAAGATCGTCAAGGGACAGTTGCAGATCGATGGAGCGCCATCTCGCTTGCTAGCCAAGACGCTCGTGCTAGCGAACCTTTCTTCTATCAAGTCTCCGCAATGGCAGTTCGGATCAAGTCCCACCGATTCGGAGTACATTGCGAAACTCGTCAAGCATTACGGCCTGGAAGCGCTCACTTCCGCTGAGAACCAACAGACGGATGCGCTAGGCATCCACTTGCGCGCACTTTTGCTAAAAGGTGAAGTTAAACAGGTTGCGTCGATTCTCAAGAAGCTGAAAAACGTTCCTCAACTGGAATCGGAAGAGTATTCGTCGATTTCTCCGGCTATGGCAAGTCGGCTTTATCCATCCGTTCTTCGACTCATGACGCTCGTGCCGGATAGAGACCTATGGGAGTTGTACGTCCGATGCGCCACATGCAGTGGGCACACGAAGGAGGTCGCTGCTCGGCTATCGAAGCTCGTTCGAGGCAAAGAAAAAATGACCATTCCGAGATGGCGGCTTCTGAACTACCTGGCCGACATCCATGGCGCTCAAGGTGACGTGAAGGCTATTCTCAGCGACTTTGCTTTGGCGAAGAGGCTGCCGAAAACGGATGAGTTTTACGATATCTCAACGGGAAAGCTGTTACCGCTAGGAGTCGCAAGTGGAGATCCAAGTCTCGTTTCAAAGGGAGTGGCGGAGCAACTGAAGGACCCCAACGCTCAGCGGGATGCGGAGCTGTTTCGCACCTTGATGGGTCTCAAGCGATATGCCGAGGCTGAGTCCCTGATCGTCAACTCGATCAAGAAGGACCGGCAGACGAAGACTCCAACGTACGCCAACGAGCAGGGCTACCGGCTCGCATTG
>JBGGMI010000067.1:0-11535 GCA_041288075.1 Fimbriimonas sp.
ATTCAAGCGGCAGTCTTTGGTCACAAGCTCAAAGCTTGCGTTTGGTCATGCCCGGGCTATTCCTGTGCCTGGTCAGCGCGATCATTTTCATTTTCGAGGGGAAGTCTGCAATGTTGAAGGCTGATGAGCGCTCAGAGACGATGACACTGGCAAAGGAGCCTAGCGAGTCATCCCTAGCCAAAGTCAACGCGGAACTTGTTAGCTCGGACCGATCGCTGGCCCTTCGGCCTCCAGCAGTGCCACCGCAGGAGAACAACGCTAATTCACTTCTTGTCTGTCTAGGCGCTGTGGTCGCGGGCCTTGTTATGAGCGCCCACTATGCCAAGGAATCCCATCGGCTGGAAACCCTCACCCAAGATCTGAACTCCCAAAGTGAGAAGCTCAAGCAAAAATCCTACATTCCTGGAACCGCTAGTTCCGAACTCCGCCAATACGGCATCCTTGCGGCACGGGGAGTGCCTGCGGTGGCCCTGATGGATGAAATAACGCGAGCTCTTACTCCCGGCGTCGGCCTCTCTAGTGTTGCCGTCAACCCGGCTCAAAGGGTTAGCATCAAGGGTGAAGCCGCAAGCGATGTCGCCATGCTCAAGTTTCTGGAGAATGTTCGTGCTGCAAAGAGCATGCGCGGCTTACGTGCGGATGGATTTACTCAAAGTAACCCGAAGCAGCAGGGCGTCCAATTCGCCCTCACGGGTGAGGCTATTTCTATGGCCGACGTATGGGTTGGAGGTGAGAAGTGAACGGCTTGTTAATCAAGTTGGTTCTGCTGCCGGCCTGCGTTGGCGTATCCGCATGGCTGATTTATGACGGCCAGCACCAGGTTGTTCAGGCCAAAGCCGACCACGACGCGGCTCTCGAGCAGTTCACTGCGATGCAAGCCGCCGACAAGGCAGTTAGCAGACTCGGTACCACCACAAAGAAGGTTGCCGAGCCAGAATCCTCGGCTGAAGAAGCTCGATTCCTTGCAGGCTTGCGCAAACACGCGAGGCTGCAGGGCGCATCTATTTCCAAGCTGTCGTCCACGACCGAAACCTATCGAGAAGACCCGACGCTTCCATCAAGTAAGGACCTCGTTGGGCTGACCCGTATTTCGAGCCACGTGACCGTAGTCGGTCCCTATGCCTCGCTCTACAAATTCCTCGAATCGATCTCATCATCGCAGCGACTGTATGTCCTGAGCGACATGCGCTGGAGCCGAGGGTCGGAAGGGAACACCCTCGCCCTCAGCATTACTCGCTACGTTCAACCCGCTTCAGAGAACTCATAACAATGAAACTCATTAGACTTGTCGTGGTCTTCGCTCTGATTCTCTCCACCGCGATCGCTCAGAAAGGTCCGGAGCAGATTAAGATCGTCTTCTCCGACACAGATATCGCTCAGGTCCTGCGCGCCATCAGCATTCGCACCGGCGCCAGCATCGTCTACTCCGGAAAGGACAAGCACCCCGTCACGCTGAATGTCACGGTGAGCCAGGTAGAGGACGCCGTTCGAAGTGCCGCATCGGCAGCGGGACTGGTATATCGAAAAGTCGGCAACGTCTATGTGGTCGCCGCAAACGAAGACATGCGTCAGGCGCTGTCTCCCTACACGGAATCCCAATACTTCACCCTCTCTCCGGGCGTCGCCACAAAAATTCAACCGACGGTTCAGGAGTCGCTGCCCTACGCAACGGTGAGGGTGGTCGGGAATCGCCTACACGTAAAGGCGCTGCCCTTCGATCTCGCCGAAGCGCACGTGCTCATACAGGAGCTCGCGGCGTTTGAAGAAGGGCAGCGGCCCGTCACCGAAACCGCGAATATTCAGAATGGATCGGCCGCAGACATTGCGAAGGCCATAACGGCCGTTTATCCGGGCGTAACCGTCACGACAACTGATTCCAGTGAAGGCCGGAACGGGGCACTCATACTTACTGGACCTATCGCTCTTGTTAGAAGCGCTCAAGACTTGATTGGAAAGCTCGACGTTCCTTCCGCTGGCGAGGGGGCTAGACGGACGACGTACAAGCTGATCGAGTTACGATATGCCAACGCCGGCACCGTGCGAGAGTTCATCGCCAAGGCCGTTACTGGGATCGAAGTGTATGTCGCGCCTGAAAACTACGCTCCACCGAGAGCGAGGTTTACGCCACTTGGGCAGATGATTACCAGTGGCACGCAAGGCGGCACTTCGAATCTGGCTGGAGGTCTGGGCGGGGGCGGAAGCGATCAGGGCTTTGGTGGAGCGCAGGGCGGAAATTCCGGTGGAGAGAGAACGAATCCTGAGAATGGCAATCCCGCCAAATCGAAAGTGATCGTTCTGAAAGGGCCATCCACGTTAGTCGACCAGGCAACTGCCTTGATCAATAGCGTAGACACGAAGCCGGCACAGGTTCGCGTGGAGGTAAGCGTCGTCGAAACGTCCAAGTCGTTCAGCGAGAATCTTGGCCTGAAGTACGGCTTCACTCCGTTCCAGTTCTTTGAAACGGCTCCCGGCAGTCTCGTCACAAACCAGGGGATCGCGCTGGAGCGCTACAATACGAATCCGATTGCATTCGGACAATTCAGCAAGACGCCTGTAACATTCTCGGCCACGCTAAACGCGCTCATCGAAAACGGCCAGGCGAAGGTTCTTGCTACGCCGAGCGTGCAGGTCATCGACAATGAGGACGCAAACGTGTTCATCGGAAATACGGTGCGGGCTCGAGTAGCACAGGCCGGGCCGCTCGGAGCGCAAACGATCGAGATCAAAGAATTCCCGATTGGAATTCTGCTCCTTTTGCACGCCCGCATCAACGGCAACGACAACATCACCATGCACGTCAATCCCGTTGTCAGCACCGTCACCTCGCTAGGCACAGACAATATCCCCCAGACCAGTTCTCGCGAAGCGGAAACAACGGTAATCGTCAAGGATGGCGAAACGATGGTTATCGGCGGGTTGATACGCGACGAGTACACGAAGACGATCTCCGAAGTGCCGTTCCTTTCGAAGATTCCCATCATCGGCGAGCTCTTCAAAAACCGAAGCACAACGAAGAACCGCACGGAGGTGATCGTCACAATCACGCCCCGCATCGTGCGTGAAGGAACCGAGGCTAAGAAATGAGCTGGAATGCCGTCAAGGTTCCGATCTTTGTCGGCATCGGGCTCGCAGCCCCAGGTCTGGTGGTGCTTGGTCTCAAGAACATCCCGCCAGATCTAGTCGTCTTTCGGGCAACCCAGGTGAGTCATCCCCAAGTATTTGCCCCTTCTGAGCCCCTCAAATTTTTCAAGCGAGAGCCCGTTGCTTTCGATCCGTTCCGGGCCATGCTCCCCAAGGAGGTATCCCGTCACCCATCAGCGCCTCAGGTAAAAAAGGTGGCCCCGCAACAGGTCCTGCAGCCGTTGAAGCAAGCTCCTCGTGCAGAGATAAAGCAGCAGCCCAGCCCAGCGTCTGATGGCCCGGTCGCAGATCCGAAGCTGGAGGGTGTGGTCGGTGGAGAGAATCCCGTTGCGGTGATAAAGATCGGAGAAGAGAGCCTGTTTGTGCGAGTCGGACAGAATCTTGGCAATGGCTTTCACGTTCTCTCGATCACCGAAAGCGAAGTTCGCCTGAAGCAAGGCAGTCGCGAACTCATCCTCAAGATAGGAATCCGGTAAATGATTGCCGTCCTGGCAGTTGGCGAAAATTGCCTCCTTTCGCGTTGAAGTTCGAGGCTGCTCTAGCGTTGCAGGCAAAGAAACCCACCATTATTATTGCTAGGTAGCGAATGACGGTTCTCGAGCAAAAGCAGTCAGGCATGCGAATCGGCGAGCGCCTGCTCGCGGATGGCCTTGTCACGGATGCCCAAATGCATCAGGCGGTCGAACACCAGCGCCGCGCTGGCGGTTTCATCGCAAGCACTCTGGTTTCGCTCGGTTTTATTGCCCCAACCAAGATAGCGCCCTATCTTGAGCAAGCGACGGGATTTCCCTTCTTAGACATCGGCTTCACACACGTCGATACGGACGTCGCAGCCTCCCTTGACGAAGACTTCGCCACCTCCACGCGTGTGCTCCCTTACAAAAGAGAAGAGGGTCGCATTCACGTCGCGATGGCGGACCCCCTTGATATCGAACTAATCGAGATTCTACGAACCAAGCTGGCTCATCCCGTGACACCTCACCTGGCGCTGGAAGACGACCTCCTTCTCGCGATCAAACGCGCCTACGGCATCAGCCATCAAACACGCTCTCTCCTTCGCGAGATGAACGACAACGCGAGGGTGGAGAGCGAAGAATTCGACGAGGAAGATGAATCCGAAGACGCGCCTGTCGTGCGCCTTCTCAATCAGATCGTCAGCGCCGCTGTCGCATCTGGAGCCTCAGACATTCATGTCGAGCCACGCGAAGATCAGGTTCGCGTGCGCTATCGCATAGATGGCCTTTTGTATGAGCAGCTCACGATGCCGCGCCACCACCTGGCGCCCTTTATGTCGCGACTCAAAATCATGGCCTCGCTGAACATAGCCGAATCTCGAAGGCCCCAGGATGGACGATTCGCGTTCACGATTCAGCAAGACCTTATCGTCGACGTCCGGGTCAGCATCATGCCTACCGTTCATGGCGAGAAGGCAGTACTCCGCGTTCTGGAAAAGAGCACCGACCATCTTCACCTCGGACGATTGGGACTCGAACAGGCCCAGCTGGACGCATTTGGCAGACTCGTGCGCAAGCCGCACGGGCTTTTGCTCGTAACCGGCCCCACCGGCAGCGGTAAGACCACCACCCTTTACGCGGCACTGCAAGATATCAACGACTCGACAAGAAACATAACGACTATCGAAGATCCAGTCGAGTATCAGCTGCCAGGCGTAAACCAGACGCAGGCGAACCCAAAAATTGGCGTAACTTTTGCCGCCGGGCTGCGGACGCTGGTGCGTCAAGACCCAGACGTCATCCTCGTCGGTGAGATACGCGACAGCGAAACCGCAGAAATGGCCGTTCAAGCGGCGCTTACCGGCCACTTGGTGCTGAGCACGCTGCACACAAACAATGCTCCAGGCGCGGTCGTGCGCCTTCTCAATATGGGCATAGAGCCGTACCTCATTGCATCCGTGCTGATCGGCTCTCTTAGCCAGCGTCTGCTGCGCAAGAACTGCGATTTCTGCAGCAAACCGTATCAGCCGGGAGAAGAGGTTTACCGGACGGCAGGTATCCCTTATTACGAAGCGCAACCGCTAGAGCTCGCGAAAGGCGCGGGGTGTCCGCGTTGCGGTATGCGTGGCACGCGTGGACGGACTGCTGCGACCGAGTTGATGCTTGTGACGGACGATTTGAGGAGGCTCATCCTTCGGAACGGGGACGGCCAGGACCTCTACAACAAAGCCGTCGAGGAGGGCATGACGCCGATTCGTGAAGTAGCCGTTCGCAAGGCCCTCGACAAGGAAGTTCCGCCCGAGGAAGTGATCCGGGTGTTCGCACAAGAAGACTGATGCCAACTTATCAATACACTGTTCGAGACCGAGGCGGAGCGCAGTCCGACGGGATGATCGAGGCCAAGGATCCGCAGGAGCTGCGCAAGATCCTTAGGAGCAACGACCTGTTCCTGCTTACGTTTCGAAATCGTTCCGGCTCGTCGGCCAAGCCTTTCGCGCCATTTGCCGGCCGCTCGCCAAAGACGCAGGAAATCGTGGTGGCACTGCGGCAGCTTGGAACACTTCTGCGATCCGGACTACCCGTCGTTCGATCTCTGCAGTTAGTGGAAGATCAAGCCGTCACCCCAACACTAAAGGCTGCGATACGGGACATTCGTGAGACGGTGACGGAGGGGAGCACGATCTCAGCAGGAATGCGTCGTCATCCAAAAGTGTTCAGCAGCCTCGTCGTTTCCTTCGTCGAAGCTGCGGAAGCCGTCGGGAACCTCGATTCCGCCATGGAACTCTCGGCTGAACAGATCGATCGAGACGACAACCTCAGACGGCAGGTCAAGCAGGCCACGCTCTATCCAAAGTTCGTCATCATCGCGTGCGCGGCCGCCACCTTCGCGATGCTTATGCTCGTCGTGCCAACCTTCAATCAGGTGTACGCAAGCATGGATTCCGCTCTGCCCGCGCCCACCCAATTCCTTGTTAACCTCAACAGCATATTCGTGAACTGGTGGTGGCTCATCGGGAGCGTTGCTCTCATCCTCTGGTTTGGTTTCCGGGCCTATCGAAGCACGGACGGAGGCCGTCGAGCCATTGATCGAGTTCTCCTCGATATCCCACTTATAGGTCCTTTGGCGCGAAAAATTGCCATCGCGCGTATCGTTCAGACCCTCTCAGACGCCCTCCGTGGAGGCGTGCCACTGCTGAAGGGTCTTGCAATTGCCGCGGGAACAGGGGGCAACACGAGGATAACCGATGCTGTGCATGAAGCCGCGATAGGTGTGCGGGAAGGGCAAAAGATCAGCGACAAACTGGCCGAATCGGGTGAGTTTCCGAGCATGGTGACGCAGATGATAGAAGCTGGCGAAGCTTCTGGAAACGTAGAAGAGATGCTGGACGAGGTCAGCCGCTTCTACCGGCGAGATGTCGAATACTCTCTGAACTCACTCACAAAGATGATTGAGCCGACGGTCACGGTGATTGTTGGTGGGGTTGTGCTGCTGGTGTTGGTTGCTCTGTATATGCCCATCTTCAATTTAAGCAATGCATTGCAGGGGAAGAAGTGATTATATGACAACTGCCGAGTACCGGAAAACGGTGACTGAGGAAAGAAGGGTATTTAGCCCAGAATTGAGAGAGGTCGTTGCGTCTCATGCGAGAGCAGTAATCAAATGAAGCACGCTTATCACATTGCCGGACATCGAGCTTTTACGCTCGTCGAATTGCTCACCGTCATCTCGATCATGGGCATTCTGGTCGCAGCCGCGATGCCTGCCTACTTCAACTCTGTACGGACGTCTCGCTTAAATTCGGCAAACTCAAATGCACGAACGATTGCGATAGCTGTTCAAGCGGTCGCAATGAAGACCGGGGGCCGAGCATACACAGACCTTGACCTCAGCAACTCTGCCGTTCTCAAACAGTTGAGCAACATGATCCCATTCAACGAGTGCGCTTCGAGCACGGCCCAGGGGACATCAGGAGGCTGGACGATTACAATTTCCGGATCGGGCGATTCAACTTGGACCATAACGCCTGCCAACTCTTCTCTTTGCACCGCAGCCCCGGCTCCGATCACACTCACAGGCTCTTAGAGGAACATGAACTCAGTTCGCAGGCAACGAGGAAGCGCGCTAGTTGGAGCGGTGGCGATCGCCGTCATTGCTGCTATGTCACTCGGTGTGGCTCTGGCACTCAGTTCCTCATACAATCGGGGCACCTACCTTAAGACCGACAGCGAATCAGCCCTGCTCATAGCCGAAGCGGGAGTCAACGACGAGCTCAACAAGATTTCTTCAGCCTTTGCAACCGGCCAGCCAGTCGTCGCGACAGCTCCCATCAAGCTGGCTTCCGAACCTTATGCCGGTAGAAAGGGTGAGGTTGCCGGAGCTGCCGGAACTTACTGGGTCTATACAAGCGCCGACGCAGACGGTCAGGTCGCATGGGACGGAACGTCACCCTTCTACATCACCTGCAACTCTCTCGTGAATGGCTCTTGGCGCCGTGTGAAAATCGGTGGCCCTAACTATCAGCCGTTCCAGAGTCCCTTTGCGAACTTCGCGGTTTTTGGATACGACTCTGCATCGGGTAGCTCCCGCCCGAATATTGGCCTAACCGGCAACGCAGTGGTCGAAATCACCGGCGTCACGGGTGTGAACGGAAGAGTGGACGGCGGCGCAGGCACGATCACCTTTACTCAGGGCGTCAATTACAACACTGGCAGTTACTCGGGCACCTCACACGAGCAGCTCAATGGATCCAAGGTTTACGAGAAGAGCGAAAAGTTGGTGCTCCCAACTGTCGTGGACGTTATTCGGCAAACGGTGCCCGCCACCGCAAAGATGACCGATGTGGAAGCCTGGGCTTACGTAAAGGCTAACAACAACAACGTTAACGGAGTGAAGATGTGGAGGAACGGGCTGAAGGCAGGCGCCGTGCTTAGCCCAGCGACAATTATCTCCGCCAACTGGCCCTCGTCAGGAGGTGGCGCCTACAACCTCACCAATACCTCTGGGTCTGCGCTGGGCCGCTGGGAGTCGAGGAACCTGGCCCCAGGAAGCACTGCCAAGCGCACGCTTATCTTTCAGCCGGGCGACTATTACCTAGAAGCAATCAACCTCGATGACAATGTCAATACGGAACTGATCATCGACACCGCCGGACTCACTCTAACCGGCGGCAACCCAAATCGGACACCCGTCAGGTTCTTCGTAAATGGCACAGGGCGGGACACCCTCAAGCTCGAGATCAAGCAGACAGACACGAGCGATTCGGCTGGTTTGAGGATTTACTACGGCAAGCCGGGAGGAGAATTCGACATCACGCGCCCGTCATCTGCCGCTTCCGGTGAAGATTGGACGACCAAGTTCGGGGTTTACGCGGTCACAACAAACGCCTCGGGTGGCAACGGCACGGAAATCATGGTCACCGGTGGGGCATCTCCAGGATGGCTGACTATCAAGGGAAGCCTCATTGCCGATCGCGTCGGATTTCAGCAGCGCTGCCGTATCATCAGTCCAGGCGACATGATGATTCGCAGCCTCGACCCCATCTCAGGGGTGGGTTTCGCCGGTGGCTACTCGGATGGTTAGGAGACAGCGCGGCGTCGCTCTCATCGAGCTCGTGATTGCCAGCGTCATTTTCGCAATGGCAATGCTGGGCATGTTTCAAGCCTGGAGCCTTTGCTTCAGCCTTTCCACTCAGGGCAGGGAAGAGGCGTTGGCGTCTCAAATTGGGCGTGCCGAGTTGGAGATCTCAAAGATCCAGGGCTTCGACAACGTTCCGCTTGGAACGATACTGGCTGGATACACCCCGTATCGCGGAGCCTGGTCAGACACCGTTCGGTATTACGACGTTAACGGTGTTGCACTCGCTGCGGGCGCTGCATCAAATCTTAGGTTCTTCTCCTCCATGCGCAGCGGCACCGACTATGGGGTTCTTCGGGAGCAGGATGGCACCAGGTATCGGCTCGCGCCCACGACGCTCCGCTCGATCCTTGTGACAGTCAAGCGAGTAGCCGGCAACGAAACTCTGCGCACGATGGGCTTGCACTTGACTAAGGGTGGCCTGTGAACCGCACTCGAGCTTTCACACTTGTCGAGCTTCTGATCTACGGAGTCATCCTAGTCTTCGCGTCCGCTTCGATCATTGGCATCTTAACCTCGATGCGCAAGACACAGGCGCTCGTTACGGGACAACCCACTGCTCACGCCCAGACACAAGACGCGATTGCCGCGGTTGCTGCCTTTGTCCGACGCGCTCCACTCTGCTCGACAGCCTTCGGATGCAAGGCCAACATTGACTCAGCTTTCGAGAGCGCTGCCCGTGACTCCATGACGCTCTACAATACCGGAGCGGGCGGGACAGTGACGTTCTCGAACGGCGACGGCGCATTGTATCGCACACAGGGCACAAACCGCGTCGCGATCATTCCCGACTCGCTTACGATGAAATTCCAATATCTGCTCAGTCCGAGTTTGACCTACACAATGAATTCTTCGACCGAGTCGCTGGTTTGGCTGGATGCGGTGCCTTCGGAGAGTCTCGCAGCGATCGTCGCGGTGAAGATCACTGCGTCCATCGAGCGAGACGCGGTGAGCAGTGTTCAATCGTCTGTGGTGCGACTGCGAAATAGCCCTAAGAAAGTCTTCACAACGAACTGAAATGTCAAGAATTGAGGAGCGTTGACACATCCCAGCGCGTCTCAGCCTAAGTAAGAAATGCGCCCTAAAGAACGCCCAATCCTCGGAATCGAGATTCACGAGGGAGAATTGCGCTTGGCCCTGGTGTCTGATGGGGGACAAGGTCTCCAGGTTGAAACCGCAGCCCACTGCAAACTGGCCCACGGTGTCCTAAAGCACGGAACGGTGGTCGATACGGGTTCGGTTGCTGTTGCTCTCAAGCGATTGATCGTCTCCAAGGGTCTTGCGGATTTCAAAGATGCGGTCATCGGCATTCCGGCCGGGGGAACGGTTGTTCGCAATCTTCAGGTGCCGCCCGTGCCCGACGACGAACTCTCTCACATCGTAGCGGGCGAGGTCGAGCACTACAACATCGTCTCATCCACCGGCTCCCACTCGTACCTCCGAATCCATTCGCCCTCAAAGAGCAGCAGTGACCTCGTACCGATCGTTGTAGCCGGTACTGAGGCCAATCTAATCGCGTCTCTAAGTGAGGTTGCGGCAAAGGCCGACCTCAACATCGTCGCACTGGAACCGGTCGAATTCGCGATCTGTCGCACGGTGCTGGCAACGCTTGGACCAGAGCCGAGCGCCTTCGTCATTGTGGTGACTGAGACAACCACCAACCTCACCTTCTTTAGAAGAGGCAAGCTGTGGGCGTATCGACAGCTCGACACCGGTGCATTCTCCCTGCAACCGCGAGGCAAACCCGTCCAGGCCGACGCGACCGCCGCGGCCGAAGACTTCCCTCTCGAGAAGTCGTCGGTGCTCGCGCTGTCAAAAGAAATCCGTCGGACGCTCGATTATCTCGGCAGAACCTACCCAGATGACGCACGCGAGGTAACCCTTCACCTCGCCACAAATGAGCCCTCGATGGTAGGCCTTGCCAATCTTCTGAGCGGATACGTAGAGCGGGGAATCAGGCTCCACATTCCTGGCGATTCTATTCCTGCAGCACCGCCGGCGCGAGCAGACCTCGAGTCAATACAGGCCGTGCGCTATACGGCAGCGATAGGCCTCGCCCTGCGATCCAATCGGGCCGCAGCCGCCGTGGCCCCACCGCTAGACCTCTTTGCCGCCGAGCGTTTGGTATCGAAGGCAAGCGCTCAGAAGCAGAGAATCGCTACATCGCTTCTTGCAGCCGGCATTGCTCTTGCGCTGGGAATCGGGGGCATGATCGTGTATGAGCGAGACATTGCAACCCGCCGGAAAAACATAGAAGTGCTGAGTGGGCAAATAGCGGTCGTCAAGCAAAGCACGAGTGAAGCGCTAAAGGCGCGTGCCGGAGAGATCGAAGAGTATCGCCTTCTGCGAAGCGAAGGTGCGCCCGTCGTGCCCCTCATGGACTATCTGACCAATGCCATGCCGCCGGCGACAAGTCTCACAACCGTTACTCTCGATAACGCGCACATGGTTCGCATCTCGGGCGAAAGCGTCAGCGAGGACGGGGTTATGGCCGTGCTCCGCCCTTTGCAGGGAGTGCCTGTTATCCTTGGCCCGAGACTGGATTCAATGCGCCTCGACACCGAAAAGAACGGATACGACTTCACGATCACCGGGACGCTGGTTGGAATGGACAAGGTGAAACTGCCTAAATCCGGAGGCTCGTTATGAACTCGCGCACCATCCAGTGGGTTGCCCCGACGGTTTGTGTCGCTTTGGCATTGGCTGGAATTGCCTATCAGCGGGGCCGGCTCCAAACGGTTGATGTCGAGCTATCTAACGTTCAGAAGGAGCTCGAGAAGGCATCTGCCGATCAAAAGGCAGCCG
>JBGGMI010000068.1:0-15734 GCA_041288075.1 Fimbriimonas sp.
CCCGAACCTCATAAACAAGGCGTCGACGACTATCCATTGCACTCACCGATCCGAAAGGCATAGCGGCATCCACTCCAACCCAGGGTGGATACCATCTCCTGGCGCAAGTGGATACGATGTGCTGGCGGCGCACAAACCCATAGAGGGGCTCGGGAGAGGGATTTCGGGACAACGGCTCTGGCCAAGGACTACAACTCGTCAAACCCAAGCGGCGGCGCATCCGAAACAACCGTGGCCCGACTCTGAGAATCTCGCGAGAGGTAGAGGCATTGGTCCGCTACCTGGTTGATCTCCTCGATGTGGCTGATGACCAGAATCTGTTCGAAGCGGCCCTTTAGCGCACTCAGGCGGTCCATCACGCAGGCTCTTCGATCGACGTCGAGGCTGCCGAAGACCTCGTCCAGAATCAGCAGGGACATGGGCCGGCCCTGTCGCTCCTGGATCAGCTCGCTAAGGGCCAATCGTAAAGCGAGCGCCAGCACGTCTTCTTCGCCTCCAGAGATGACGGCCTTATGCACGTCGCCGTCATCGAAAAGGGTCGCGGCGAAGTTCTTGTCGAGGCTGACTTTGCAGTAGCGGCTGTTTGTGAGCAGGGAGATGTTTTCGCTGGCGCGGGCCTCCAGCTCGGGGCCGAGCTCAGCATTGAGGTTGAGCCGGAGGGTTTTGAGCTCCGTAGCGGTGGCACCATGTAAAAGCTCTGACTTTTGGAGATCGCCGATCCTTTTCTTCTGCTCTTTATGCTCGGCGATTGCCTTGGTGGCCGCGTCAAGCTCCCGCTTTGCGCCGTTCTCCTGCTCCGCGGCCAGCACGATGTCGCGCTCGATGAGGCCGAGTTGTGTGGTGAGGAGCCGGTGGGCTTCGTCGGCCCGCTGCGCCTCTTCGCGGGTGGCGAAGGGGAGCTCGGCGCGCTGCTTGATAAGCGCCTGGTATTGTTCGCGCGCCTCGTCATGTTCTTTCTTCGCGGCGAGGTGCCTGGTTTGCGCCGCCATGCGCTTCTGCTCACAGTCTTGAATCGACAGATAGCGGGCGTGCGCCGACTCGAGCGCCTTCAGCTCCGCCTCCAACTTCGGCTTTTCTGCGGCGTCGGCCATGACCGGCATCTGAGTGACGGCTTTGAGAAGGCTGTCTCGCCTGCCGGTTATCTGTGTCTGTCGCTCAACTAGCGTCTTGGCGCGATCCGATTGTCGGCGAGCGTCTTCGAGTGAGGCTTGTGCTTGCCGGTGGCTGTCGATCGCTTGCTGCAGAGCGGCTTCGGCTTTAGTGAGGGAGTCGGGCTCTCCTTCCGCGGCTTTGGCTTTGATCTGCAGACTCGATATTGCTTCGCTGGTGGTGTTCACTGCCTGCCGCCGCGAGTTGAGGATCTGCTCGTAGGTGGCTGTGATCTTCTGGCCGCATTCGGGGCAGACTCCTTTGGCCACCATCTCTTCTGCCGTTTTTAGGTCCGCCTGCGCACGCTTCAGCATCGCGAGAGCTTCGGCAAGGTCGGACTGCGACTTGACCCTCGAATCCGCCCAGGTTTTCTGCGCGGTCGCCTGATCCGCCTGAGCCTTCGTGTGGGCCTCGATAGCACTCTGAATCGCCTTCTCCAGAGGAGCGAGCTCTGGGGCTTTTAGAGCCTCGATCTGCTGCTTCAAAGAATCGATCTCTACGAGGAGCGCTTCCGCCTCTTTCAGCATCTGCTCCCGCCGAAGCTGCTGCTCCAGCTCCTTCGCAAGCTCGGCAAGCCGCTTGCAAACCTCCTGATACCTTGCCTCCTGCGGCTTCAGAGTCGCAAACTCGGCGATATCCTTCTCGCAAAGCTGGAGGGCGTCTTCAGTGGTTTTCAGGTTCGTCTTCAGCCCATCCGCTTTGCTCCGAATGACCTCCATCTGCTGTGCAAGTAAGAGCCAGGTGGCCGCTTTCGCGGCGGCTTCCTTTGCGGCTGGGAGCTTCGCTTGAAGCTCTTTTTGCGTCTCCCGAGACTGCTGAAGCTTGGCTTTGGCATCGGTGAGCTTTTGTTGCGCCTGCTGCTTTTCGGTCTCCAGCAGCACCGGATCCTTTAAAGTCTGCTCAATCCATGTTCGCTGCTTGCCGAAGTCCTTTCGACGCTCCGTGCCGAGGTTCTCCGCCTTCTCCAGCTTGTCGTAGCCAAGCATCCGCGCGACCTCGGCCTGCCGCTCGCGATTGTCTTTGAACTGCAGAAACCGCAAGCCCTTCTGCTCGGCGCAAAAGGAGTTGATGAACTGCTCGTAGGTGAGGCCAAGGAGCGACTCGCACTTTTGGGTGGTCTCCGCTTTGCCTGTGGCCCAGACCTTCTCGGTGCCCGAAACTTCTTTGACGGAGGCATCGTAAGTGCTCCGCTCAACTTCGAAGGTCTTGTCGCCAAGCTGAAACGTTAGCCGGGCAATGTACTTCTTACGAGGCTCAGCCCAGAAGAAGCGAAGATCGTCCACTTTGCCGGCTCGGATATCGCCGAAAAGCGCGAACGTGATCGCCTCCAGGAGCGTGGTTTTGCCGGTCCCGTTCGGGCCCACGATGGCGGTCATGCCGTCGCTAAACTGGACGTCGGTGTCGGCGTGCTGCCGAAAGTTCTCAAGCCTCAGCCGGAGCAACTTCACGGTCCACCTCCTTCAGCAGTTCCTTGCCGAGCTGCTCAATCTCATCTCTTTTTAGCCCCGGCGCGAGGGTGGCTTTCGCAATGTGCTCCTCCCACGTGTCCTCCAGCGAGCGGCCCTCCTGTTGCTCCCTCGCGCCTCCCTCCACCACCTTTAGAGGCGCCCAGATATCGAGTTGGTAGTGAAGGGCGGTTGCCTTGATTTCGTTCACCACCGCCTGGTCGATCCGACCGCGGATACCGGGCAAGGCGTTGGTGACCACCTGCCGTACGATCGGCATCTCGTCGACGGGCCAATCGGCATTTTTCTGCAGCCGCTTCTCGATGTCCCTCGGCTCCAGCTTCAGGGCATCGATGCGAGGGAGATCGATTACACGGCGGGTCTTCAGCGGGATGTTCTCGAGCTTTCCGACTTCCGTGTCGAACCACACCCAGAACTTGGTGGAAGCCTCATCCCAGATGTTAGTGCTGGCAAAGTCGGTTGAGCCGGTGTAGCAAATGTTCGCTCCGTAAGGCCGGAAGGTGTGGTAGTCGCCCAGCGCCACATAGGTCCAGCGTTCGTGCCGAGTTTCCGTTATCTCTATGTCTCCGCGTCCATTCTTGATCAATTCATGCTCGATTCCGTGGAGAATGAGGAGGCTGTGCTTTTGTCCGAGCGTGGGTGCGTACTCCACGTTTTCGCCAGTCTGAAGGCTCTGGTGCGGCACCGCCATGAACTCAAGGTCGAGCTCCGGAATCTCCCCAATCTCTAGCCGATGAGTGAAAACCCGCACTCCGGGGATAGAGGTGAAGAGCTTCAGGATGTTTCCGGAATCTGCAAGCCGTGGCGTGTCGTGGTTGCCACCGATAATCAGGAATGGCTTGCCCCCGCGCTTGCTCTGAAACCGGCTGATCAGCTCAAAGGCACGAACGATCGTCGCGTTGCTCGGCCGCACGACATGAAAGAGATCGCCGCTGTGAACCACAAGGTCAGGATCCCGCTCCGCGATCGCTTCCAGGCAGGACTGGAAGGTCTTCATAACATCGACTTCGCGCTGATTGACGCCGTAATCGGTGTTCCGCCCATAGGCCCGATAACCGAGGTGGGTGTCGCTCAGGTGCGCCAGGGTCATTGGTTTTTAGCGTACCGCCTGCCGTCTTTCGGCTTGGCAGTAGACGAATTGCGCGCATCGGGTTACAATGAGGCGGCTCATGGAGCGGGCTGTTCCTCAGGAACAGGAGGGTTGGAGATAGATATGAGGAAGACATTAAACCTAGCGGCGATGGTTGCCGCATTCGGAATTGCGGGCTCGGCGGTTGCGCAGAGCACGTCCCAGTCGGATCTTTATCCGTACGGAATCACTTTGCGAGGCGGCGTGGCTGTGCCTCTCGACAGAAACTTGACCAACGTCGCAAGCGCACTCGCGAATATTGGCGTGGAGTACGACCTCCGCACGCCCCTGTTGAAGAATGGTGAGACGTATCTCACGTTCGACTACTTCTTCAAAGGATTCGGCGGAGCAGGCGGCGGAACGGTATTGCCCGTGATGATCAACCAGCGCATGTACACGTCCGAAACGACGTACCGCAGCTACTTCTTCTTCGGCGTGGGCTTTGCATTCATCAACGTGAACGGCAACGGAACGGCACTGGCCGCCCGTGGCGGCGTGGGTCAAGAACTCGGCCCCCGCACCATTGCTGAGATCGCAGCGATTATCAGCGACCGCGCAGGTGGAGCTAGAGCTACCGCGATCACCTTTAACATCGGCTACCGGTTCTAATTGCCGGAGAGGCTGCAGGTTGGCGTGCTGGAACTTCCAGCACGCTAACATGCCAAACTCGGGGCGATGATGCAGCCCTGGTTCCCCGACGCCAAGCTCGGGATTTTCGTGCACTACGGAATCTATGCCGTCAAGGGCATAGCGGAGTCTTGGTCGTTCTGGGGCGGCCAGATCGGCTACGGCGACTATATGTCGCAGCTCGAAGGCTTCACAGCTTCGAAGTACGACCCGGACCAGTGGTGCGAACTCTTCGCTCGCGCGGGTGGCAAGTACGTCGTGCTCACCACCAAGCATCATGACGGCGTGGCCCTTTGGGATACCAAAGCGAACGATTTGTCGGTCGTCAAGAAGACACCAGCCGCACGTGATCTCATCAAGCCCTTCGTGGAATCTTGCCGAAAGCACGGGCTGAAGGTCGGCTTCTATTTCAGCCACCTCGATTGGAGTCATCCCGACTACGCTTCGGTCTATCCCAGCCGCGACAGCGTTGAGCAGACGGACCCGAAGCGGTATGCCAACCGATTCTCCTATCCCGAACCAGGTACCGAGGATGAGGGGCGCTGGGCGAACTTCATCAAGTTCCACCGGCAGCAGCTCGAAGAGCTCTCGACTCAATTCGGCCCCGTCGATATCTTCTGGTTCGACGGTGAATGGGAGCGGGACCCGGAGCAGTTCGATATGCTGGGTCTGCGCGACCAACTCTCGGCGTGGCAGCCGAATGCCATCTTCAATTCACGGCTCTTAGGGTGTGGCGATTACGCGACGCCCGAGCAAGGAATCCCGATTACTCCACCTGAAGGGCCGTGGGAATTCTGCGTCACCGTAAACGACTCGTGGGGATATCAGGTGCAGGATCACAACCACAAGTCCGTGCGCCAGATCGTGCGCATGTTTGCGGAGACCATCGGCATGGGCGGCAACATGCTTCTCGATGTAGGCCCCTATGAGGACGGCTCGCTGCAACCAGAGCAGGTTGACCGGCTTGAAGGCTTGGGTGCTTGGATTCGGAAGCATTCAGAGGCGGTGTACGGCACAATTGCTGGGTTGCCCCCGGGCCTGTTCTACGGAGCGAGCACCCTCTCGAAAGATCGCAAGTCGCTGTACCTCTTCTTCTTCGACAAGCCTTTCGATCAGATTGCCGTGAAGGGCCTCTTGTCTGACGTGAAACGAGTATCAGTTCTCGGCAATGGCTCCCAGCTCACCCACACCAAGATCGGCGGTCTTGGCGAAACACCCGGAATCGTGTGGATCGATGTCCCGGGCACCGTTGTGGATGACAACGCGACGGTGGTGAAGCTTGAGTTCGACGAACCTATGCGGATTTACATCGGAGTGGGTCGAGGCTAGGCCCCTCAGTCTCCAACCCCTCAGTGCGGATAAGCTCATACCTTCATGGAAAAGCTGTTGGCAGGGAAAGTCGTCATCGTTACCGGAGGGGCAAGGGGCATAGGAGCCGAAACATGCGAGGTTTTGGCCACCCACGGAGCGACGGTGGTGGTGAATTACTCTTCCTCGTCGGTAAAGGCCGATTCAGTGGTCGCGAAGGTCGCCGCGCTTGGCGGACAGGCAATCGCAGTGGCCGCCGACGTTCGAGACGAAGCTGCCATTACGGCAATGGTAGCTCGCACCATTTCGGAGTTCGGCCGCGTGGACGGCGTGATCAACAACGCAATTTCCGGACGTCAGGATGGCACCTTCGACTCCCTATCCGACTCAGACTTCCAGAATATGTTCGACTTCAACTGCTTGGCAGTTGCCCGCATGACGCGAGCGGTTCGACCTTTCATGAAGGAGCAAGGCGGCGGTCGCATCGTCAATATCGTCACCGAAATCTGGAATATGGGGCCAGGAGGCTGGGCTGCCTACATGGCGGGAAAGGGAGCCATGGTCGGGATGTCACGCTCGCTTGCGGTGGAGCTTGGCCCCGAGAACATTACCGTCAACATGATCGCGCCGGGGTGGATGGCGACTGCAGACAAGGTGGATGTCACCGGAGAGGGCTCGCTAGGATTTGCCATGTCCCTGCCGCTCCGTCGGCACGGAAGCGGCCATGAGATCGGAAAGGCTTGTGTCTTCTTCCTTTCCGACCTAGGGAGCTACGTGACGGGCGCGTATTTGCCGGTCACCGGCGGACGTATAACCCAAATGGGCTCTTAACGCAACGCCTTTAACAGCATCTGGGCCGACTTCAATCCAGTCTCCGCACCACCCTCCATGAACCCCTGGTTCTGGCTGAGACAGTGTTCGCCGGCGAAGTAGAGCTGCCCGACGGGGGCGATCTCTTCGCCGCCGAAGGAGGTTGCTTGGCCGACTGCGTAGCTCGAGTAGCTGCCCTTGGTCCACTTGAAGTGGGGCCAGTTGAATTGGGTCATCTTGCCGTTGAACTCCTTCATCGCCCCAGGGAACATCATGTCGACCTGCGGGAGATAGGTTTTTACTCGGGATTGGATGTCGGTTTTGGCTTGCTCGACGCCTGGGGGGCCGCCGAAGAAGAGGGTGAGGCTGCTGTACTCGGGCTTCTGCAATTGGCCGCTGTCCCATCCGCTCTGGAAAGGCAGGTCGGTGAAGAAGAGGCCGACTGAGCCTAAATCGCGCCAGTATCGACGCTTGAAGCCGAGGGCGAGCTTGGCATTCGTGCCGTAGTTGAGCTTCTCGATCGCTTCCTTCTTTTTCGCCGGCAGAGGCACGTCGATCTGCACCTCGCGGAGGATCGAGAAGGGGATCGCGATGATCACGTGATCGGCTTTGACGACCTTCGATCCGCCGCCCTTCGTGTTGAAGGTCAGCTCATATTCACCGGCTGAGTTCTTGCCGATGCGGACGAGCTCCATGCCTAAATGGATTTGGTTCGAAAGCCGCTGGCCTAGCGCCTCTGGAACCTTGTGGTTGCCGCCCTTGACCTTGAACCGCTGGTCGCTCTCGCCAAACACCTGGAAGCCCCCGATGATGGTCGTTCCGATCTCGCCGATCAGGTTCATGCTCGACTGCTTGTCGCACGAGGTTCCGTTCTCCGTTTCGTAGCAAACGTTCAGCAGATCGAACAGCCAGCCTTCGACCCCGAGCTCGTGCAGATATTGGGTAATGGACTTGTTGTCCAGCTTCTTAGCGAGGGCGTTGCAGTCCTTCCAACTGTTCCAAACCAGGTCCTTGTTGTCGGTTGCGATGCGCTTGGCGATGGGCTTGTAGGCGGCGAGAATCTCTTTGTCGCGCCGCATCTTTCCGCCGAAATAGTAGGAGTCTGCAAGCTTTAATTCGCTCTTCACAAAGACGTCTATGAGCGGAAGATCGAACATCTTGGCGAGCTTGCGCATCTCCCAGTTGTCGGAGTCGATGAATTCCGCGCCCCACTCGGTGGTGAGGCCCTTGCCCATCACGTCGTATGCCGTGTAGATGCGCCCGCCGATGCGGCTCTGGCCCTCATAGATATCCGCTCGAACGCCGTTTCTCTTGAGGTGATAAGCGGCGTTGAGACCTGCGATTCCAGCACCGACAATGGCCACCCGCCCGGCTCGCTCGGCTGGGAATTCCGCCCAGCCCATGCCGGCCACTTTGCCCAGCGCGGTTGTCGATGCCGCGACGGCAGCTCCCGCGCCGGCGAGGCGGAGCATCTGGCGTCGACTCAGCAGCTCCTCGATGCTTTCGGTGGGATCGCTGGTTCCCCGCTGTTGGTCGAGCTGATTCGACTGCTCGGCGAGTTGCATAAGCGAGCGGAGCGACCCGCCCATCGGAGTTTTTCCAAGACGCTTGTGGCTAAGTGGCATTACTCGGATTATAAGAGTCGAGGCCGCTCGGAGTCAACGAGCGCTCCTTACAAATAGCTTGTAGCTGTACTTCAACGTGGACGTCGACCTCGCCGGCACGCTGTGCATCCAGGCGAGTTTGCTGATGGGGTTGGTTGCCGCCACCGCTAGGGCGGTACGAGTTACTTCGGGCGAGCCATCCGCACCAACGATATCCCCGGTCAGCGTCTTCCGAATTCGCATCTTGATCGCCTCCGGCTTCGCATTGGTCATCGTCATCGTGCCCTGGATAATCACACGATCGAACACCGGGTTGCCGTCTTTGTCCTTCACCGCACCCTTCTCGCGGCTAATCTCCGCCTCCTCCACTGTCGCTCGCACATCGAGCGATTTGTTGATGATCAGCTCGACGTTGCCGCCCACGGGAACGTACTTCATCAGGTCTTGCCCCACGATCTCGCCGCCTTGGAAGATCGTGGCGGCACCGGTCGTAAACGGCTGATTGCTCGTGTTCTTAAACAAGAGCAGGTGCCAGATGTCAGCGGGCCCGCTCGGAGTTCCCCTGAACGCATACGGATCGCCGTCCCGAGGATCCTCCGAATCCCACGAGTACACATCCTCGTAGGCGGCCTCCGTCCGAAACATCGTAAAGTAGCCTTTCTCGCCCTTCTCCAGCGTCACGTTCGGCTGCCGGTAAAAGAACAGGTCCTGCTTCATCTCCCCGCCCAGCGGGTTGTTCGCCATCGCATCGC
The DNA here is from genome assembly GCA_041288075.1 of Fimbriimonas sp. GTDB lineage: Bacteria > Armatimonadota > Fimbriimonadia > Fimbriimonadales > Fimbriimonadaceae > Fimbriimonas. The sequence continues at coordinate 8,846 of JBGGMI010000068.1, forward strand.
CGAAGTTGTTCAAATCAGCCGCCGACATCGCGTTCTGGCGCATCATGTCGCCACCCCTCATGCCGCCACCCCCAGGCCCTGCGGGCCCCAGGGCTCCTCCCGGACCGCCGATCGTGCTGATCATGCTGAGAAACCCCTGAACGTTCTGCCCGCTAACGAGCGGGTCGAGGTAGTTGGCGTAAGGCACGTTTGGAAAGCCGGTGATGAATCGCGCCTCTGCATTCTGGAGATTGCCCAGGTCGTTCAAAACAGTCGATTTGGCCACCAGCGACAACGTCTTGCGATCTGTAATATCCACCGCATACCCAGGCGCCCAAGTCAGGCCGCGTTCGAGAGAGATCATCACGACCTTGCCGGGATCGCCCGTCACGGTGAACTTCAGCCCTCGATCGACTGCCTTGCTTGTCTGCGTGATCACTAGGTCGCCGGAAGGAAGGGACACGCTGGTGATCTGCCCCTTGTTCAAGACGAGCGTGCCCTTCTCCCCCTTCAGAATCACCACCTCGCCATCCGCGGAGAGCAGCGTGCCCGTCACCTGATTGGTCACAATAGCGTCCCCTTCGCGGATTCCGAGGTGCAAAACCTTTCCAACATTGGCGCGAAGGATCCCGTCGATGGTGCCAACTGACGACTTCACTTCCCGCTCCACCGCCGCCGTCACCACGCTCTCCAGCTTCGTGCCGACCGTCGTGGTCAGCCAAAGCGTTCCAAGCGAGCCCTGCGGAATCTGCGCGATCGTGTACTCGCCCGGACCCGGTGCGGAGAACTCGCGCGTAACGATCGAAAACCCGTTCTTGAACATCGAAGCGGTAACAATCTTCGCCTCAACGGGCGTAGCGGCAAGCGTCAAACCAATCAGTGTTGTAAGCATCCATCCCTCTCCAAACGTGAGAGTAAACGCTTAGAAGCGCGAATAGTTCTGGTGCCAACGCCGTACACTGCAACTCTCATGTACGAGAAGACCGCTCGCTATTACGATGCGATCTACTCCTTCAAAGACTACGAAGGCGAGGTCGCGCAACTGCATGCTTTGATCCAGCAGCGGCTCCCGCACGCCACAACCTTGCTCGACGTCGCCTGCGGATCGGGCAAGCATCTCGAGCTTTTCAAGAACCTCTACACGTGCGAGGGTTTGGACTACGAGCCGGACTTCGTCCGGATCGCCGAGGAGCGAAATCCGGGGATGCGGATTCATCAAGCCGACTTTCGAGACTTCGAGCTCGGCAAGCGATTCGACGTCGTCACCTGCCTCTTCTCCGCCATCGGCTATGCCGGAACAGTGGAGGGGCTGAACAATGCGATCCAGTCAATGGCAAACCATCTCAACCCCAGAGGCCTGCTCCTCATCGAGCCGTGGCTCTTTCCCGAAGATTTCAAGGACAAGCATGTCGCAGGTCTCTATGTCGATCAGCCAGACCTCAAGATTGCCCGAATCAACAACTCCCGCGTGGAGGGGCGGGTGAGCATCTTCGACATGCACCACGTCGTGGGCACGCCAGACGAAGTGGTGACGTTCGTAGAACGCCATGCCCTGACGCTCTTCACCCGAGAGGAGTATGTGGAAGCGCTCACGAAAGCGGGTTTACGAGTGGAATTCGACGAGAAGGGTCCGATGGGAAGGGGCCTCTATATTGCGTCAAAGACCTGATATCTCCGGGCTCACGTGCTCCGGCAAGAACCCGACCCCCATCGTATAGGCGATTCGCCTTCGTGCAAATGCGAAATGCTTGAGCACGAATCGAAACACCGCCACCGCAAACGCCGAGTTGCGCGTGCTGATGATGAAGCGATGAAGAAACACCTGCATCGACTGGAACTGCTTCGTCGGCCGCTCGCGCCTGTCCTGAACCGCCTGCAAATCTGAATCCTTCAGCGCGCCGTTCTTCAACTTGGGTCCAAGCAAATTCGCCGTCGCAACCGCGTCCTGAATCGCCAGGTTGATGCCTATCCCTCCCGCCGGGGACATGGCATGAGCCGAGTCGCCAATGCACAACAAGCCGCCCTTGAACCATTTGCGCAGTCGGTCGATCTGTACCGACAGAAGCTTCACTTTGTCCCAAGAGTCAAGCTCCATCACCGACTCTTTCAGGAACGGAGCCAAACTGCAGATCCGCTCGCGAAACGCCTCCAGCCCTTCGACTTGAACCTCAGGAAAGCCGCCCTTACGAATCAGAAAGGCCGACTGATAGTAATCCTCCCGATCGATCAGAACCAGGAAACGGTTCGATCCGAAGAAAGCAAGAGGAGCCGGAGTTGCACCCTTCGGCTTCGGAATCTTCATCCAAAGTACATCAATGGGCGCGCCAAAATCCTCAACCTGCAGCCCAGCCAACCGGCGCATCCGAGAGTCTCGCCCATCTGCCGCAACGACCAGGTCTGAAAGAATCCGCACCTCACCTGATGCCGACCTGGCAATCACGCCAAGAACCCGCCCCTCTTCCTCGATGAGCGAAGTCGCCTCCGTGCTCATCATCAAATGAAAGCTTGGTAACGCACTCCCCGCGGCAGCAAGGAAGTTCAAAAACTCCCACTGAGGTGTGAAAGCAATGAACTTCTCCTTCGTCGGTAGGGAGCTGAAATCACCCACCGTCACCAACTCACCCTTGAAGGATATCTGCGCCTTTGTCACCTCTTGGTGAGGTAAGGCAAGGAACTCGTCCAGCAGCCCCAGCTCGTGCAGCACGTCCATCGTGGACGGATGGATCGTGTCGCCCCGAAAGTCTCGAAAGAAGTCCTCGTGCTTTTCCAAGACGTAGACTTCCACACCGCAGCGCGCAAGCAGATACCCAAGCATCATGCCTGCCGGCCCACCGCCCACCACGACGCATTGTGTCCTGATCGTTTCGTCCACGCAATCTTATAGCAGACTGCTAGGGCGTTACGATCAGCGACACGGAAACGGTCTTCCCGCGAGCGGTGCCTCTGATGCGGACATCCTTGTTCTCCGTCACCGCGAAATGAGTGATGGAGAAGGTCGCGCTCATGGCACCTTCGGGAATGACTACGCTGATCTGCGGCTTCGCCACGAGTGGAAGACTCGATGACAGCACGACCTCATAACCCCCCACTGGAGCCGGAGCATTGATGTTGATCGTCCCCACTACCTCCTCCTCGGAGCCGCCAATAACCGTTCCCGGAGCAACGCTCACCGAAGAAGGCAGATGCGGAGTCACGGTAATCGTGCCCGACAGGACACTCACACCATGAGCGGTAGCCGTAATCGTTGCCTGCAGATTGGCCGCGACTTGCTTGTGCGTAATCGGGAAACTAGCCCCCACCTTGCCCTCCAACACCTGTACTGAAGCAGGAACCCCGATCGCATCGGTGTTGGACGAGGACAGATCGACCGTGAGCCCACCGACGGGCGCAGGCCCGTTGAGCGTCACCGCTCCCGTCAAAACGGTTCCGGACCCTCCGGCCACAACCGAGAAAGTGGTAGTCACCTTCGTCGGCTTGTGAGTCTTCACCTGCACGCTTGCAATCTTGCTGGCACCCTGCCACGAAGCTGTCACCGTAACGCTGGTATCGATTTCTACTGCCTGAGCACCAATGAACAAAGTGCGGCTCGTCTGACCCTCGAGCACCTTCAGCGTTGCAGGAACAACGATCAGCGAAGGCTCCGAGGACAGCAGGCTCACGTTGATGCCGCCCGCAGGTGCCGGCTGCTCGATCGTTACGGTCAGTCCCGTCTTCTGGTTCGTTCCGCCCACAAACCATGACGGACTCATCACGGCACTGACCAGCTTTGGCGGTCGCACCTGGATAACTGCCGTCTTCTTCGTGCCGTCAAAGCTCGCCGTGACCGTCACGCTCTTCGGGGAGTTGACCACTCCCGCTGTTAGGTCGAATGTAGCTTCAGTGCTGCCTTCGGGCACCGTGACGTCAACAGGCACCGATAAAGCTGCCGCATCCGAGGACGTTAACTGCACAACAACACCGCCAGCCCCCGCGGGTCCGCTCAAAGTCACGGTTCCCGTCGCGGTTGCGGCCGAGGCAAGGGTTGACCCCGAGAGCGTGAGGGACTGGAGATAGACAGAAGCAACCCCCTTCACCAACTGCTCTCCCACAATGCTCACGTCATCGATGACGGCACCATCCGCGACGACTGTCGCGTCCGACCAGAAGCGGAAGAACGGCTGCACGGTGGACACACCCTGAACGGGAACCGTGACCGACTGCCAACCCGGCGAAACACCCGTCAGCGCCTCTGCCAACACTGGTGCGCCCCCATCTTCTCCCAAGAAGATGTGAAGGAAGTCGTAATTGGTTTCAAGCTCCCACGACGACCAGAACCAGAGGCGTACATCGCCATATCCCGCCAGATTGATGGGCGAAGTGGTCTGAACCACGACGTTCCGATTGTTTGCGTAGTCCGCGCCCGGGCTGTCATTCCATGCGGCCGAGGGCGAATGCACCGATTCACCGGAGAGCTTCCAGGGCAACTGCGCACTCCAGCCGGGCGCGCCACCCTCCATATTCGCGGAAAAAATGGAAGTCTTCTGGATCAAGAACAAGTCGTCGATCACAACGCCGGAGCGAGAAACCGACTCGTCCGATTGCAGCCGAAAGCGCAGTTTGATCGTGCGAGTGCCGGTCCCCGGAATCATGGACGAATACTGACGCCACCCGCCTGAAGCACCGGTGATCTGAGCCAGCGTTTCCCAATTGATCCCGCCGTTGGTCGAATATTCAACGAAAAGCCAGTCATAGCTGGTTTCGAGGTCGTGCTTGGTGAAGAACGCGATGGAAACGGGTCCCGAGATCGTAGCCGACCCATCCATCGTCAACGAGCTGTTCTCGTTGTCTTGATAGTCTCCCGCCGCGGAGTCATCCCATGCGAATCCACCACTGTGCGCGTCCGAGGTCTTGTCCCAGCTCTTGCCAAGGTCTCCGGTCCAGCCCGAGCCCTCAAATCCTTCCGCCAATATTGGTGCAAGCGTAAACACCGGCCCGGTCGAGACGACCGGGGACTTGTTCCCTGTATTGTCTCGTGATCGAGCTGCGATGTAGAACGCCTTCCCGGGCGATAGCTCCGTGATACGAGCATTGACCAGTGTTCCTGCGTTGACTCCGCCAAGCACGAGCAGATGCCGCTGCGCCTGGTCGAAATTCGCGGTAGTAATCGGAAGCGTGGAAGTCGCGATGTCGTAGTAAGCCCCTTGTCCGGTCGTTCCATCGTCGCCCGATGCGAGAAAGCTAATGGCAATAGTCGCAGTGGTTCGGCTGAGGGGGCGCAGCGTCTTCGGCGTTCCTGGGTTCGCGGTGTCCACTTCGATCGCATTCGCGAGATTGATTCGGCCGCCCGGGAAGTAAGGTAGCAGTGAACCCTTCATGTCTGCCGAACCCTTTAGCTTCGCAATCACCTGTGCTGGCGTGAGGGAAGGATAGGCAGCCCTGACCGTTGCCGCTGCGCCCGAGACGACCGGCGTGGCCATCGACGTCCCATCGTAGTAGGCGTAACCTCCACCCGTTACAGTGCTGAGGATGCTCACTCCCGGCGCTCCGATGTCGGTGGTTTGCCCGTAGTTCGAGAACCCTGCAAGCCGGTCGTTCCGATCCGTTGCGGCCACGAACATGATGTTTTGCGCGTACTGCTTCATCTGCCCACGGCCCGCATCCATGTTCTCGCCGTTGTTGCCGGAGGAATTCACATAGAGAATGCCCGCCGCCTCGGCCCGCTGTATGGCTTCAATCAGAAACATCGTGAAGCCGTCGGTGTTGTAGCTGACATTCAGAACCGAAGCGCCTCGAATCCTCGCGAAGTCCAGACCATTGGCAAGAGAGGTCAGCCAAGTCGACTGGCCCTTGTACATGCGGACCGGCAGAATCTTCACGCGTTTGCCCGTGCCCGCTACACCCGTCGCATTGTTCGTCACCGCCGCGACGATGCCCGCCACATGCGTTCCGTGTGAAGCGCTTGCCGACGCTGGCAGCGGATCATTGTCGTTGTCCGCCGTATCCCAGCCGCCCGTGTCGTCGATGTACCCATTGGCGTCGTCATCGATGCCGTTGCCGGCGATTTCGCCGGGATTGACCACGATGTTGGCTGCAAGATCGGGGTGGGTGTATTCGACCCCGTCATCCAGCACCGCGACAAGCACATCCGGCCCCGCGAGCAACATCCCCCAGGCCTCAGGGGCGTCGATGTCGGCATCGACGACGCCTCCTGATTGGCCGGTATTGTGCAGCGCCCACTGATTGTTAAAGGACGGATCGTTCGGAAACGCCTGGTCTGGAGTGATCTCGTAGTCGGGCTCGGCAAACTTGACCCCCGGCTGACTCTTCAGAAGCGCGCACATCGATTGCACCGTCTCCCCCACGGCCTGAGCCTTTGGCCCGATGAAGTAGCGAACGAAGTATTTGCTCGGCACTGCCTTGTCCACCGCGATGTCGAACTTCCGCTCCACCGCCGAGCGATAGGATGCCTCGGCGCCGCCGGTGTAAGTCACCACAACCACATTCGGCGCGTAACGGATCGCCCGCTTAGGCTTGAACGCCTGCATCGAGTCGAGCTTGTCGGCTGAGGCCGCGCCGAAGCTCCAAGCGGGGATCTGCGGCTTGCCACTCAGGAGCGGCAAAACGCCCAGGAACGCGGTCGTCGCGGCGATGAAAATCCATGCCCGTGTTCGGTTAATGGAAGCGTGTTGAGGGAGAGCGGCTGACTTCATAAAGGGGTTGACCCGAGCGGACCCATTAGTGTATGTCGCTGAGGGACCATTCACAAGGGAATTGTCGGGTGAACGGGCAGAAAGCCGACCCCATTCACTCCAAAGACCGATGTTCTCGGCCGAACGCTGCCCCAGGGGCCGGCGTAGAACCCGAGAGCAGGATCGGGCCCAAAGGGTAAATACGACCTTGCGCCGGCAAAAGACTCGTTTTTCTTCGGAAA
>JBGGMI010000069.1:0-42989 GCA_041288075.1 Fimbriimonas sp.
CTGTGCGAGATGCTCGGCGCAGAACCTTACGTCTGTGGCAACGTTGGCAGCGGCACGCCCCAGGAGATGATGGAGTGGGTGGAGTACATGACCTCCGACGCGGACTCTCCGATGGCGAATCTACGTCGGAAGAACGGGCGCGACAAGCCTTGGAAGCTGCGCTACTTCGGCGTCGGCAACGAGAGCTGGGGCTGCGGGGGGAACATGCGCCCCGAGTATTACGCCGACGAGTACCGGCGCTACAACACCTTCGTCAAAAACTACTCCGGCAACAAGATCGAGCGGATCGCATGCGGCGCGAATTCGGGCGATGTTCGGTGGACCGAGGTGTTGATGGAGCGGGCAGCGGGCCACATGAACGGGCTTGCCTTCCACTACTACACGTTCTGTGACGGCTGGCCCCCGAAGGGTTCCGCCACCGACTTTGAGCTTCGCGACTGGGCGAACATCGTGCGCCCGGCCCTGGAAATGGACCGGCTCATTCGAGAGCATGGGGCTGCGATGGACAAGTTCGACCCGGAGCGGCGGGTGGGCATGATTGTCGACGAATGGGGCACGTGGTTCGAGTGCGAGCCCGGCTCGACTCCAGGGTTTCTCTACCAGCAGAACAGCATGCGCGACGCCATCGTGGCCGCGCTGACGCTCCATATCTTCCAGGACCACGCGGACCGGGTAACGATGGCGAATATCGCGCAGCTCGTCAACGTGCTGCAGGCAATGGTGCTGACGGATGGCCCGCGCATCGCGCTGACTCCCACCTACTGGGCGTTCGAGATGTTGAAGGGACACCAGGGCGGCACCGTCTTGCCGTTGGAGGGCGAAAACCTGATGTGCAATGTCGAAGGAGTTGCGTTGCCGGCCATCAGCCGCTCGGCAAGCATCGACGAGGCAGGACAAATACTGTTATCGTTTGCCAATCTCGACCCGCTGAACGACTATGACGTCGAGGTGCTTGCACCGCACTTTGCCGCCGCATCACGCTTGTTGACGGGTCCCGCCATGACCGCACACAACACCTTCGATGCGCCTGATACGGTCGCTCCAAAAGCTTCCGGTCTCGTGAGTGATGGCCAAACCGTCCGGTTTGTTCTGCCCAGCCACAGCCTTGTAACGGTGCTATTAGCCTAATGCAAGCAGAAGCCCTCGGTGAGTGCCGAGGGCTTCTGGAGGATGAAGGCGGAAGGATTAACCTCGTTTGGGAGAGGCGGCATCCTGCCGAGTCTTTTCGTCCACGACTCTCGCCGTGAGGAAGAAGACGACTTCAGATCGATCCTTCGACTTCTCCGTTCGTCGGAACAGCGCGCCGATGATCGGCAGGTCCCTCAGGATCGGGATACCAGAAACGTTGTTTCGGTCCGTGTCCTGAATCAGGCCGCCGAGGGCGATCGTCTCGCCGCTCTTCATCACCGCAGTGCTCTGCGAGATGCGCTCACTTGTCTGTGGCAAGTTACCGCCACCAGGAGTTGGAGTGAATCCACGAAGGAAGCTCAGCACGGGCCGAAGGTCCATCGTGATGTTGTCTCCACCACCGGAGCGAGCCAGCACGGCGAGTCGGACGCCGACTCGAACCTCATTGGTTTGAACCGTGATGCCGTTCTGCGTCGATTGAATGGCTTCGATGTAGCGAATAACGTCTCCAACGAAGACCTCCGTCTCACGTCCGTCCATCGCAAGCAGGTTAGGTCTTGCGATCAGGTTCTGCCGATTGGCCATCGAATCGAGCGTGGCGACCACCGACTCGTTGCGAGTTGCGGCTGAGACCGTACCGGGGGTGTCTGGCGTTCCGCCGAGGCCCTGGTTCAGTCGGAGCGCCCGCAGCACGCCACCGGTCGTCAGAATGCTCCAGTCGAGGCCGATGCGCTCAGCGTCGTTCTTCGTCATTTCCATAACGCGAAGCTCCAGCGCGATCTGCTTGGGCATGACGTCCAGTTGAGTTGCATAGGCTCTCGCCTGAGCGATCTGGGCGGCAGGTCCGCGGAGGACCAACTTCATCGGATACGCAACGCTCTCAAAGTCTTGGAAAGGCTGAACAAGGCCGCGCTGCTCGCGTTCGCCAAGTTGGCCCGCGCCAGTTCGAAGGCTCGAACCTGCTCGCTGATCCCCTCCGGTAGCCTGCTCGCCGTTCGAGCTGCCGGCACCTGTTCCGGTTCCCTGGCCCGCTCGAGGATCCTGCGCCTCGTTGATCTGAGCCTTTTGCTGATTCGCGGTGTAGAGTCGTGGGTTGCCGGCAGGTCCGGGGACGATGCTTGCGCGAAGTCCGGGGAATGCGGCGATCAGTTCCTCGCGCAAAGCGCGGGGATCGAGATATTTGACTTCGAGGATGTCGGTGGCGGATGCCGAGCCCAACTCTGGATTATCGAGTTGCTCCAGGACCTTGACCATTTCCTCAGCTTCGTTTCGCGGGCCGCGGATAACGATCGTTTGCGCGCTGAGGCTATCCGGAGGCGTTCCGGTGAGCATGAGGTTGCCAGCTTTGCCCTTATCGTCCTCGTCGACCGCTTTCACGAGGTCGGCAGCAAGGCCGCCCTTCACGTTGTAGCGAAGCATGACGACTGGCTCTTTTACAACGCCCGGTAGCGTCGGAGCGGCTTCGCCGGTAATCGAGCGTCGAATGGCGTCGATCTTGTCGGCGGGAGCGACAATGAAGGTTGCTCCGACCTTGGCGTAACCGAGTGCGCCGAGGCTCGTGACGATCTTCAACGCATCGTCGACCGTGACGTTTCGAAGGCTGACGGTCACGACACCCTTCACGTCCGGCGAGGTCACGATGTTGACGTTTGCCTGGATGGCAACCGCCTTTAGGACCTGCACGATGTCGGTGTTGACGAAGTCGATTGAGACGTTATCCGCCGTTTGCGGAGCGTAGGATGCCAGAGTTTTGAGCTCAGGCTTCTTCACCTTCTCCAGAGGAGGAACGGTGGAAGGGAAATCGTTCTTGACTGCCAAGGTTTTGGTCGTCTTTACGGGCTCCGTGTTCACGGGAGCTTCTTCGACAACCGGCTTCTCCTTTTTGACCGTATCCAAGGGAGGAACGGTGTTGGGGAAGGGGTCAGATTTGGCCGTCTTAGGCTGCTCGAGAACGAGAAGGCCTTCTTCCTCGCTTCCGACGTTCGACGCAAGCGGCTGGCCCGTGCCGAAGCCAAGCTTCCAGCCCGATTCCGTTTCGATCAACGTGGGCTCGAGCGACTTGTCGAGTCGCACGTTGATGCGAATTTTGGGAGGTGTGGACCTATACCAGAACGTGTTGTAGGAGCGGACACCGCCTTTATTAACCGTGGTTTTCCCCCCGCGGCCGGCCATGTTCGCATCAAACTCGACAACGCGCATTTTCCCGTTCAAGAACGGGAAGATACGCGGCTTTTGCAAGCCTTCACCTTTGACGACAAGTTCAACGCCGGTGCCGACTTTGTTGGCCACGACGGACGCGATATGTCCGGGAACGGGGCCGTTAAAAGTGACACTCAGGGCGTGAATTAATAGCAATCCATTACTAATCAACCGTTTATCCTCCAACCTTCAAGCGCAGGGTTTTCCCTTTATGAACCACCACCACATGGTCCATGCGCACTACCTTCAATGTGGATTCTCCATCCACGTCTCCACCTTGCATGACGAGCCGCTGATTTCCCGCGGCATCCTTAAAAACGACTGCGGGTCGAGCACCGACGACCACTCCTCCAACGGTGTAGCCGAACGGCACCTCAGGTTCGCCGACCTTCTGTGCATTGAGCTCAGCGGTCTGCGGGCCGCCGAGCTGGCCAAAGCTTCCAAGTCCCACCGGGCGAACGTTGCCAACGTTGAAATTGTTGGGCCTTCGCGTCGGCTCTTGCAGTTGCGTCCGAATGGGGCTCTCGATGTTTGCAGGTACCTGCATCGATGCAGGGACCTCAAAGGGGTCTCGCGATGCGAGGTTCGCTGCTAGCAGAGGGTTGCGCGGAGCTTCCTTTTCTGCTTCCTTCGCGGCCTCATTTTCCTTGAGGAATTCGGGAACCTCTTTCTTTGTAACCGGAGCGGGTTCTTCGCCCTTGGGCATAAAGGTGAACGCGCCGATACCGAGCATCATCGCGCCCAAGACGCCCAAGATAATTAGTTTCTTCTTCTCATCCATTGCTACCCACCTCCGACACCGCCACCGAGCTTGCCGGCTTCTCTTCACCTGCTGCGGTTGCAGGTTCTTTCGCTTCGGGAAATACGAACAGTTGCAATTCTACTGTCATCTCTAAATTGGGCCCGGCACCTGCAGGGTCATTTGAGAGCACCCTTGGTTGCAGAGATACCGTTCGAGCCGCGACGACCTTCGGGAATCGGTGCAGCGCTCGCAAAAATCGCAGTCCGTCTGCATAGGTTCCTCTACCCTTCACCTCGACCGTGTATTCATCGTAAGCCTTACGCGTGGCCTTTTCGTCCGGCTTCGCGCTGGGCTTGGCAGCCATGGGCCGCACGGCCGTCACATGAATACCGTTGGCGTTGCCGAACTTCTCCAGCTCTGCAAGCAGCGTCGGGATGTATCGATAGTCGGGCACGCCCTTCTCAAGATGTGCGAGCTTGATCTTTAGCTGCGAAAGCCGCTCCTCGGAGTCAGCCAGTTCCTTGCGGACGCCCGCCGCGTCGTCGACTTGCTTTTGCACGTCATCGACACGCGCCTGTTGTTCGGAGACGCTGTTCCACTGCGAGTAGACCATGAATCCGCCGATGAGCACGGAGGCGGCTGCGAGTCCTAAAAAGATTCTGAAATCGGGCTGTTTGCTCACTTTGCGTCCTCCTCTTCCTTCGTCTTCTTGGGTGCCGTGCCGGCGACTTCAGCTTCAAGCTCGAATTCGATGGCGGGTCCTCCAAGGGTTGGTTTTTCGTTCGTATACTTCAAGTTGACACCCGTGAGGTTGGGCTCGTTTTGAACCCTCTGCATAAACTCGCCCACCGGATCTTGCGAAGTGGACATGCCGATGAGGCTAACCATAACGCCCTTTTGAGGGTCGTTGGCGGCGCTTCTGACGTTTGTGAGCCAGGTGTTCTTCGGGGTCTGGGTCGTAAAGTGGTTCAGGATGTGGATCCAGCGATCCGTGAGCTGTTGCGCTTCCTCAAGACTGACCAATCGCGGCTGAAGACCGGATTCAATCTCCTTGTTGGCCTCGATCTGCTTCTTCATGGGCTCGAGGCGCTGGAGCTCTAGTACAAGGCTGGCTTCCTTGTCCTTCAGATCGGCGTTCTTGAGGAACAGCCCACCATAGCTTAAGACGGAGACCACGCCTACGCCGACGAAGGTGAAGAACCCGGCACGAGCGCGGACTTCGTTTTTACGAGACGATGCTCGCTGTTCTTGAATTAGATTGATATACGGCATGGTCTTATGCGCCCTTCCCGTAGGATCTCAGGGCCAGTCCCGATGCGACGGCGAGGTCTTCGCCAGCGCCGAAGTCGGCGACAGGCGGAAGGATTCGCGAGTTGGAAAACACACCTGGCGACTCGACAGGCATGCTGAGTCTCTGCGTCAGATACTCGGCAAGGCCGGTCAGTTTGGCACCGCCGCCGGTAAGGACGATTTTGTCTACCGTGCTGCCTTCGCCGCTTTCAGCCTGCTGCGACTGGAAATAATTCATCGATCGGCGAATCTCTCGCACCATGTCCTCGAGCTGAGGCTGGATGACTCGAAGCGGCGGGGTTTCTTCGATTCCCATGTTCGGGAGAAAGCCGCGAACGTCGAGCTGAGCCTTGCCCTCTTCGGCATCTTCGTCTTCCAAGTTGAAGCGCTTCTTGAGCTCATCGGTGAGTGTGCGGCCACCGCTCGGGATGGCTCGGTTCATGGCGAACACTCCCTTGTTAATCACGCTCACGCTGGTGCTGGAAGCTCCAATGTCCACGAGCGCGATGGTCGAGTCGGTCACGTCATAGTTGGGAGAGGTTTCGATGAGTGATCGATAGGAGGCGAAGACCTCGATATCAACCGACTCGACTTCCAACCCGGCAGCTTCGCAAGCTCGAATCCGGCTTTCTACGATGTCTTTCGGAGCGGCCACGATGAGCACGTTCATCTGAGTTTCGTTGATCGGTCCAACGATCTCGAACTCGATGTAGCTGTCGTCGACTGATCCAGGCACGTAGCGGCTGGCTTCGTATTTAATCGACTTTCGCAAGACCGCTTCGGGCATCTTCGGAAAAGGCACTACGCGGACAAACACCGCAGCTCCGGCGGCGGCGATGTGAGCGCTGGTGGCGGAGATGCCACCGTTCTTCAACATTTGCCTCAGCGCCGAAGAAAGTGAATCTTGATCCGATACCACTCCGTCTCTTATACAATCAGGCGGCGTCGGTGCGACGGCTGCGTGAGAGATACGCCACATATTGCCGGACTTTTCAACCTGCACTGCCTTTAAGGCGTGGGTGCCGAGGTCGACGCCGACGTAAGATTTCTTTGTAAACAGTCCCATTTGAGATTAGCTTCCCCTGTACTCCATTTCCATATTTCGGGGGGGCAGCCACACTCTGACAGGGCTACCCTGTGAAAATTGCTGTAACAAAACGCCCTTCCGCTAGATCGCGGAAGGGCGGGAGCCTCAAACGTATAGGTGAGGCCTAATAATAGGTGTTTCGCTGGTCGGGTTTTTTCGGCCTATCGGTCGGAACCAGCATCGCCACCAAGGCGGCGATGCTCCCTACAACGAACCACTCCATAAACGGCACGGCGATTGACTGCCATGTCCTGTCGTACCGCAACAAATACGGTATCGAGATCAATACCTCGACGATCCCGCAAACCACCCCGGCAACCAGCCAGGGAAACTTTGTTTTCCATAAGACGAAGGCGGCCGCATACGCCACAGCGATTACAAACGCGGCCCGCCCGATAACCGGCCAGAGTGTGTTTCCACTCCGGCCCGTCCAACCGAGGCCGTATAAGAATCCCAAGAAGGCGTAAGAGGCGACTCTTAGAACCAGTGCTAGTGCCGAGAAGGTTGCTGCCCGTCCGATTTGATGCGCTCCGCGAGATAAGGATTGGGATCGACAAACAATTGAGCGGAGACACGGCAAGGCTTTGCCTGCTCCCCATCGTAGCATTCCATATCCTGATGCTTTCGGACGATCACGGCACCCTCAGTCGTGAGGCGCCGATAGGTGCCCTTCCACTGGGTGGGAGTTGGCCACTCGGTTCGCTCGCTATCCGTCGCGTCGATGAGCCAGCCGGCGTTGGGGCCGGTGAGGATGTACTCGTCCATCACCTTCGCGGAGAGGCCAAACTCGGCCAGGCCGACAAAGCTGCTCTTATAGTCGGTCACGGGAATCTTCGCGCCGGTTCGCAGTTTGGGATTCGTGAAGACGGCAAGCTCGTTGGCGATGCCGGTTTTCGTTGTATCCGTAACGGAGGTGCACAAGGTCGATGGGACCATTCCGGAATTGACCAGTTGCTGTGTGCTGATTGGGAATTCTCCGTACTGGCTCTCATACATGGCACCGGCCTGGCCGAGCTGGCGAAGCTTGCTCAGGTTGTCGGTCTTGTGCGCCGACTTCTTGCTGTTAACCAGAACAGGCAGCATGATTCCGGAAATAACCGAGATCACGGAGATTACGACGAGAGTTTCCACAAGCGAGAAGCCAAGGGTTCGGGCGTTGGTTCTCATCGCTTGCACGAGTCCTGTGGGCATGAAGGTCGAGCGGCGTATACGCTGCAGGCCATGCTCGAGGAATCCTCACAGACCCAATAGGATCCGAACTCGCAAATGATCTTTGAGGAAAGTCGGACCGCAACCCGGTAAGGGGTTGCTGGGGCGCAAAGGGAATTCAGGTCAATGGCGTACGCCTTCTGAAATTCCTGCGTTGGCGCAGTGTTGCAATCGCCGCATGGAGGAAGCGCGACACTCATCGGCCGCACGTCGATGAGACCGTCTGGCTGAGCCGCAGCCGTCACGGCCGGGTCGGAGACAAAGGGGATAGATCCAGTAAGCAAGAGGCCGAAAGTGGCCCAAGAAAGAGTTTTGGCAGTCATCGGAGGCATTGTGCGGCACACAATTTCTCCCGTCAAGAATTGCATTTACCCCCCTCTGTACAGCTATGCTGGAGGGTTTGCTCGCGCTACTGCATAAATCTCGAAGCGGAATAGCTCTATTTAGTATTAGTTGGCCTAACTTCAGCAAAAACTTAGGGCTACCTGGTGGAAAACTGGTGGAAATACCTATTTCGAGACTCGAAAGGTAGCCTTCCCCCCATGTCGCTCCGCATGTGGACCTATGATCTGGCTCGAGAGCAGTCCCCTTCATACGACCAACTAAGCAATTTTTGCACCCTATCTTTAGACGCAGGATACAGCGCTTTTGGCATTTACATGGAGCACCGCTTCGCATTTCCCTCCATTCCGTGGGTGCATGGGGAGGGATCGGTCACTGCGGAGACCATAAAGAGGCTTCAGAAAGAGTTTCCAAGCCTTCAGATCATTCCGTTTATCAACCTTCTGGGGCACATGGAAGGCTTCCTCTATACAGAGGAGGGGCAGCAATTTGCAGAGTCGCGGTTTGAGGGAATGCAGGCCTGTCCGAGCAATCCACACTTCTTCAAGCTTTGCGAAAAAATCGTCGACGACACCCTGTCGGTCTTCGACTCCGAGATCATCCACCTGGGTGGCGACGAAACCTGGCAGCTCGGCCAATGCCCCAAATGCTCCGCTCGCGTGGCCCAATTTGAAAAGGTAGCAGGCATCGACGGAAAGGCACAGATCTATGGCGAGCACTTCGGCGTGCTGGCGAAGACCGTCAGCGCGGCCGGGCGGCGGCCCGCGGTGTGGGGAGACATGTTCCTCACCCACCCTACCGCCCTGGATCTCATGCCGAAGAACACGCTCATCTTCGACTGGCAGTACTTCAACGGCCCTTCCGAGACGAGCCGGCTCTTCATCGACAAAGGCTTCGAAGTCGTCTTCTGCCCCACCCTCCACACCTACAACGCCACCTGGCTCCACCTCCCGCAAAGCGAGCAGAACGTTCGCCAGCACGCGAAGGCAGCCCATGAGATGAACGCCTACGGAGTCTGCGTAACGACCTGGGAGTGCGGGCTCATGGGCAACTACGAAACGATCCTGCCCGCGATCAAGGGGGCTGGCCGCTTACTTCAGAACCCGGGATCCTCGCCGGACACTACGGATTACAAAGAGCTACGAGAAGCCCCGGTCTTCCTCAAGGCCTACCTCGACCAAAGCGAACGCTACGAAGAATGGGCTCGCCTACTGGGATGCGAACTCCAAGATGCCGGGGGCATGTTCGAGTTCACCGGCATCCGAAGCTCCCTAAAGGCCCGCCTCCTCCTCTACTCCAACCCCTTCCTCCTCTGGCTCAGGAACTGCGAAGACCTCTGCGGCGAGCCGGGCGACAAAGCGCTGGACATCTTCCAGCGAGCCATCGCCTTCGCCCCCGACGCCTCCAGCCGAGGCATCGCCGAGTTCGGACGCGGCGCTATCGAGTTCGTGAGATTCGCCGAAGCCGCCCATAAAGCCTACGCAGAAGGAGAAGTCGGCAAAGCCATCGCCGCCATCACCCCCGCCCGCCAAACCTTCGAAAACCTAGGCAGAACCGCCAAAGCCACCCACTACCGAGGCGGCTCCGCCGCTGATATCGAGCGCTGTCGCATCGCGAGAGAGCACGTGGACTTGGTCATCCGACGCATCAAACAATACGGTGACGGCTCCCTGGGCTACATCCCCAGCTTCGAAATGCTAACCCACCCCAAATTCGTGCCCCACGACCAGGCGGGCTGGTGGCTGATCAATAGATGGGCGAATGAGTGAGGGAGGGGTCGGAGGGTCGGAGGACCGGAGGATGGGAAGACGGGATGAAGTTATACACCTTGCTCTCCTCCCATCCTCCGGCCCTCCCATCCTCCGGAACATCCCCCTCCTCCGAAACGTCACCCTCCACAGCCGGGGTACAGTGACCCGCTGGTTACGGTCAGTCTCGCTGCTCCGTCTACACTAGCGACAACTCATGGCAAAAAAGCTCGTCATCGTCGAATCTCCCGCCAAAGCGCGAACCATCAGCAGCTACCTCGGTAGCGACTATGAGGTGGAAGCAAGCATCGGCCATATTCGCGATCTTGCGCCCAATGCCAAGGGCGTCCCCGAGGAGTTCCGAAAGAAGTGGTGGGCCGATTACGCAGTCGATGTCGACAACAACTTCGAGCCCTTCTACGAAGTCCCGCCCGAGAAGATGGCGCAGGTGAAGAAGCTGCGGGAAGCGATGAAGGGCAAAGACACCCTCGTGCTCGCAACTGACGAAGATCGCGAAGGCGAAGCCATTTCCTGGCACCTCCTCAAAGTCTTGAAGCCTGGCAAGGGCGTCGAAATTAAGCGTATCGCCTTCCACGAAATCACCAAGAACGCCATCCTCGAAGCCCTCGAACATCCACGCCAGGTGGACGAGTGCCTGGTCGAGGCCCAGGAAACAAGAAGAATCCTCGACCGCCTCTACGGCTACACCCTGTCTCCCGTCCTCTGGTCGAGAGTAACCAAGAACCTGAGCGCAGGCCGTGTCCAGAGCCCCGCCGTGAAGCTGATCGTCGAAAGAGAGATCGCCAGAAGAAACTTCCGGGAAGCCGGCTACTGGGACCTCAAGATAGAAGTAGAAGCTGACAAGAAGCCCTTCACCGCTGAGCTGAGAACGGTTGCTGGCGCGAGAGTAGCCAACGGAAGCGATTTCGACGACACCACCGGCGTGCTGAAAGAGGGCCGTAAAGTCCTCCAGCTCGACGAAGCCAGAGCAAACAAGCTGGCCGAAGCCGCAAGAGCCGCCAAACCCTACACGGTGTCGAGGCTCGAAGCAAGTGAGGCCCAAGAAAAACCGGCCCCTCCCTTCATGACCACCACGCTCCAGCAGGATGCCAACCGGAAGTTCGGCTTCAGCGCCGACCGCACCATGCGCATCGCTCAGACTCTCTACGAAGGCGTGGAAATCAACGGCGAGCCCACCGGACTCATTACTTATATGAGGACCGACTCGCTAACCCTGAGCTCCGACGCCCTGGGCCGAATCCGCGACACCATCAAACGCGACTACCCTGACTGCCTGCCCGACAAGCCGCAGCACTACACCAGCAAAGTCCGCAACGCTCAGGAAGCCCACGAAGCCATCCGCCCCACCGACAGCCACCGCAGACCGGATGAGATTCGAAGATTCCTCAACGACGACCAGCTAAGGATCTACACGCTCATCTGGCAGCGCACGATGGCGTGCCAAATGAAGCCCGCGAGAGTGCTGAAGACCGAAGCCGACATCTCCGTGGACACAACAGAAGGCAAGCTAACCTTCCTCGCCACCGGCAAGCAGATCCTCTTCGAAGGCTTCCTCAGAGTCTATTCAGAAGGCAAAGACGAAGCGAACGACGATAGCCAGGACAAAGAAGACCCCAGAGAGCGCCTCCTCCCGAACCTGAGAAACGGCCAAGAAGTCGACCTCCGCAAAGTCAACGCGCTCGGGCACAAAACGAAGCCCCCGGCAAGATTCACCGACGCAACCCTCATCAAGAAACTGGAAGAGCAGGGCATTGGCCGCCCGAGCACCTACGCCAGCATCATCGCCACCGTGGTCG
Organism: Fimbriimonas sp.; assembly: GCA_041288075.1. Taxonomy (GTDB): domain Bacteria; phylum Armatimonadota; class Fimbriimonadia; order Fimbriimonadales; family Fimbriimonadaceae; genus Fimbriimonas. The sequence continues at coordinate 11,563 of JBGGMI010000069.1, forward strand.
ATCGCGGATACGTGAGAAAAGCCGGCAAGCAGCTCGTTCCAACCTTCAAGGCATTCCTTGCTTATGAGGTTCTGGAAAGTAACTTCCACGAGCTAACGGACCTCGGCTTTACCGCCCGAATGGACGAAGAGCTCGACCGCATTGCTGGAGGCGAGCGTGGCTCGAAGGAGTATCTCCAGGAATTCTTCATGGGGAGCGCCGAAAAGCCCGGCCTCCGACCCATGGTCGAGGAGCGAAAGAAGACGATCCCGTATCCCGCCTTCCAAGTCGGCCCCCACCCCGAAACCGGCGAGATGATCGTCGTCCGAAACGGCAAAGATGGCCGTGCCTTCCTGCAGGTCGGTGGAGAAGACAACAAGCGCTACGGAAACGTCCCCGACGACTTCGCTCCCGGCGACATGACGGTGGAGAAAGCTGTCGAACTCCTGAACAAGAAGGATGCCCCCGCCCAGTCCATCGGCGACGACCCGATCAGCGGCCGCAGACTTCTCGTCAAGTTCAACCAGGGCTACTATCTCGAACTCGAGCGCACTCCCGAGGAGATCGAGGCGAAGGAGAAGCCCACCTGGATCAGCCTCCCGCCAAACGTCGATCCGCATTCCCTAAGCGCCGAAGACCTCGGCCTCCTCCGCCAACTCCCCCGCGAGATCGGCACTCATCCTGAGACCGGAGAGCCCATCTCCTTCAAGGTGGGCAAGTACGGCGCGTACCTGGAGTCAGGGAGCGAAAGGCGAACCGTCGAGGAATGGAAAGCCGGAGCGACGATGAGCGTGGAGGAGGCCGTCGAGCGCCTCAAGCAGCCCAAGTATGGAGGCAAACGAGCCGCACCAAGTGCCTTGAAGGAGTTCGGCCAGCTCGAAGGCTCTTCCGGCCCTGTCAAAGTCCTGGCCGGCCGCTTCGGCCCCTATGTGACCGACGGCGAGACCAACGCCACCCTTCCTCGAGGCACCGATCCGGCAAACCTCACTCCGGAGCAAGCCGCAACGCTCCTGCAGGCAAAGCGAGACGCCGGCCCCTCCACGCGCAAGTTCGTCAGAAAGAAGGCCGCCCCGAAGGCAAAGCCGAAAGCCAAAGCCCCCGCAAAGAAACCCGCGAAGAAGTGATCCAGATCCGAGAAGTCCCCCACGGCTCGCCCGAGTACCGCCAGACGGTGGAGCTTCGGCGGGCCGTCCTGCGAATCCCTCTGGGCCTCGATCTCAGCGAAGAGGAACTCGCCGCAGAGTCGAACGAGATCCATCTGGCGGCCTTTGAAGACGACCACGTGATCGCCTGCCTCGTGCTCGTGCCGATGCCCGATGGAGAGATCAAAATGCGGCAGGTAGCCGTTCGACCCGACCTGCAAGGAACCGGAATCGGCACCCGCCTCGTGCAAGCCTCCGAGGACCTCGCGCGGCAAAGGGCCCTCCAAACCATGACCCTCCACTCCCGAGACACGGCTGTCCGGTTCTACGAACGTATGGGCTATCAGATCGAAGGCGAGATGTTCGAGGAAGTCACCATCCCGCACTTCGGAATGTTCAAGCGCCTAAACGAGAGAGACATCTAGCAGGGAGAGCGAAATGCCGGCTGCCCAAACGGACGCCGCATCAGGCCGCTGGCTCGTCAAGAGTGTCCAATACAAGTTCACCACCGCCGCTGCAGCAGCCAGAAGCGACAATGTGAAGATCGAGACGAACGGTCGGAACCTCACTTTTCCAGGGTATCGGTCAGCGGCATGCAATGAGCCCTCGACCTAGAAAACTTGGCCCAATCGTATACTTGACCAACCTATGAGCCTCACTCTCATGCTCGCATCGCTCCTTTTGAGCGTAGATGCCCAAGTCACCGTTCACATGGATCGGCCCACTGTCCGGCCGAATTCTTCGATGTACGGCATCTTCTTCGAGGAAATCAACCAGGCGGGCGAGGGTGGGGTGTATGCCGAGCTGCTCCGAAATCGAGGGATGGAAGGAGGTGAGCCGGGCAAACTTCCCGTGGGCTGGAATTGGGCTGTGTATGCCTCCGGGAGCGGTGGGAGGGCGACTGGGAAGTCTGGAGGCGTCTTCGTCGACCGGGAGGTTCGCTTAAACGCATCTCGTTCGCAATCTCTCAGAATCGATCAGAATTCGGATAGCGGCAACATCATCCTGCAAAACCAGGGCTTTTGGGGAATTCCGCTTATTCGAGGTGCGAGCTACAAGCTGACGCTGTGGATGAAAGGAGACACCGGTCTCTCAGCAAAGGTGGGCACTGAATCAAGCACGGTTTATACGAACACCTTCGACGCGCCTGGGGACGATTGGAAGCGGTTCGAGGCGACCTTTCGATCTTCGGAGACCAGTCCGAAAGGGAACCTCACGCTCTCAACAACGAAGCCGGGAAAGCTGTGGATCGGATACGCCTCGTTGATACCACTCGACACCCGAGGTGGCTTGAGAAAGGACCTGGCGCAACATATCGGCGCTATCAAGCCTGGTTTCGTTAGGTTTCCGGGCGGGTGCTTTGTGGAAGGGGACATGCTACCGATTGCGTGGAATTGGAAGGACACGCTAGGGCCTGTCGAGGCCCGGAAGGGGATGGCGAGGAGCCAATGGGGGTATCCGATCTCGAACGGCCTCGGATTCCACGAGTACCTGCAGTGGTGTGAGGATATGAAGGCGGAGCCGATGTTTGTGGTCAACGTCGGGATGTCGCACGGTGAAGTCGCACCGATGGCGAAGATGGATCGGTATCTGCAGGATGCGCTGGATGCGATCGAGTATGCGAACGGTCCGGTTACGAGCAAGTGGGGAGCTCTGCGAGCCTCGAACGGTCACCCGACACCGTTTAACCTGAAGTACATCGAGATTGGGAACGAGAATGGGGGTCCCGCTTACAACGAGCGGTTTGGGCTCTTCTCTAAGGCGATCCATGCGAAGTATCCGGAGATTGTGAGGATTGCCGACTTGTGGGGTGGCGGGTTGCCGACCAGCGCTCCTTACGAGCTGATCGACGAGCACTACTACAGCACGCCTTCGTGGTTCTGGAGCAATGCGAAGCGCTACGACAGCTATAGCCGCAGCGGGCCGAAGATTTACGTTGGCGAATACGCCGTCACCAACGGCAGCGGACGAGGGAACCTGGCGGCGGCGCTTGGGGAGGCGGCGTTTATGACGGGAATGGAGCGCAATGCGGATGTCGTGCGGCTGGCCTCTTATGCACCGCTCTTGGAGAACGTCAACAATCGGCAGTGGAACCCGAACGCCATCCCGTTCGACTCCCAACGCTCCTATGGCACGCCTTCTTACTGGGTGCAGCAGCTTTTTGGGTCCAACCTTCCTAGCCAGATCGTCCAGCACAAGGTGACGGCTCCGGTCGGCGAGGCTCCGGCGGTGCAGGGGCTGGCTGGATTGGTCACTTGGCGGACGGCGGCGGAATTCAGGGATGTCGAGTTGAAGGTGGACGGCCAAACCATCTACACGAGCGCGGGCATTAGGCAAGAAGACCTGCAGTCGCCTATGGGCAAGTGGTCCGTCGCGGATGGCGTCATTAGCCAGACCGGGCTCGAAGAGAATCGGCGTGCGCTTCTCCGAGAGGCATCGGTGCGACCTAACCAGAGTGTTTCCCTATCGCTTAAGGCGAAGAAGCTCAGTGGAGCCGAGGGATTCATTATTCTGCTGGGCTCCGGCGAGCGCGGGACATTCCAGTGGAACCTAGGTGGCTGGAACAACACGGTTCATGCTTTTCAGCGCGATGACGAGCGCGTGGGGAAGGGTGTGAGCGGCTCTATCGAGACTGGCAGATGGTATGACATCCGATTGGAGCGGGACGGCGCCCGTACAAGAGGCTATCTCGACGGGAAGCTGGTTGAAGAGCTTGTGGAGGAAGGGCGGCCTGACTTTGTCGCGGTGGCTGGGATTGATACTGCGCGGAAGGAGCTGATCGTGAAAGTAGTCAACGGTGCAAGCACGGCACGCATGGCCACCCTTAACCTTACGGGGCGCAAGCTGTCAACGGAAGGCACCGTCACGATCCTTTCAGGCACAAGTCTGAGTGAAGAGAATTCCTTTGAAGCCCCGAAACGGATCGCGCCGAAGGTGTCGAAGCTCAGCAAGGTATCGGATAGGATGAGCCACCGGTTTCCGGCCCTTTCGCTCTCGATACTCAGGATTCCGTTGCGATAATTAACCCTTGACGAGGAGTGCGACTGAGGCGCCGAGCTCTTCGATTCGGACCTCGTGAATGCGCCGCTGGGTGAGGTCGCAGATGTCTCGGGCGAAACCGCTTACTTCTCCGGACCGGCCAACGATGGCGATCAGGGTGTGCTCGGCCTCGAAGGTGGTGCCGTCGTCCCGCTCGTGAGTACGAGTGGAGTGAACGCGCTCGCCGGCTTGGGCACGGGCCATCTCGTCGCTGCTGGTATCGACGCCCTTTATTCTTCCGGCAAGCAATACATCTACCGGCATGCCGATTAGATCAGATGCGACCCTGCCCAGAACGGTGGCGCTCGTTTGGCCCACTCCCGTGATGGTGCCCATGTTGTTGAGGATCAGGACCGCCTCGTCCTGGTGATTGGCGATGATCAGGGCGAGCTCGGCCTGCTCATCAAGCAACGCACTCTTGGCTTCCAAGATTCGCCGAGCGATCACAAGTTCGATTGCTTCGGCGCGGTTCTTGGCATGCACTCGCTCAAGCAACGCTTCCCAGGCCTGCCTTAGCTCGGGTGCGGTCATCTTGAGCTTTTCGGCAATTTCGGAATCGGAAACACCCGCCTGAGCCATCTGTGTCATGTCCAGCTCGTCTTGGCGCTTCTTCCGTTTTGCGGGCATTGCTCGGTCATTCTACCGACACAAAAGAGAAACAGCCCTGCCCCCGATTGGAGGCAAGGCCGTTGTAGCGGATAGAAGGTGACTAGCGAAGCCGGCGAGGGCTGCGCGTGACCGTGTTGGACTCCAGCGTTACCGCTCCGACCTTGGTCAGGAACGTGCCGTCTGCAACGGCTCCGTTGTTCACGGTGATCGAAACCTCAGCAAGGACGATGCCCTTGAAGATGGAATTCACACCGAGCGTGGCGGATGTTCCGACGGACCAGTACACGTTCTGGGCTTTGGCTCCGTTGGCCAAAACAACCTGGGTGCCAGTGGACGTTGTCAACGTGCTGCCCATCTGGAAGATGAACACCGCATCGGCATCGCCTTGTGCGTCGAGGGTGACGTTGCCTGCCGAGAGCATGACCGAAGTCGAGTTCTTGTACAGACCAGGGGTGAAGGTCAGTCCGCTGAGGTCTCCAGGAAGGGTTTGGCCTCCGAGAAGTCCGGCAGCTTCGAGCTGTCCCTGAAGCAGGTCGGCCTTCGCCTGGGCGGCTTGTGCGTCTCCTGCGTGGGTGTTGCCGTTGACCTCTCCTGGTGGAAAGCCTACGACCGCGGAGCCTGGGCTCACGCCGAGGTCACCGTTGATGACGGTGGGTCCTGCGTTGGTTACCGTGGAACCGGCAAGCACTGCGTAGCTGGTGGCTGCGCCGAGATTGATGTTCTGCTGGGCTCGCTGGGTTCCCGTCGTGAAGGTCCACGTGTATCGCTCAGCAAGGTGGTTGCCGGAGGCATCCGTCACGCCTGTCTCCATGTGAGCGGTGTAGGTCGTGTTCGGAAGCAGGTCGGCAATCGGGTTGAAGGTGGCGATACGGTTGCTCGTCTCATAGGAAACGATGCCCGCAACTCCATCGACCGTGTAGGTGGAGGTGTTGAAGGAGGTGGCGGTCATCGGCTCATTGAATGAAGCGTTGATGCTTCGGTTCAGGAACACGTTGGTGGCGCCGTCGCCGGGGTTCGTTGCGGTGATAAGAGGAGCGCTCGCGTCGCCGCCGGCGGCGGTTGTGAAGCTCCAGATGTATTTCTTGTCCAAGCCGTTGCCGGACGTGTCGGTGATGAACGTGGTAGCAGTGACCGTGTAGACCTCATTAGCTGCCAATGCGGCATTTGGATCAAGCACTGCAATCAGGTTCGAGTAGGTGATAGTCGAAGGAACGACGTCGCCGTTCGCTCGTGTGAGGGTGAGAGTGTTGGATCGGAGCGAGTCCACATCCATCTCTTCGCTGAACGTGACGGAAACGCTCTTGCTGGTCGCCACATTCGTCTCATTCGCCGCCGGGTCAGTGAGGACGATGCGAGGAGCGGTGGTGTCGAGGTTGGTGCCGGTAGTGAACGTCCAAACCTTGTTCTCCGCCATGTGGTTGTCGGAAAGGTCCATGACCCCTGTCGTGATGGTCACGGTGTAGGTCGTGTTGGGAAGGAAGTTAACGGTCGGCTTGAAGTTGGCCACGTTGTCGAAGAGTCCGACATTTCCGTCGACCTGGCCGGCTGGGCCGTCTACTCGGAAGGTATCCGTGTTGACTGAATCGCCGAGCATGTTCTCGCTAAACGCCGCGACGATCTTCTTGTTGAGCGCAACGCCGGTTGCACCGTTGGCGGGATCAGTCGAGCTGACCGTTGGGGCACTGCCATCAGGCGCGGACCCAGTGGTGAACGACCAGTTGTAGTTGGATGCCAGGTGTCTGCCGCCCGGATCCATTGCGCCGGTAGTGATCCGCGCATTCACGAGCGTATTCGCCGGCATATTCGTGTCGAAGTGCAGCGTGGCCGTGTTGTTGAGGTAAGAAACCGTTCCGACCAGTGGGCCATCTACGGTTGAAGCGAGGAATGTGGATGCATTCAAGCTCGAAGGATCCATGACCTTGCTAAAGGTGGCGGTGATTCGCTTCGAAGTGAACGCGGCTCCGGCACCGTTTGCAGGCGACGTGAGAACCACAGTGGGCGCGGTGCCGCCGCTGGTGCTGCCGTCTGTGCTGCCAGTTCCGATTGGAGCGGTGGCATCGCCGGCGCAGCCGGCGATAATCAAGGCTGCGGCCGCCATGAGCGTTAAGCCGCAGCTTAGTATTCGTTTATTCAATTGTCTCTCTCCCAGGCAGCGTCCACCGGCTCGTATTCCGGCACTGTCAGTACAACGGCGCTCCTGTTGAGAATTCTACCACGATACAACTAATTTATTGCTGCGAAAACCGCAAGAAATATATATAACACCAGAAAACTTGTAAAACAGTTTCTAATGACTGCCGTGCGTCTGCTATTTGTGGCTGAGTGTTCTAAAGCTTGTTGCCAAATCCTCGGCAGCAAATGCCGATCCCTGCTCATTGGATGAACGGAACAAACAACCTACTCGAACGCCTTCAATGTTGAGACCTGCACAGTTGGACCTTGCACCACCGGCGGCAAATGCGTGATAGTGAAGGCGATGCTCACGCTTGCCTTCCTTGTCGCTGCCCAAGCCTACGATCCCGGCCCGGCACCCCGTCTCATGCGAAGCCCCACAATCAATGCGACTAGCGTCGCGTTTGAATTCGCGGGAGACCTTTGGACGGTGCCGCGCGAAGGGGGCAGGGCTTTACGCCTGACGAGCGGAACTGGCATCGAGATGAACCCGCGATACTCGCCGGATGGCAAGCTGATCGCTTTCTCAGGCTTGTATGACGGCAATATGGATGTTTTCGTGATGCCCGCAGAAGGAGGAGTTCCGAAGCGCCTCACCGCACATCCAGGCGCAGAGATCGTTTTAGGCTGGCGCCCTGATGGGAAGTCGATCCTCTTTAGAGGCGCATCGCTCGCTAATACAGATCATCTGGAGCTTTACACCGTGGCCGTCACGGGTGGCGTGCCGAAGCGGCTGCCTTTTCCGGCGGCTCACGCGGGCTCGTTCTCACCTGACGGCACTCGACTCGCTTACACACCTCGATATCGTTCGCAGCAAGCTTGGAAGCGATACCGGGGCGGACAGGTGAGTCCCGTATGGATCGGCCAACTCGCCGATTCCAAGGTGACCTCGCTGCCTCATCACAACACGAACGATGTCTTTCCAATGTGGGTCGGCGACTCGATCTACTTCATCTCCGATCCTCGCGGCGTCTATGGCATCTCTCGGTACGACTTGAAAACCAAGAAGCTGAGCGAGGAGATCAAGGGCGAGGGATTCGACGTCAAGAATGCGAGCGCCGGCGCAGGCGCGATCGTTTATGAGAAGTTTGGGTCGCTAAACGTCTATGACCTCGGCACGAAGCAGTCCAAGCGGTTGGCGATCGAGATCGACAGCGACTTCCCTGAGGTTCGACCGCAGTTTAAAGACCTCACGCCGGCCTCACTCAGCCTTTCCCCCACGGGACAGCGGGTTCTCAGCGAGAGCCGGGGGTGGGTGTATACCGTTCCGGTTGCGAAAGGAGACGCAAGGGTTCTGGAAGGCAAGCAGGGCATCCACCGCCGCGAGCCCGCATGGTCGCCGGACGCGAAGACGATTGCCTACATCACCGATGAGGCGGACGTGCAGGAGATGGCCCTTTACGATCTCGCCACCAATACGGAGAAGCGAGTGTCCCTCGGCGATCCTCCCGCCTTTTATTCCGAGCCTGTCTGGTCTCCCGACTCCTCAAAGATTGCCTATCGCGACAACAAGCTCGCCTTCTGGGTGCTGGACGTTGCCACCGGAAAGTCGAAGAAGATCGACACCGGCACGTACCGGGGCAGCAGCGTCCCCGACCCCAAGTGGTCACCCGACAGCAAGTGGCTGACGTGGAGCCGCGACCTGCCGAATCACCTGAACGCGGTCTTCCTCCACAACCTGGACAACGGCAAGACCACTCAAATCACGGACTCGATGGCGGACGCATTTGGCCCGATCTTCGATCGCGACAGGAAGCATCTCTACTTCCTCGCGAGCACCAACTCGGCGCTGGCCCGCGACCCGCAGGACATCGGTGGGTTCACGGCACCGAACTTCACCAGCAGCATCTACGCGGTTGTCTTAGCCAAAGATGGGCCGAACCCGCTTAACCCTGAGAGCGATGAGGAGGGTGCCAAGCCCGCTCCGCCGAAGCCGGAGCCCTTTAAGATCGACCTTGAACGTATCGAGCGGCGCATCATCGTTCTGCCGGTTCCGGCCGCAGGTTACGGTGGACTGGAAGCCGGCCCTCCCGGCACGTTCTTTGTTGCATCCCGGCCACCCCGCGCTTCCGCCATCACGCAGAGCGAGCCGCCTACGCTGCTCAAGTGGACCCTTGCAGACCGTAAGCTCACCCCCTTTGCGAGTGGCATCAATGCTTACTCGGTGTCCAACGACGGATCGAAGATCCTGATCGGACGGGGCCAGGCCATCAGCGTGGTCCCAACCGCTGCACCTGCCGCGATCGGTGGTCCGCCGGTGGATATGAGTGGCGTCAAGGTGAAGATCGATCCAAAGGTCGAGTGGGCTCGCATGTACCACGAGGTTTGGCGAAATCAACGCCTGCTTTTCTACGATCCGAACATGCACGGCGTGGACACGGTTGCCCTCGAAAAGCGGTATGAGGCATTCCTGCCGTATGTTGCGTCGAGAGATGACCTTAACTATCTCTTCACAGACATGCTCGGTGAGTTGAATGTCGGCCATATGTTCATCGGTGGTGGCGACATTCCGGGCGCAAAATCGGTACCAGGCGGATTGCTCGGAATCGATTTCGCGCTTGAGAACGCCCGTTACCGAATCACGCGCGTCTACGACGGTGAGCGCTGGAATCCTGGTCTCTATGCGCCCATGGCCCAACCGGGCATCGACGCCCAGGCCGGCGAGTATCTGCTGTCGATCGACGGCAAGGACCTGAACGACGCGACCGACATCTATGAAGCTCTGGAAGGCAAAGCCGGGCGGCAGGTGAAGGTGAAAGTCGGCCCGACCCCCGATGGCGTCGGCTCGCGAGAAGCCATCGTGCTGCCCGTGGCGAGCGAGAACAACTTGCGAAAGCGCGCATGGGTCGAAGACAATCGCAGAACCGTCGAGAAACTCTCCGGCGGCAAGGTCGGCTACCTGCACGTACCCGACACCGGCTCCGGCGGATGGGAGGCGTTCAATCGCTACTACTATGCCCAGGCGGGCAAAGAGGGTCTGGTGGTGGACGACCGCTTCAACCATGGTGGGTCTATCACAGGCTTCTTCATTCGCGAGATGCTGCGCACAATGGACTTCGGCTCGCGAACTCGCTACGGCAAGGATTGGGAGATTCCAACCAACGTGTACGGCCCGAAGGTGATGCTCATCGACGAGATGGCCGGATCCGGCGGCGACATCTTCCCATTTCTGTTCAAGCAGTCGAAAGTCGGCAAACTTGTCGGCAAACGAACCTGGGGCGGCCAGATCTCGAACTATGGGTTCAACGTCATCGACGGAGGCCGAATCAGCTCTCCTGACGACGCTCTGTACAACCCAGTGACTGGCGAGTGGGTCATCGAAGGTCCGGGCGTCGCACCCGATATCGATGTCGAGCTCGACCCGTTCCTCTGGCGGCAAGGTCGGGATTCGCAGTTGGAGCGGGCGGTTCAGGAAGTCATGGAGCGTCTCAAGGCTTCACCCAAGAAGCCGATCAAGCGGCCGGATTACCCGAACAAGTCTGGCATCGTGAAGTAAAGCAAGGGGGGCCGGCCCATGCCGGCACCCCTTCGGAACAGGTAAACAGCCTTTACATTCCTAAACAGGTCGAAGACCAATAGGGATGCCTCCTTCATGGCTGGACTGCTCGATACGCCAAACCCGCCTCCCGAAACAGAAGAGCCGCTCTTTACGACCGAAGCGGACCTGCGCCACGATGGCCGCATCGGCACCTCGCGCCTCCTAGTCACCGGTCTGAGCGCGTTTCGGAAGGAAGACACTCCCCTTGGTGAAGACACCATCGCCGAGTACGAGCTCGCGGACCTGGCGAACCCTCGCATCGACGACCTCGTCGACGCCACCGCCTTGATTGCCGATTACAAGGGCCAATCGGTAGAGCTCCTGCGCGCCACAAGCAAGCGCGGGCTGCAGATTGCCGGTGCAGAAAAGCGACTGAAGGCAATCCTCAAAGGCGAGCCGATGCCGGAGATCGAGGACAAGGTCCGCATCTGCCCCAAGTGCGGACGCCCGCTTCCCGAAGACACCGACATCTGCGACGCCTGCATCAATCGGGGCAAGACGCTGCTCCGCCTGTTCGAATACACGAAACCCCACCGGGCTCGCCTCATCTGGGGCACGGTTCTTACGCTGGGCGCCACCGCCATCGAGCTCGTACCTCCCGCCATCGCGCTGTACATGGTGGACAACGTGCTGCAGAAGGGGCAGCGGGAACTTTTCTTGCCGCTCATCGGCGCGCTGGTGCTGTCGCAAATCGCATCTTCGGCGGTGCGAATCGCCAGGGGACGGAACGTTGCTTATCTCGGCATGCAGATCACGGTTGCGATCCGGCACAGCCTGTTTCAGAAGCTTCAGGCGCTGAGTTTGAGCTTTTACGACAAGAGAAACGTTGGCTCGATCATGTCGCGCATGACGAACGATACCGGCGCGCTCTACGACGTGCTCGTGGACGGCATCCCCGTTGTGCTGAACCAAATCGCGCTGATGATCGGCATTCCGGTCGCGATCTTGGTCATCAACTGGCAAGTCGGCTTTTGGGCGCTCCTTCCAATACCTCTCGTTTTGCTCGCCGTGAGGTGGTTCCGGAAGCGGATGATGCAGGTCTGGGCTCGCTTCTGGCACCAATCTTCGCGGCTAAGTGGGGCTCTAAACGGCATCTTGCAAGGGACCCGGGTGGTGAAGGCTTTTCATGGCGAGAACCGGGAAATTGAGCGTTTCAACCGCCGCATCACCGATCTGGCTCAATCCGGCTATACGGCGGAGTCTAGCTGGGCGACCTTCTTCCCGCTCGTGATGTTCACGATGGCGATGAGCACGATCGTGGTCTGGTACGTGGGCGGCCGCGGCGTCTTGGGCGGAGTGATGACGCTCGGCGAGCTGACGGCGTTCCTGGCCTATGTATCCCGATTGGAGCAACCGATGATGATGCTCCAGCGCATCATCGACTGGTCTTCTCGCGCCCTCACCGCCGCCGAGCGAGTGTTCGAGGTGATGGACACACCGATTGACATCGAAGATATCCCTAATGCGGTGCCCATGCCCGCGATCAAGGGGCACGTGAAGTTTACGGACGTTCACTTCGGCTACGAGAAAGCCCGCGAAGTGTTGCACGGGATCGACCTGGAGGTCAAAGCGGGCGAAATGATCGGCCTCGTCGGCCACTCCGGAGCGGGCAAGTCGACGATGATCAACCTGCTCATGCGCTTCTACGACCCGACGCAGGGCAATATCCAGATGGATGGGGTCGACCTGAAGAAGATCGAGCTGGACGACTTTCGCCGGCAAGTGGGCGTGGTGCTGCAGGAGAGCTATCTCTTCCCCGGCTCAATCAAGGACAACATAGCCTACGGACGGCCCGAGGCATCGCTCGAGGAAGTCATCGGCGCGGCCAAGGCCGCCAACTCGCACGACTTCATCGTCAACTTCCCTGACGGGTACGACACGTACGTCGGGGAACGTGGCCAGAGGCTCTCGGGCGGAGAAAGGCAAAGGATCGCTATCGCCCGAGCCATCCTCCACAACCCCCGCGTGCTCATTCTGGATGAGGCCACGGCCAGCGTCGATACCGAAACGGAGCGAATGATCCAGGAAGCGCTCGAGCATCTCGTTGAAGGAAGAACCACCTTCGCCATTGCCCACCGCCTCTCCACACTTCGAAACGCCGACCGGCTCGTGGTGATCAACGACGGCAAGATCGCCGAGGTTGGCACGCACGACGAGCTGCTCGAGAAGGAAGACGGCATCTACCGAAAGCTCGTCGAGATGCAGCAGGAAGTCAACAAGATCCGCGAGAACTACATCGCGGAGGAGGATTGATTGACAGGGGCGAGCGTGCTGTTCGACCTCGACGGCACCCTCACGAACCCAAAGCCAGGCATCACCCGCTGCATCGCCTACGCAGTCGATTGTCTCGGCCTGCCACCGGTGGACCCAGACACGCTCGGCTGGTGCATCGGCCCGCCTTTGAGAGGCACGTTTGGAAAGGTGCTCGGCACGACCGATCCCGACCTCATTGCGTCAGCGATTGTCTACTACCGAGAGCGGTTCGGCGACGTCGGGCTCTTCGAGAACGAGGTATACGAGGGAATCCCAGAGGTCTTGAATGGTTTGAAGGCAGCCGGAATGCGTCTGTTTGTTGCTACTTCGAAGCCAGAAACCTATGCAAATCGAATCATCGAGCGATTTGAGCTCGCCCCCTATTTTGAACGCGTCGTCGGCAGCGAGCTCGATGGTACGCGGGAACCAAAGGCCGAAGTGATTGCACACGTGATCTCCCAGTGCGACGCCGACCCCGCTGCCGCTGTGATGGTTGGCGACCGCATGCACGACGTTCAGGGCGCGCACGAGAATGGCATGCCATGTATCGGCGTGCTCTACGGGTTCGGCGAAGAGGGTGAGCTGCACCGGGCGGGTGCCTGGTCGCTCTGCAACACACCCTATGAAATACCCGCCGCTATTCGCTCACTAGCTTTACCAATGCAGGTTCATCCTCCTCGATCCCCGGATACCGTCCCACCGCAGGGTTGATAAAGAAGTTGTCGTTCAGATCGTCGTTCGCAGTCGATACCTCTCCAACAATGCACTCGTCGGTGATCGCATAGAACTCGTGGTAGACACCAGGCACGAGTGTCACCCGTTCGCCCGCCGTAAGGTCCAGAAAGTCGCCGCTCTTGATCATCCTCGATTCCCGGTTCACCTGCACGGGGAAGTCCGCCTCTGATAACCCGGGCTTCCCTTTCCACACCTGCACCCGAAGCGTCCCCCAGCGCGAGATGATGTCCTCCTTCTTGCGAGCGTGCGTGTGGGCCGGCGTCACCATCCCCTTTCGCACATACATCAGCTTCTCGCAATACTCCGGCTCCTCGGCGAGATTGACCACCACGAGGCCGAACCGACGCCAATCGCCTAGACCGAAGTCCGTTACATCCCAGAAAGGATTGGGCGGAAGCGTCCACCCATGAGCCTCAAAACAAGATGTGGCCCCCCGCACCAGCCGATTGATCTCACTTCGCTTCATGGCATGGAGCTTAGCAGTGAAGACCTCGCCGTGCCACAATCACAGGTATATGGCAGGGCATTCCAAGTGGAAGAACATCAAGATTCGGAAAGGCAAGCAGGATGCTATCCGGGGGAAGATGTTCACCAAGATCAGCCGCGAGATCATCGTGGCGGCGCGAATGGGCGGCGGCGATCCGGGGATGAATGCGCGGCTCAGAGTCGCCGTAGAAAAGGCTCGCGAGAACTCGGTGCCCGTGGAGAACATCAAGCGCTCCATCGCCCGAGGCACCGGCGAAATTGAGGGCGCAGCGTTCGAGGAGCTAACGTACGAAGGCTATGGCCCAAGTGGCGCGGCGATCATCCTGGAGTGCTACACCGAAAACAAGAATCGCACCGTGGCTGAGGTCCGGCACGCCTTCACCAAGAACGGCGGCAGCCTTGCCGAGAACGGGTCGGTGACGTGGCAGTTCAAGCACGTCGGCCAGATCAGCGTCGATGCAGCCGGGCTAGATGAAGACGAATTTACTCTGCAGGCACTTGACGCAGGCGCGGAGGACGTGATCCCTGAGGACGGCGAATTCACGGTCTACACCGCTTTGGAAAACCTCCACCAGGTCAACGACGCGCTCACGAAAGCAGGCATCAAAACCAAGGACGTAGCTCTGAACTACGTCCCCACCAACAAGGCGGAGCTCTCGCAGGAGGACCAGATCAAGCTCCTCAAGCTCCTCGACGCCCTGGACGATCTCGACGACGTGCAGGAGACCTACGTGAACGTAGACATCTCGGAGGAAGCTCTGCAGGAGGCGTGAGCAGTGGCGGCCGGCTGCCTCTCATTACGCTGATTCTCATCGTGGCGAACATCGCTGCGGCATTCGCCCTGCTCGTTCAACCCGACCTTGCGTACGACTTCGGCTTTCGACCCAACCAGCCAAGAGTGAGCTCCGCGTTCACGTCGCTGTTCCTTCACGCAAATGTGCTGCACCTCCTCGGCAACATGCTCTTCCTGGGAGCAGTTGGTGCCGCCGTCGAGCTCGCCACCGGCTCTTTTCGGTTCGCCGTGGTGTACTTCCTGAGCGGACTCGTCGGAGTGGCGGCCCACTACCTGATGACCAAGAATGTCATCGACGCCGCCCCCTACATCGGAGCCAGCGGAGCCATCGCCGGCTGCGCCGCCTATTACACGATCCGCTACACAAGCCTTCGCGTACCCGTTGTGCCGCACATCGCATTGCCGGTTCTCGGAGTCACCATCATCTGGTTTGGCCTCCAAATCGCCGGTGCCTTCGTAAAAATCGGCGACAGCGCGGGCACTTCCTATTGGTCCCACCTCGGCGGTTTTGCGGCGGGCATTCTGCTTTGCTTTGTATTCCGAGCTCCCGACCTGGGCCAAGTTCGGATGCAGCATGAGGCGCTCGACCAGATGAGCGCGAGGGGACCGGCGGCTTCGGTCGCGGCCACCAAGCATCATCTCGAAAAGCACCCCGACGATGAGAAGGCACTGTGGGACCTTGCCGACGCCTACCACAAGCTGGACGAAAAGCAGCACGAAGCGGAAACGCTCATCAAGCTCCTGAGCCTCGTCTCGGTCGATCAGCAGGCGGATGTCCTTCGCCGACTGGCCCTCGCCGGCCATATCAGCATGGTGCCGATCCTGAAGCGGCTCCAATACGCCGACCGTTGCAAAGCCACGGCGCCCTTTGTGGCAAGAGCCCTGCTAAGGAGCGTCGTTGAGGGGCCCGAAGACGTGCAAACCCCCGACGCTATGCTCGCCCTCGCCGCTCTCGAACGAGAAGAAGCCCCTGAGAAGGCCAGCGAAATCCTCAAGGACCTGGAGCAGCGCTACCCCCTTCACGCCACCGTCGAGCTGGCAAGGAAACGTGGATGGCTGAGCTGAAGTATCGCTGGCGGATTATCCGCCCCTACATCGTCAGCGGCATCCTCTATTCGCTCGTCCGGCTCATCGGCTCGACGATGCGGATCGAGACGCGCGGCGCACCCGCCGACTACTCGAAGACAATCCTCTGCGGCTGGCACGGCCGCAGCTTCGCTTTCGCCAACCAGTTCCGCGGAAAGGGCCTGTGGGTGATCATCAGTCATTCGCGAGACGGCGAAATGCAGGCGCGCATCTTCGGCAAGCTCGGCTTCAACATCATTCGCGGCAGCACCGGCCGAGGCGGAGTAAGAGCCCTCGTCGAATCGATCCGCGTCCTCAAAGATGGCGGAACCATGGCTATGACCCCCGACGGACCGCGCGGGCCGAACGGGGTGGTTCAGGAAGGAGTCATGGCGATGGCCCAAAAGAGCGGCGCTGCGCTTCTGCCCGGCGGCTTTTCGTCCCGTCCGCGGTGGGTTTTCAAGTCGTGGGACAAATACAACGTCCCCTGGCCATTCTCGAAAGGCATGCTGCTCTTCGGCGACCCGATCTTCGTTCCTAAGAACGCAACCCCCGAAGAAGTCGAGGCCCTGCGGCAGAAGCTGGAAAGCGAAATGCACCGGCTGGAAGGGGAGGCGGAAGTCTTGATGGGCTACACCGAGAAGACCATGGTGCGCAGTCTCTGAGATATGCTGAAGCCATGCAGCTTGAATACCGCCAGCTCTCCGGCGACGAGATCACCCAGGGCCTGAAAGATCTCAAAGAATGGGATGTGGAGGGCGAAAAGCTCGCGAAGTCGTTCGAGTTTTCCAGCTACAAAGAGGGCGTAACCTTCGCCACCCGCGTCGCGGACGTCGCCGACGAAATGGATCACCATCCCGACCTGGAAATCGGTTACAAGAAGGTGCGTATCAGCATGAACACGCACTCGGTCGGCGGCCTCTCTCCCTACGACCTTGAGCTCGCCCGCCGGATCGACGGCATTCAGGCTTAGCGCCTGAACTTCTTAGAAACACGCTCCATCGCCCGTGAAATCGTCCCCGTCTCCGGCATCCCCATCGCCTTAGTGATGAAGTAGTAGATCCACGCGCCGGGGACGCTGATCAGGAAGAGCAGCAGAACCGCCAGCAGCTTTCCACGCCCCTCGATTCGACCGATCGGCGAAAGCAGAATGCCGTAAGTGACCATGGCAAATACAAGCGAGGCAAGCAGCGACTTCCCGCCAGTCGTAAGAATGCCTTTGACGTCGAGCGTTCCAACCTTGGTCTGCACGGCGACCATCATGGCGATGACCAACAACACGGCGGAGATCGAACTGGCGGTGGGGAGCGCATGGTAACCCAGAGCCGGCCTCAACACGAGAATCAGGATCACGAATAACGCGGTCGTCGTGGTGCCGAGCACGATTGGCAGGATCGTCGTTTGCACCGCGAAGAACCCTCGCATGAGGACCGGGTGAAGACACCACGCCCAAATTCCCAACGCGAGAATTCTTAGGATGCTCGCGACAGCCAGCACGTCCTGGTGGTTGAATTCGCCAGCCTGATAGATCGCCGCCACAACAGGTTCTGCACCCACCA
The DNA here is from genome assembly GCA_041288075.1 of Fimbriimonas sp. Lineage (GTDB taxonomy): Bacteria > Armatimonadota > Fimbriimonadia > Fimbriimonadales > Fimbriimonadaceae > Fimbriimonas. The sequence goes on from JBGGMI010000069.1 coordinate 28,933, forward strand.
CAAACAGCGCGCATACGGGAAGCGTCAGGTAGAGGACGGTTCGAATCGTGCTCGAAAGCTGAGAGCGGTACATGTCCATCCGCTCCTGTGCATAGAACTGGGCGAGGGCGGGAAAGACGGCGATGGCAAGGGATTGCCCGAATACGCCGAGGGGTGCCTGCATGAGCACGTTTCCATACTTCAACCACGAGTTCACACCTTCGTGATAGAAGCTGCCGAAGTAGCGCGTGATCATGTCATAGACGCCGGGAAGAGACAATCCCAGCACAACCGGTGCCATCAAGACAAAAACCTTGCGAACGCCCGGATGCTTGGTGTCGAAGCTGATCTTAAAGGGCGATCCCAAGCCTCGCATGACGTAAATGGGAATGATCAGGTTGCCGATCAAGGCTCCGCCCAAAGCTCCCCACGCCATTCCGACGATCCCCAGCTTAAAGAACCCGCCCAGCACGATCGCCCCAAAAATGAACCCGAGGTTGTAGACATTCGGCCCTAGCCCAGGAATCGCGAAAGCCTGCCTTGCGTAAAGGGTGCCGAACATGAGCCCCCCGATAAAAAACGCGAACTGGGCAGGAAGCAGAATCTTCGTCATCTCGACAATGAGCGGAACCAGTTGCTCATCGATCCCGCCTGAAAGCAGCCTTGTAAACGGCTCCGCGAATATCCACGCCAGCACGATGAATGTGAGCACGACGGCCGACATGATCGACGCTACCGAACTAAAGATATGCCACGCTTCGCGCTCTCGCTTAGTGTGGAGATACTCGCTGAACACTGGGATAAACGCCGAGCTGAGCGCTCCGCCCGCAATCGCGAAGAACAGGAAGTCCGGCACCATGAACGCCAGCGTGAATGCGTCGACCGCGTCTCCGGCCCCGAACATTTTCGCCATCACAATCTCGCGGACGAGGCCGAGTATTCGGCTGAGCAATAGCGATGCCATCATAATGCCACCCGCTCGGGCGACGTTGGGGTGGTGCGGTTTTGGTGGGCCCTCTATGGGTGCGTCGGACACTTGGTTGATTTAACCCTTTGTTCAGTTTACGGAAGCGGCCCCGAACGGTTGCGTAGCACCCTGAGCGCCCGAAGGGTGTTCCATCGGCTGTCCCCACCCATCTTCTCCATGTCGATCAGCATCTTGCCCGGAATCCGATGCTCCACCGGCCAACGCCCGTTCGCCTTCATTCTGCTTTGAAGAAGCTTGCAAGGTTCGTCGAGCCGCGCGTCCATGATCTCCACCGTGTCCCGCATATAGTCCAACCCCCGCAACACCGTGTAATGCCAATGCGAGGGAAAGCTGAGGTGCGTGAAGCGTTCGCTGATTACTGCGTCGGTCTTGTCCGACTTGTACATCCGGTGCTGAAGCATGAACTCCATTGCCAGCGTTTCAACTCCGCGAAACTCTTCGGCGTCCAGAAGACCCATATGAGCCGCCTCCCTCAATCCCTCTAGCACATTGAAAGTTGTATGGAAGGAGCTGTGCTTCGTGTCCGGATAGTTTCGCCGGCGACAATTCCACCCGCCATCCTCCATCTGCAAATTCAAGATGGTCCTCACCAACGGGAGCAATCGCTCATCCGTACCATAAAAATAGGAGCCGAACCGAAGCCAAAAGCCCACATGACAGAGGTCGAGCCGGGTGGTCAACAGCTTCTCGTCTCGAATGATAGGCCGCGACAGGTAATGCTCCTCAACCGCTCGTCGAGCACCTGCATTTGAGGGCGGCAAGCCAAAATCCATAAGCAGAAGGAGCGTCCAGGTGGTGTCCGTCCACCGTCCTGCGGGCCAAGAGGCGTCTGGCAACTGAAACGCAAGCAAAGCGGCTCCCCATCCTTCATCTGCCACCCGATCTCGCTCAGCATTCCACTCCGCTTCAGGAGCATCGAGAAGGTCGCGCATGGTCTGCCAGCGAATGGCCCGATCGCCCTCCATCAGCCAGTCGAGAGTGGACTGCTCCATCCTCCGATGATACTAAGCGGTAGTCTCGCCTGTATGATTAGATCCGCAAACGCAGTTTGGAATGGCAGCCTGAAGGAAGGCAACGGCACCGTCTCCAGCGAAACCACGCTGTCGAATGTGCCCTACAGCTTTCGCACGCGCTTCGCAGACGGAGTGGGACTCAACCCCGAAGAGCTGATCGCCGCCGCTCACGCAAGCTGCTTCAGCATGGCCCTCAGCGGTCAGCTCGGCGAGCGTGGCATCACCCCAGAATCCGTCGAAACGACCGCCGCCGTCACGATGGAGAATCTCACCGTCACGAAGTCGGCATTGTCCTGCACCGTCATCGCGCCCGGAGCCGACAGCGGAAAGGTGACTGAGGCGGCAAATGCGGCAAAGGATGGATGCCCGATCTCGAGACTCTTGAAGACTGAGATCACTTTGGAGCTCACCTTCGAGCCTTAAGCGATTCGTGTTACGCTAAGAGCCATGCTGCGCCGCTTCTCCCTCATCTGTCTTTTCGCTCTTGTCAGCCTCGCGCACGGACAAGAACGCATTCGCGACGTCATCTACGCCAAAGCAGGCGGCGCCGCCTTTACGATGGACGTCTTCAAGCCAAAGACACCTAACGGCGCGGCCATCATCTTCCTGGTGAGCGGCGGCTGGTTTTCGAGCCACGAGCAGATCAACGCAGAGCTTGCGCAGGGACTCAACACCGCCGGGTTCACTGTTTTCGAGGTGGTCCACGGCTCGCAGCCGAAGTACACGATCCCTGAAATCGGCCGGCAGATCACCCGCGCCGTCCGTTTCGTCCATGCGAACGCGGCCACGTACGGAGTCGACGAAAACCGGCTTGGCCTTTGCGGGGCAAGTGCCGGCGGGCACCTTTCGCTGATCACCGCGGGCCGGGCCGACGACGGCGATCCTGCAGCCAAGGATCCGGTAGACCGGGCGTCCAGCCGGGTCGCCGCGGTCGTCGCATACTTCCCCCCGACTGATTTCCTGAATTATGGTGCTGCCGGAGTAGTCCCCGTCAACGAAGGCTCTCTTGCCATCTTCCGGCCCGCGTTCGGCATTCCGCCCAATTCAACTCCTCAGCAGGTGAGCGATATCGCCAGGGCGACTTCGCCAATCTACACCATCAATCCAAAGTTTCCGCCGACGCTGCTCATCCACGGTGACGCCGACCCACTGGTGCCTATCCAGCAGTCCGAAAGCTTTCGCGATGCCTTGCTGAAAGCAGGAGGCGTCGTCGAACTGATGGTCGTTAAGGGCGGAAAACATGATCAAACGACCCTAACCGCCGGAGCACCTCGTCTTGCCGCCTGGTTCCTCGAAAAGCTGAAGAAGCCCTGACCATGCTGATCGAAATCGGTGCGGAAGCTACGGAGCTGGTCGTCGAGGGTTCAGGCGACCGCTTAGTTGTCCTCGCTCACGGTGCCGGAGCGAACATGGACGGCAAGCTCCTCCTCCGCTTACGCGACACCCTTCTGCAGCACGGGCTCGTGGTCGCCCGGTTCAATTTCCTGTACAAGCAGCAGGGCAAGAGCATTCCGGACCGCATGCCGAAGCTGATGGAAACCTACTCGGCTGTTGTCAAACATCTCCGTCAGGAGCTGAACCCTCAGACGCTGGTGTGCGGAGGGCATTCCATGGGTGGGCGCACGGCTTCGATGTTGGCAGCAGAGGGATTCCCGATGGACGGCCTCCTCATGTTCGCCTACCCGCTCCATCCTGCCGGCAAGCCCGACAAGCTCCGAGACGAGCACCTTCCGAAGATCGAAGTGCCGGCGCTGTGCCTCAACGGAACGCAGGACGAGCTCTGCACGAAGGAGCTGATGGACCAGGTCCTGCCCCGACTATGCCGCACCTGGACCATGCACTGGATCGAGCAGGCCGACCACAGCCTCCATGTGCCCAAGTCTTCCGGAACCAACGACAAGCAAGTCCTGAGCGATATTGGCGCTACCGTCGAAGCCTGGATCGGGACTTTGTCACGCGCGGGGTAACGTCGCACTGCAATGGGTAGCGCTGGGGGGACCGTCAAGGCGAAGAAGGAGACCGTGGAGCTCCTGCCGACGCTGGCGCTGCGCGACACAGTCCATTTTCCCGGCCAGATCAACACCCTCCACGTCGTGCGCGAACCCTCCGTCCGCGCAGTAAGGAGAGCCCTCGAATCGGACGGCCGTGTGCTTGTCTTTAGCCAAAGAGACATGGCCGTCGAGGAGCCGAAGGCCGTCGACCTCCACGAGATCGGCGTGCTCAGCGAGATTCTGCAATCGATCCCGATGCCGGACGGCGGCCTGCGAGTAGCCCTCCGCGGCCTCAGCCGGATCCGAGTCGATCGCCTGAAAATGGAGCGCGGCCTCTTCCTCTCCAGCTTCTTTCTCATCGCCGACGACTCCTCCGGCGGAGCAGAAGTCGACGCGCTCGAAAGAGCCTGCGTCGACAGCTTCAGCAACGTGGTCGCCCTCAATCGCGAAATCCCGCCCGAAGCGCTGCAAGGCATCGCCGGAATCGAAGACGCAGGCCTCCTTGCCGACACGATCCTCCACCACCTGCCCCTGCGAGCCAACCAAAAGCAGGAGTTGCTCGAAGAGCTGGACCCCGTCAGACGACTCGACCGAACCCTACGAGCCCTGAAGCACGAAGAGCAAATCCTCGAGCTGGACGCGCAGATCAAGCGGCGCGTGGAGAAGGAGCTGGGCGACGGGCAGCGAGAGTATTACCTGCGCGAGCAGCTTCGGATCATCCAGCAGGAGCTGCAGGAGCGCGAGGATCGCGTCGGCGAAACCGACGAATACAAGGAGCGCGTGCTGGATGCCAAGATGCCGGAGGAGGCCCTCGTCAAAGCGATGGCCGAGCTCCGTCGCCTCGACCGCTCACCCCCCGCCTCCCCCGAAGGCATGGTCGTCCGCAACTATCTGGACACCCTCGTCGAGCTCCCCTGGTCCATCCGCACGCAGGACCGCCTCGACGTAGCCGCCGCCGCAAAGCACCTCGACGAGCAGCACTTCGGCCTCGAGAAGGTCAAAGACCGCATCCTCGACTACCTAGCCGTGCGCCAGCTAAAAGGCACTCTGCGCGGCCCAATTCTCTGCTTCATCGGCCCTCCCGGAGTCGGAAAAACCTCCATCGGCCGCTCCATCGCCGACGCCATGGGCCGGGAGTTCGTCTCCATTTCCCTCGGCGGCGTCCGAGACGAGGCCGACATCCGCGGTCACCGAAGAACCTACGTCGGCTCCATGCCGGGACGGATCATCAGCGGCCTGCGAGACTGTGGTGCCCGAAACCCCGTTATCGTCCTCGACGAGATCGACAAACTGAGCCGCGACGGGCAGGGCGACCCAACTAGTGCCCTCCTCGAAGCCCTCGATCCCGAGCAGAACGAACGGTTCATCGACCACTACCTGGAAGCTCCTTTCGACCTGAGCGCGGTCCTCTTCATCGCGACCGCCAACCTCATCGAAAACATCCCACCCGCGCTGAGAGACCGAATGGAGGTCATCCAGTTCTCCAGCTACACCGATGCCGAGCGCGAAGAGATCGGCCGCCGATTCTTGCTCCCGAAAGCCATCGAAGACCATGGCCTAACCCGCGACCAGATCGAAGTGCCCGACTCGACTTTACGATCTCTCGTGCTCGACTTCACCCGCGAAGCCGGTGTCCGCTCGCTCCACCGCCAGATCACCACCCTCTGCCGAAAAGCCGCCCGCCAACTCGCCGAGAAGAAAGCCACCCGGGTCGTCATGGACCCCGCGCGCGCGCAAGAGTTCCTAGGCTGGCCGCGCTACAAACGAAGCGAGCAACACCTCATCGACCAAATCGGAGTCGCCTGCGGGATGGTCGTCGGCGAATCCGGCGGCGAAGTGATCCCGATCGAGGTGAGCCTCATGCCCCCCGTCAGCGACCGCCCCGAGCTCCGCCTCACCGGCAACCTGGGCGAGGTGATGAAGGAATCCGCCTACGCCGCTCTCACCTACGTGCGAGCCCACGCCAACACCGTAGCTCCGGGCGCATCGATGAAAATGGACGTCCACGTCCACGTCCCAGAAGGAGCGATTCCGAAAGACGGGCCGAGCGCCGGACTTACGACCGCCGTCGCGCTGGTCTCCGCTTTCTCAGGACGAGCGATAAGAGGCACCGTAGCAATGACCGGCGAGATCACGCTGCGGGGCCGTGTGTTGGCGGTTGGCGGCATCCGAGAAAAAGTGCTCGCAGCAGTGCGAGCCGGAGTCGGCTCCGTCATCATCCCCGCCGAGAACGTCCCGGACCTCGACGATGTCCCTAAGGAAGCCCTCGAACAAATCGACGTACATCCCGTTTCCGACGTAGCTCAGGCTCTCTCAATCGCCCTTGTGTAGCGGCTTCTTCGAGAACTTCCGCTTCCACTCGTCCAGCAGTCTCAGTGCCTCCATCGGCGTGAGCTGGTCAATGTCCAGCTTGTCCAATGCCTGCACGACAGGCGGCTCCTCAAACTCGAACAGGGTCATCTGCAGCTTTTGGGTGCTCGGAGTGATCGCCTTCGGAGCTTCCGATTTGCGCTCCAGCTCGCCCAAGATCTCCGCCGCCCGCCCGAGCACCTGCTTCGGAACGCCCGCCATCCGCGCTACATGAATGCCGTAGCTCCGATCCGTCCCACCCGGCAGCACCCGGTGCGTCCAGATAATGTCGTCTCCGATTTCCTGCACGGCGACACGATAATTCGCAACGGTAGGCATCTGCTCCGCAAGCGCGTTCAATTGATGATAGTGAGTCGCAAAAAGCGTCTTCGCCCCCACGTCGACTAAGTGCTCGATCATCGCCCACGCAATCGCCAAACCATCATACGTTGAGGTCCCGCGCCCGATCTCGTCGAGGATCACCAGCGAGCGCTCGGTCGCGTGATTGAGAATGTTCGCCGCCTCCACCATCTCGACCATAAACGTGCTCTGCCCCAGCGCCAGCTCGTCCTTCGCGCCAATCCGGGCAAAAATCCGGTCGCACAATCCGATCTGGCACGTGTCGGCAGGCACAAACGAACCTATTTGCGCCATCAGCACGATAAGAGCGTTTTGACGAAGATAGGTCGACTTGCCCGCCATATTCGGCCCCGTAATAATAAGCGTCCGCTTCTGGAGCTCCGAAGAAACTTCCTGCTCCCCCTCGACCCTCGACCCTCGACCCTCCAACCCTCCCAAATCCGTATCGTTTGGCACAAACCCGCTCGAAGTTGCCTCCACCACCGGATGCCGACCGGATTGAATAGCGAGTAGGTCCCCCTCCGAGATCACCGGCCGCACATACTGCCGCCGAGACGCAACTTCGGCCAGCGCCGCCAACGTGTCGATCTCCGCAAGTGCCCTCGCGGTTTGTAAAAGAGTCCTCGTGTGATCGGCAACCTTCAGCCGCAGGCGGTTGAATAGGTCGGATTCAAGCGAAACCGCCTTCTCCTGAGCTCCAAGCACCAGCGACTCGTGCTCCTTCAGCTCCGCCGTGATGTACCGTTCGGCGTTCGCCGTGGTCTGCTTCCGAATATAGTCGTCCGGCACGCGCGCGGAATGGCTCTTCGGCACCTCCAGGTAGTAGCCGAACACCGAGTTGAACCCCACCTTGATCTGCGAGATGCCGGTTTTCTCTCGCTCCGTCTGCTCCAACCCCGCGATGTACCCCTTCCCATTTTTCGAGAGGTCCCGCAGCTTGTCGAGCTCCAAATCGTACTCCTCGCGAACCACCCCACCATCCCGTAGCGTATGCGGTGGGTCGGTCACCAGAGCCTTTTCAAGCATGAGCGCAAGCTCCGAATGATCGCTGATCTGCTCCCGCAGCTCCTGAATGCGCCCCACGCCTAACTTACGCAAAGGATCGGCAATCACCGGCAGCGCAGTCAGCGAGTTCCGAAGCGCCGCGAGGTCCCTCGGACCCGCAATCCCCGTCGCCGCCCGAGAGACAAGCCGCTCCAAATCTGCAAGCCGCTTCAACGCCTCGCGCAAGTCGGCCCGTATCAGCGCATTCTTCAGAATCCGCTCCACCGCATCTTGTCGGGAGCTGATCACCGACACGTCCAGCAGAGGCTGCTCGATCCAGCGCCGCATCATCCGCGCCCCCATCGGCGTAACCGTCTCGTCCAACACGCTCAGAAGCGTCCACTTGCGCGACCCGTCGGCCATATTTTGGGTGAGCTCCAAGCTCTTCCTCGTGGCGGGATCAAGTCGCATGAACCCGTCCAGAGAGTAGGTCATCAGCGAAGAAACGTGCCCCAACGGCAGCTTGTTCCTCTCCGCGTAAGCGAGGATCATCGAAGCGGCGACCACGGCGGAAGGCTTGTCCTCACACCCAAAGCCCTGCAGATTTGCAACCTGAAACTGCTCTGCCAGCTTGCGTAAAGCCCGCTCGACCGAGGGGCTCGCCTGCTCGGTAATGGACGTCCCGAGCGCACCTGCCGCAGCCTGAGCGAATCCTTCCGCATCCTCACTGACCAGCAGCTCCGCAGGCCGCACGCGGGCGAGCTCCTGCAGAATCAGCTCCTGAGTGGCGTCTCCACAGAGCTCCGTCACCGCGAATTCGCCCGTGGAAGGCTCAAGGATCGCCAGCCCGGCGCGTCCATCCTGCACGCAGATCGCTGCAAGGAAGTTGTTCTGCCCCGAGCTGAGCATCGAGTCTTCAAGCAACGTGCCGGGTGTCAACACGCGAGTAACCCCGCGTTTCACCAGCCCTTTCGCCTGTTTAGGGTCTTCGAGTTGATCGCAGATGGCAACCTTCAGCCCTTTCTGCAGGAGCCGCGCGAGATACTTCTCGACTGAGTGGAACGGCACGCCCGCCATGGGAACCCGCCCGTTGCCTGCATCCTCACGCCCCGTAAGCGTGATCTCCAGAGCGGCCGCCGCCGACTCGGCATCCGGCCCGTAGAACTCATAAAAGTCCCCGACCCGCATCGCGATCAACACTCCCGGATGCTGCGCCTTCACAGCGAAGTACTGCTGCAGCATGGGAGAGTGCGGGGTCATCGCACAGAATTGTGGCACGGGTAGACACCCGTGCCACAGATTAAGAAGTCAGCTTAGCGGAAGCGCCAGATGACCGTGCCGAACGCATTGAGCGCGTTAGCGGAGTAGCTCTTCGTGTGGCCGTCCGCGAATACGACCGGGGTCGAACCCTTGCCCTGCTTGTCCGCCTGATAGCGGCCAAAGATGGGCTTCAGCGCGCCCGCCGAGAGCGAAGGCGAATTCGGATAATTTTTATCCGCAGCGTCCGTGACGAGATCGCGATCGCTGATCATTGGCAAGCCCTTCTTATACTCGCCGCCTGGGTCGTTAAGACCGTTGTAAGGGTTGAAGACGTAGCCGCGGTGCTTGCTGGTGGTGTCACCCTTGGGGCCGTTCGCGGTAACCGCGAAGATGCCCGTGCGTGCTGTTTCTTCAGCGGAGGAGAAATTGACGGCGGAGGTGAACCCTTCCGTTCCGGGGCCGGCGGCACCTGGGACAGCGGCACTGTTGGGGTCGACGCCCGTGGCGTCGCTGTAGCCGACACTCTGTGAGCGGCGAGTATCCCAATTGAGTGCAGGAGCTCCGTCGCTTCCGGCGGCAACGAAAATGTCCTTGTTCTTCACATAGGGATCGATGATCTGCGTCCAAATCGTCGGCGTATCCGAAGGATTGATCGTCCGCATGCTGGCCGGAGGCAGGAAGTCATCCACGTCGCCGGCGTACATCATCACTGCGGCGGAGAGCTGTCGCATCTGGGCGATGGAAGCGGTCTTCTTAGCTGCTTCTTTTGCCTGGGCAAAGACCGGGAAAAGGATTGCAGCGAGGATCGCAATGATGGCGATCACGACGAGTAGTTCGATGAGAGTGAAAGCTTTACGCATAGAAAATTGCACCGATGGTTACTGTACGCCAAGAGCGACGGATCATCACTCCCAAGGCGTTCAAAAAGGGCCCTCTAGTAACGAAAGCGCAGATTGTGCGTTACTAGACACGTGAAATCGGCTTACGCATTATTGGCCCTTTTTGCCCTCCTGCTGGTTGGCTGTTCCGGAAACGGTGGCGAAACGGAAGGCCGTGGCGAAGTTGCGGGCATCGTTTTCGATGAAGATGGAGTGCCTGTGCGCGACGCGCACGTGTACTTCGATGGAGCGGGCAACGACGACAAAGACGCGCAAACGAACGTTAACGGCGTCTATGTCCTCATCGATATGCCGGCCGGAGACCAAAACATTCGTGTCGAAAGCACCCGCGACGGCACCCGCTACTTCGGCTCGAACATCGCCCATATCGAGAACGGACAGCGCACGATGAACCACAACATCGCGGTGTATCCGGACGACCGGCTCGCCTCGATTGAAGGATTTGTACAAGATCGCCAGGGCAACCGCTTACAAAACGCGCTCGTCTTCGTCAAACAGCGAGCGACGAACACCGTCCTGAGCAGCGCTTACGGCATCACGAACTCAGAAGGGCGCTACCTCGTGGGCAGCCTCCGCTCGAACATGGAGTACGACGTGCAAGTGAACGGCGAGGGCTATAACAGCGACTTCGATTCGTTCATCCTCACAAACCGCGAAGTCCGCACGCTCAACTTCACCCTTCCCGATGCGGAAGACGTCGTCCTGAACCCGCCCGCCAATCTCGTGGCCACCGCATGGACGTCGCCTCGCACCCGAGCTGCCGGATTTAACGACGTTGCCGAGAACATCAAGCACCTCATCAAGCCCGACTACAAGCCCCGGGCTACACAGCGAGGCACCGCAGGTGGCAACTTCATCGAAGTCGACCTTACGTGGGACCCGATCGTCGACCAGGCTCTGCTCGGCTACGGCATCTATCGATCCGATCAGGGCTCGACCCTTCGAGACATCTACTTCCTGCAAGACCCGCTCGCCGAGCTCTTTGCCGACATGAGCGACAGTCTTCGCGAGGACAGGAACTACACGTATCGAGTCACAACGCTATCCACCATCGTTGCCGAGAGCGAGTTTAGCGACGCTGCCAGCGCCGTCCCCCTCGGCGATCTCGTCCTGCGAAACATCACCGCTTCAAGCCGACCCACCTTCCGATGGGATCCCGCGAGTGGTGCCGACTCCTACGTCATCTACCTCTTCGACCGTTACCCGTCCATCGGAGTAACGGATATCTGGAACAACGAAGAGAACCCCACCACTTCGACATCGTTCGAATACACCGGCGGCGCTCTTGCCTCCGGCCGGTACTTTTATGTTGTCGTAGGCGTCTCGGATGAGGGAAGCTTCTCGCTCAGCCAGGTCGGCGAGTTTAACGTCCCTTAGAACCCCGAAAGAACCCCGAAGCATCAGAGGGGAGCGCAAGCAAGAGCTGCGCTCCTCTCGATGCTTGATAAGCTCGCCGAAAGCCTCGAAGATCGACAATCTTAGAAACTAAACCCCCGCTAAACCGGTTTGAATAACAGAGCCCCCGCGTAGAAGAAGTTTACGAGTCAGAAGATGCCCACTCCAGCAACCAAGAAAAAGCTCCTCCTCGCCAGAAACGCGGGACTGATTCTTGCCCTCATCGTGGGTATGCCTTACCTCTATTCGAAGACGCTCGACTACGTCCGCTCCGACGCTTTCGCAAGTCTCCGCGGTTCCGGAAGCCCGAGCAAGAAACCCTCCGTAGGCATCGAGCTTGGCAAGGCCGACATCCGCCACTACCGCGGCCAGAAGCTGCTCTCCAAGGCAATGGCTGGTCGCGTGGCGATCAGTGCCGACCGACGCAACTTCGAGCTTTACGATGTCACGAACGGCATCTACAACAGCGATAAGGGCTCCATGGAATTCGCCGCCCGCGAAGCCACCTGGAACGCCCCGCTGAAGACCCTCTTCATCAATAAAGAAGTCCACATTAAGAACAAGGATGCCGACCTCCGCACCTCCCAGCTCTCGTTCAGCGAGCGAACCGGCATCATCGAGGCAAAGAAGGAGATTTCCGGCAAGCTGTACGGCGGAGATGTAAGAGCCGTCACTCTCCGATATAACAGCAACACCGGCGCCTTCGTCGCGGGGCCCACCTCTTGGAATGGAATGGTGAAGCTGAAGGTCCAGGATGGCGGTGTCACGGAGACCCCCTCGCTGTGGAAGATGAAGGGCGACGATGTAACGTACGGCGGCAAAGACAACCAGGTCATGACGATGAGCGATGCCACTGGCACAGATAACGAGATCATCGTTAAAGCACCTAAGCTTGAATGGAATAGAAAGACGGACGTTGTTGTTGGAACGGGAGGGGCAAGATACTTCGGGCCCGAAGCAAACATCGTCTCAGACAAGATCACGATCTATCGCAAGGAAAAGAGAGCCGTACTCGAAGGGCACGTCCGCATGCTCGTCAAACCCGAATCGGAACAGGACAAGCCCGGCAAAGAAGAGCCGATGCCCGAATTCAAGCTCCTCGACGTCGAGAAAGTGAACGTCAAGCCCGCCTCGGCTCCCAAGACCGAAGCTGACAAGAAAGCGATCGAGGATCTGCGCTCCAATGAAACGATGAAGAAGTATCCGACCCAGGTCGCGGCCGACTTCATCGAATATTGGTACGGCAAGGGCAATCGCAAAGCGGATATCAAAGGTAATCCCCAGGCCCGCCAGGATTTCACCACCGGCATGTGGCGTCACATCTGGACCGACACTGCCAAATATGACGGCGAGAAAGACCTGATGACCCTCTTCGCCGGCGGCAACGCCAAAGCCCGCATGAAGAACTCCTACGGAGACGACGCCTACACCCCCGAATACTTCATCGTCTCCACAAAGAAGGACGACGAGACCTTCAGCGGCAAGAAGATCGAGGGCGAGTTCTACAGCACCGACGAACCCGAGAAGAAGACAGACGACAAAACCACCACCCCACCACCGGTAAAGACAACCGGTGGAGGCGGCGCTAAGTCACCAGAGAAGCCAGCCGGGGGGTAGATATGACGGATTGAGGGGATGATGGAAGTGACCTACCCCTCGAACCTCGAACCTCGAACCTCGCCCCTCGCCCCTCGCCCCTGTAGCAGGGTATCCTTAACCGCCGCAAGGCTCTCTGTCCCAATTCACGGGATCGCAGACCAGAGGGAGCAAATTTACATGCCAGTTCGAAACAGAAAATACGAAGCCTTTTACATCGTCGACGGAAGCCTCGCCGATGCCGACGTGCAGAAGATCGCCGACCGCTTTAAAGGCGTTGTCGAAACCCAGGGCGGCTCCGTCGAGAGCGCAGCCAAGTGGGACCAGCGCAAGCTCGCCTACGAGATCAACGGCCACAAGAGCGGCAACTATGTGCTCATGAATTTCGAGTGCGACGCCAAGGTCCCCCAGGAGCTCGACCGTCTCATGCGCATCAGCGACGACGTTATTCGCCACCGCATCTTTAAGATTGAAGAGTAAAGGTGATAAGATAGCCGCGTGATCAATCGCGTCGTTCTCGTCGGCCGTCTCGTCCGAGACCCTGAGCTTCGTACAACGTCTACCGGAAAGAGCGTTGTGGGATTTAGCATCGCTGTCGATAAGCGATTCAAGCCCCAAGGCCCCGATCAGCCGACCGCTGACTTCTTTAAGGTCACCGCCTGGGAGAAGACTGCCGAGTACGTGTCCAATTACTTGACCAAGGGTCAGCGATGCGCTGTCGATGGCCGTCTCGAGCAACGCTCCTACGTCGACAAAGAAGGCAACAAGCGCGAAACAGTCGAGGTCGTTGCCGAAAACGTCCAGGGCCTTAGCGATCGGCCAAGAGATGACTCCGGCCCCGCAGGCGGCGGGGGCTACGCGGGTGCGGAGCGCCCGTCGTCCGGAGGCGGTGCCGCTCCAGCACCCGACGAATACGATCCATTCGCCGACGAGTAAATGCACTGGAAGTTCACGGCTGGCTCTTTCGATTCCGAAAGGGTCCGAGAGCGCAAGATCCTCGTGTGCAGCACCGAACGGCACATCGTGCGCCTCATCCAGGTCAACCTAGAACGTCAAACGCACAAGGTCTTTACGGCAAACACCGCCGCTGACGCACTTGCCCAAGCCCTCGAGCACCTGCCCCACCTGATGATCCTCGACGAACTGGGTACGAAAGCAGAAACGGACGCCCTAATCGAAACCCTTCGGCAGCACAGCGAGTTGGACGACATGGAGATCTGCCGGCTCCGCGAAGCCTCCGGCA
>JBGGMI010000070.1:0-4633 GCA_041288075.1 Fimbriimonas sp.
CATCCGGGCGGGCAGGCGGTGGTGGTGTCCGCAGTAGGGGCACACTCGCAGGCCCTGTTCGAAGTCCACCGAGAAGATGATCTTCTTGCAGGCTGCGCACTGAAGGAACGGCTCCGTCCTGTTTTGCTCCCGAGTCGTCAAGGCGTGGAGAATACCTGGTGGGGGGAAGGGGTCAAGGGGCCAAGGGGTCGAGGAGTCGAGGAGTCGGATGGTCCGATCTGCTGCCGAAGCATCGTGCCATTGCTACAGCCGGATCGTCGTAATAGCGATGCTCCTCGCCCTCACCTTTGCGGTTGCCCAGTTCAGTTTTCACGCACTGGACTTCTTGCCCACGGACATAAACGACAAGGGCTGGATTGTTGGGGTGAGAGTGCGGCATACCGAGCTTGGCAAGACCTACACCCCAGTCTTGCGGATGCCCAACAGGCAAATCGATCTCACCTCCTTCCCGGGGTCAGCCGTTGGGATCAACAATCGGGGCGAAGTGCTCATTGTCTCCGAACAAGCCGACTTGCCGAAGGGACTTGGTGGCAAGGAAGGTACCGCCTGCCTCTTGTGGGCAAACGGGAAGACCACCTATCTTGGAAACTTCAAGCCCAACGGCCGTTTCTCAGATAATGGCGGATTCCTTGCCAGGAGAGACCAAACAGCATTGGTGGTGAGAGTGATCAGGGGTAGTGCAGTCGTTTCGAAGGCCCCTGCAGTCCCACCCTTACAGGGCTATCCCAGCAGCGACGTCTATTGGTACGACATGAACGAACACGGGTCGCTGGTAGGAGTTTGCGATCTCGGCACGTCGTGGAGCCATGCGATTCTCATGGATTCCCGCAGGCGAATAACGGACCTGCATCCCCAAGTGGAGATGCACACCGGATGGAGCGCCGAATTCATCAACTCCAAAGGGCATGTGATGGGTTATCACTCCTTCGACTCCAGCATTGGCGGCGGTGGCGTATTCCTTTGGAAGGGGGGCAAGACCTCCTTATTGCCTGCTACACGAAATATGGCGATCTTGTTTCACCCGAGCTCGTTCAATGATCAAGATCAAGCTACTGGCAATCTGGGCCTGTACGATAGCGGCTCCTTCGTTGGAGAACTCGTGAATAAGGAATTGCGGTTTCCGCCTATCGCGACCGCGACGACGCATGGGATGTTTTGGGACACCAAGCAGTTCTGGAACCTCAACGAGATCTCCGATAAGCCTTTGAACTGCATCATCGCTACAACCATGAAGATCAGCAACAAAGGCTGGATCATTGGCTCGGCGGTTCAGGATGAAAAGCGTATCGGCTATTTCCTCGTGCCAAAGTAGGGCCGGCACAAACCAGAAGCCGGACCTCCCGACGTTACCAAGTGCTTCCGTCCCGCAGCGCCCCCTTTTCACCCTGCCCTCTTCTCCCCGTGGGGGAGAAAAGGGTTCCGGAGGCTACTTGCTCAAGCCCAATTCGCCGCTCTTCGGGCTGTAGTCCCTGGTGAGCGGGGTCTTCGTGAGGATCACCCGGACCATCTCGATCGGAATGTTGTTCTCCTTGAGGATTGCGTCGTGGAACTCCTTGTACGTCATCTTCTTGGATTCCACCAGCTCCCTCTCCAAGGCTCGGATCTGCAAACCCCCAACCATGTACGCAGCCTGGTAAAGCGGCGGGTAAGCGCCCGAGAAGGACCTTCGCACTTCCCCTTCCGCACTCGCCCGCTCGTGGCCGACCTTCTCGACCAGGTAGTCGATGCACTCTTGCGGGGTCATTTTGCCGAGATGGAAGTTGAGCGAGAACACGATTCGTGCGCAGCGATGCATGCGCCAGAAGAGCATGCCGATGCGGTCTTCGGGGCCTCTTGGGAAGTCGAGATCCCACAGGAGCATTTCCCAGTAGAGGGCCCAGCCTTCTGTCCAGAAGGGGGTGCTGAAGAGGGAGCGGTATGGCTTGTACCGGGCTTGCATGAAGCCCTGGAGGTGATGGCCGGGGATGAGCTCGTGCTGGACCGTGGCTCTTGAAAAGTGGGTGTTGTTCGCGCGCATGCTCATGAGCTTCTGCTCGTGGGTCATCGTGTTCGTCGGATACGACACGAGAATCTGCTCGCCGCCCAGGAAGAAAGGTGAGACGAGCTGGCGCTCGGGCGACATCATCTCCATTCGCCAGGTGCTCTTGGCCAGCTCGGGAACCGTTACGAGGTCCCGCTTCTCCACGAAATCGATAGCTTCCAATGCCAACTCGCGAACAATCCTCGTTTGCTGCCCAGGTGGAACGTAGAGTGTCTTGACGTGCTCCTGAGCCTTGCGCCAGTCGTCGCCGAAGCCCATCTCCTTCGCGGCCTTCTTCGCTTCCCTCTCGCACCAGGCATATTCCTTCTCCGCAACTTCGACGAGCTGTTCCGGGGTGAACGGGACCATCTCATATTGGAGCTCCGCAAGGAGCGCTTCTCGGCCCAGTGGGTTGCCAATGATCGCGTTCTCGTCGTCCGCCTTGACTCCAACGATCTTCTCCCGCAGGAGGTCGGCGTATTCGCCCAAGGCTTTGTCGGTCGCCTTGTACGGCTCGGCCGCCCACCAGGTGAACATGGGGTCGTAGCCGGTGTAGTAGGTGGACCAGTTCTTCAGGGCCTCCTTGAGCTGGCGGGTGGCTTGGGCCGCCTGGTTGCCCTCATGCTTCTGGCCCTTTAGAGTGCCTGCTTCGACTTGCTTCTTGGTGGCGGCGATTTCTTTGGTGATCGCGAGGAGCTGCTCTGCCGCCTGCTGCGGGTCGAGAGGCTCCATCCGCCTTCGGGACTCTTCGAGAGCGATGACCTCTGACGCGAAGGGGATGAGGTGAGCGATCTCTTTCTGGTCGCCGTCTTCGATTTCCAGGGTTTTGAGCCGGCGGTCGAGATGGTTTCGGAAGAGCAAGTAGTCGACTTTGCCGTCGAAGGTGAGGGTGTCGAACTTGGTCTTTTGGAGCTTATCTCGCCAGGCTTGGAAGAGCTTCCGCATCTCGGCGCGCCGGGTGGGGGAGGGGTCGATGGTGTAGAAGCGGCTGACGCTTCCCTGATCCGCACGAAACTCTTCGATCATTCCACGCAGCTCGCTGCCGTTGGTGTTGGGGTTTTGTTGGGGCATGGGGGGTGAGGCGATCCCGGGGAGGATGAGGCAGGCAGCAAGAGCAGGGATCATCGTTCGTTCATTCTAATCCTTCCCGCGCCTCAGCATGGCTTCAATCCCTTTGTGTGGCTTTGTGCTCTCCGCGTTCTTCGTGTTAAAAGCGGGCCACGCTGAAACACGTGTCTCAGTTTTAACACAGAGGGCACTAAGGGCACAAAGTATCACAAAGAGGGGCGCAGCGACTTGCGGATGCTTGCGAGGACAAATCTCAACAAAGGACCCTTCAACTACTCGAACTTCAGGCTCATCGACTTGTACTTCCGGGTTGGTTCAAACCCGTGCTTGCCGTAGAAGCTAACCAGCCCCGTCCAGTCGATGATGCAGCGGTTGACGCCGCGGTTCTTAAGCTCCATTAGCCCTTGGCCGAGGAGGGCGTGGCCGTAGCCTTTGCCTCTCAGGCTGGCGGAGGTTCCGATTGGCCCCAGACTGCCCCAATTTTGCCCGAGGTCGGCGCGCCAGACTGCGCCGCCCGTCGGGTTGGTGTCGTTCCAATCCTGGATGAGCGCGAAACCGTCTACTTTGCCTTTGCGGAAGAGGGCGTGGCAGCAGTCGGGACCCTCCGCGGAGATCTTCGAGAGTACGTCGTAGTGCCAGCGGCCCGGGAACTCTCTTTGCAGAAAAGTGTTGAGCGCCTCGATGTCCTTGTGTTCGAGCGCCCGATATTCCGCGTCCTTAGGAATCGGGAACGGATTCTCGTAGTCCTTAAGGTCCCTTTCCAGGTCGACCGCTTCTCCGCCTTCGGTAAATCCCTCGATCATGAGGAAATCTTTAAGAGCCGGAAAGTCGGTGGGGCAGCCGGGGAAGAAATGGCCGCAGTCGGTGCCGAAGGTTAGCTGCGCAAAGCCCCTGTTGCGAAGCGTCCTTTTGACTTCGCTGATGAGGTCGATGCCGTAGTGTGGATCGCAGAAGGCGAGCAGGCTCAGGACCGCCGTGTCTTTGTCCGGCCCCTTATATAGGCTCGCCGCGGATTTCTTCACCGAAGCAAACCCAAGAATCTCGCCATCGGCCTCCTCGATCATCGACGCGCCCCAGTCGAAGACCGGACAATCGACGGTCTTGATCTTCAGCAGCTCGCCATCGATCCGGTACCGCTCGGGCGCGAAGCTGTTCCAGAAAGCCGCGAGGCGGTCGAAGTCGGCGTCCCGGAAGTTGCGTTTCATTGCTGCTCTCGTTGCACGTAATTGATGCGCAGATCGCGCACCATGCTCTGGATGCGCCGCTTATCCTCGTCGTCGAGGCGGGATTCGAGCTGCTGGGTGAGAAAGGCAGTGATGTCGATGGCAACCCGCGCCTCGGCCAAATTCGGCTCGAGCTTGCCGGTGACGGGGTCGTGCTGCAGGCCGAGCTTTTGCCAGGACACGGCGGACATCTGCTCGATCATGAACATAACGAGATCGTAAACGCTGAGCGGTGCTTTTTCCTCTTCCATTTGCGCCTGTTTTGGAAGGTACCCGGCGAATCACGCCCGTCCGCTGTCATGAGGCGATAAGTGCAACCCCT
>JBGGMI010000071.1:0-4777 GCA_041288075.1 Fimbriimonas sp.
ATGAACGCCGATTTTTGGTGAAAGGTGACTTACCGCCAGCCGAATCCGTGGAAGAGATCACTGACCGTTATCTTCTCGGAACTAGACTAAGGCTGCGGCGAAACAGCACCAACGAGCGCGTCATTCATAAGCTGGCAAAGATCGAGGACGTGGCTGTCGGACACAAGAAGCTCACGAATCTCTATTTGACCGACGACGAAGCAGCGGTCTTGCAGCATCTCCCCGCTAGAGTGGTGAGCAAGAAGCGCCACGTGATCACATACGAGGGCAAGCGGTGGGTCGTCGACGAATTCTTCAACGGACTCCTCATCGCAGAGATCGAGCACGCCGCAGACGAAGAAATCGAAATTCCGGGCTGGTGCGGTGAGGAGATTACAGCCGACCCAAGCTATTCCGGTTGGTCGATGGCGCATTAAACTTTGAGACGGCGCTATTAGCTCCTGAGGCAAAGGGCCCACTGTTTAGTGTGAATCGAGTCCTGCCTCAGATTCAAAACACTGCTGTCATTAGTTTTGAAACGCAATTCGACTGCACCATTTTCCACGAAGATCAGTCGAAAACAGAGCGCAGTGTTTCCATGCAACCAGTGATCCCGATATTCGAACGGTCTGTGCTCCTCATCGAGCACAACCCAAATGACTCTGAAATCTTCAATCGAATCTTTAAAAGACTCTATCCACTGAGACGGCTCATGGTGGCGGCAACGGGAAGCGACGCCCTCGATTGCCTGCACTCCTTCAAAAAGGACGACTCGCCGCAGCTCGTGCTATCCGTTTTGAAACTGGGTGCCGAAGTCTCAGCCGTTCAGCTCCTGCAGGAGATCCGATCGATGCCGATCATGCTCTGCATCCCGTTCGTCGTTTTTGCAGGCTCAATCTGCCCGTGCGAGGTTGATGATGTCTTAAAGGCTGGCGCGAATGCCGTGGTTTCCAAGCCGGCTGATGTAGAAGATTACGAGCAGTGTGTCACCGACATCACTGATTTCTGGTTGGTGAGAAACATCCGCACGCGGTCAATCTGAAGCTGAGCCGTCGCCGCTATGATCGATGCGTCCAGCCTGATAGGTGCGCGCTCGAAGGCGTTGAACTTCCTCTTCGAGCGATTTGCGCTGGGTGTCGTCTCGCATGATCTTCGAAAACCTGCGGACGCGTCCAGCTTCGTCACGATGGGCCACGAGCGTTCCGTCGATCCAAACCTTGGTTCCATCCTTCTTCATGTGGTAATGCCGTTCCAGGCACCGCCCGACCACGCTCGCTTCTTGGAGTTCTCTCTCGGGTTCGCCCGCGGCGACGTCATCCGGTGTGAACACAATGGAAAAATGGGCACCAATGAAATCCTCTCGCCCAAAGCCGAGCACGCGCAAAACACCAGAGTTCCAATCCAGGATGGTGCCATCCGGTGCCAACCTGAATACGGCGTAGTTCTGGGCCTCTTCTAGGAGTAGAGCAAGGTCCTCTTTGGCCTGAATTGCCTCCTTTGTGATGGCATTCAGCTCCTCGCCCAAGATTTGTGCGACGACTTCGGAGCGGCTCTTAGCACTAGTTTTTGTTCGAACCCGTTCCCAGTACGTTCGAATGGTCCCAGCGGCGATGCCGAGCTCATTTGCGATTTCCTTGTCGGTAAGTCCTCTTGGAGCGAGATGCACGATCTCTCGTTCACGGACCGAAACGTTGTCTTTCATCTTTTGTCAGAAGGCTGCTCCCGACACTGGCAGCATCGAAAGGCTGCCCACTAGATTTGTAACGCTGTAATCGAATCCTAAGGCGGCTGCAGTTGATCCGCGTGAGTGCGATGCAACGCAGGGCCGAGGGCAAATCCTCGCTGCACGACACCCCATGATTTGACCATCTTTTATTGACTTGCTTCTGTCAACGTTTTTACGTACTTCGCTGTGGTAACGATCGAATTTAGGAGGCCCCAAAGACTTCGTTGACCATCTCGCCGAAGCCGATACAATAGCCGTCCCCTCGACAGTGGGCTGCAAAGATGACCTGGTCGCCGTCTTCGAGGAAGGTGCGTGTCTCGCCGGTTTCCTGAAGCAGGATCGGTTTGGTGCCTTTCCAGGACAGCTCCAGCATGGAACCGTATGATCCTTCTTCTGGGCCGCTGATGGTTCCGCTTGCGTAAAGGTCCCCCGGCTCAGTGGGGGTGCCGTTGGAGGTCTGGTGGGCCAGCATTTGCGCGAAGCTCCAGTAGAGGTGCCTGGCGTTGCTGCGGCAAACGACCTGTGGCTTCGTCATCTTCGGGGTCTTGATGGAAACTTCTAGCTCGATGTTGTAGTGATGCGTCGAGCTTCCTCGAAGGTGCTCCAGCGGCTCAGGATCCTGGCGCGGACCTTCAACTTTGAAGGGGCTGAGGGCGTCGAGGGTGACGATCCAGGGGCTGACTGAGGTGGCGAAGCTCTTGGCCAAGAAGGGGCCGAGCGGTTGGTACTCCCAGCGCTGCACGTCCCGCGCCGACCAGTCGTTGACCATTACGAGCCCGAGCATGTGGTCTTCGGCCTCCTCGACAGTCACTTGCTCGCCAAACTCGTTGCCTTGGCCGATGAAGAATCCAAGCTCCAGCTCAAAATCGAGCTCCTTCGTTGGCCCGAATACGGGCTTGTTCGAATCCGCAGGCTTGTACTGCCCTTTCGGCCGCTTGATGGGAAAGCCAGAGGGAACGATGCTCGATGCCCGTCCGTTGTAGCCCACAGGCAGATGCCGGTAATTGGCCAAGAGGGGTTCTCCGTCGGGCCGGAACATCTTGCCGACGTTGCTCGCGTGGTTAATGCCCGCGTAGAAGTCCACAAACTGAGGGATTTCCATCGGAACGAGCATTTCCACATCGCCGTGAGGGAAGATCGCCGCGTCGCGCAGCTCCTTGTTGTCGCGCAGGGTGCCATTGCTCTCTTCAAAGAGCTCGAATAGCAATCGCCGGAGCCGCCGCAGGTCCTCACGGTCCAGGTCGATCATCGAGTGCAGGATCGGGAATTCGTCGGTCGGAATCAGTCCCTCGGCCGCCAGCTCGCAGATATCGATCACGTAGTCGCCTATTCGGGTAACCACCGCTTCCGATTCGTCGGGCAGCAAAGCGAGTCCGAAAGGGATGTTCTGGATAGGGAAGTGGCAGTCTTCGACGTGATCGAGCCAGGTCTTGGCGCTTGCGGGAATCAGCGGCATTCGTTTCTCCTCTTGCAGTTGAAATTATTCACTTAGCAGTCCTTCTGACGCCAGTTCCGCCAGCGGCTCCTCTACGGAGCAGGACCCAAAGCCTAAAAAGCGGTCACGGGCCTCCTCGATTTCCGCCAAGCCTGCCTCATGGTGTCGCCAGCGGAGACCTTCATTCGAGAATTCAAATGACAAGCGGTCCTCATCTTCGAGAATTCTCGCGGCCATCGCACGCGGCAAATCCTCGCTGAAGATGAGGGTGCTGGCCGTCAGCACATTGAGGAAGCCATGCATCGCCACCTTCATCTGCTCATCCCGAGTATGAAATGGGTGGTGAAGGCCCGCGGTCAGCTTGAAGTCCAAGTCTAGTGACATTGCGCCGTGAAGAAAGCCCGCAAGTTCGTCGCTTGTGGGAAACGCATCGGCCTGTACGCCCCCGGTGCGAGCCTTCGCGCCAAGCCACTCCGTATCCGCCAGTGCCGAAAGGGCGTCATCCATCTGCTTGCCCCAGGGAAGCTCCACAAAGACGTCGATGCCCTGGAAGGATTTGAGGTCCTTTATGCATTGATCGAGTCCCTGATATGCGGGGAGCCGTATCTCGTACGCCTCAATCTCCGCTTTCGGCAGACGCTCATGAAAAGCGTTCATGTCCTGCGCGTCCTGCTCCAGCGCGAGATCCCAGCTCTTCCGATCCTGGCTCGGGCGGCCGATGCCGCAAACGCTGAACGGAGTCTCCTCGTCCAGGGCATCCGCGAGCTCTTTTAGGCGTGAGGTAGGGCACACGAAGCGGTTGACGATCCAATCCTCGGAGCCTTCCTTGTAGCGCAAGTAATGCTCCACGGCGGAGGCCATATCTAGCTGAGCGGGAGGGAAGAGGCCGGCGTAATCGATGACGCCGGACAGGAGCCGCTCGAACGAGGCATTCATGCCTTCAGTATGTCCGGCGAGAACCTGCGGCTACCAGCGTCCGTGGGTGAACTGGATACGATCGAGGCCATCCTGCAGCGTCTCCGCATCGATGCACTGCCTCCACCCGCCTGAGAACTCGGCTGAAACAAAATCCTCGCGCCGCACCATCTCGAGGGTGTGCTCTCCGTTGTTAAGCAAAACTCTTCGTCCGTCGAGCACCGATTGAAGCTGATGCGCCGCGCAAGGGAAGCAGGCTTCTTGTTTGCCGTGTTCGCTCTCGGAGACAATTACGAGGTTGAGAGTCGTGTCCGGGTAGCCCCAGAGTTCGAACGCTCTAAGCGTTCCTCCGATGCTCCTTTCACAACATGCGATGAATAACTCGCCGACCATAATCATGTCTCTCAAGAGTCAATCTTTCGTCTTCTTGATACGCCTCTACGAATAGGATTAGCCAGAGTTCACCCTCGCACAAGTGCCGTGGGCGCAAAGTCCCTTCCCGAAAGGGACCTACAGCCCACACGAAGTTGTCGGCAGATTGCACCACTTCTCTAGGTGTCAACAAGCTGCGAAAGGCGGTTTATGGAATAGAAGAGCAATGAACGTAAATCGGTTAGTAATTCTCGCGGCTTTAACTCTTCTTGTCGTGGGTTGCGGCGAGACCAAGACGGTGACAGTCGGAGAGGGAGAAGGCGTGGGCACTTACAAGCGTTCGACGAACA
>JBGGMI010000072.1:0-3322 GCA_041288075.1 Fimbriimonas sp.
GCCGTCCAGAGCGCCGGGCGATCCATTGCCGAGCTGGTCGTGATCAGGTGCTTGTACGGGTCGATCGAGCGGAGGTAGTCCGCCATCTCCTTGTGCCAAGCCTCGATGTCCTCCCAACGGTTCTGATAGCGCGCATCCACCCACTCGACCTCGTTGAACAGCTCCCACGCCATCAAGCTCTGTGAGTGTCCGTATCGGGCCACTGCGTAGCGCAGCCACATCTTCGCTCGCCGCTTCGCTTCCTTGTCCGTAAAGAAATCCGCCGCGTTCTTCAAAAACCCTCCCTTCGCGGTGTTAAAGGGATGATCCGGCCAGTTCGGGTTGACAGTGCTGCTGAACGATCCGTGGTTGAAAAGCACCATCTGGTACGGCACGTCCATTTGATCGCAAGTTGCCGCGAGGTCTTCCCAGATGAGGAGCGCCTTCTGCCAGAGCTCGTCCTTCGCCGGAATCGGCTCGCCGTTCGGCCACCAGGGGTTCTTGTTGTCCCAATTGCTGGACCAGATGCGCGTCCAATTCACCCCATTCGCGCTCATCTTTGCGATCTGCTCGTTCAGCGGAAGAATGTCGCCGCTCTGCCATCCCAAATTGAAGCCGATCGGATAATACGGCTCCCCGTTGTCCCACTTGAACCGGTTCGCGTAAGTGGGATTGCGCCGAATAAACCCCCTCGGCAGCGGCTTGTTTACGCTCACGATCCCCCCTTCCGGCTCGGATAGCATCTGCTTTCCGTTTCGGAAGAGCACCGCGCGATACCGAGCCGCGTTCTGGGTCACCAGGGTAGCGCGGATCGTTCCGTCGAGGTCCACATAAGCCAGCCGCTCCTCGACCGGCCCCTTGTCAGGCATGAACTTGACAACCAGGTTGTTCTGCTCCGGATCGTAAGGGTTGCCGACCACCACCGTGTTGAAGGACACCGTGACGGGGCCGTACCATTTCGGAGGCGTGGCCTGGGCGATTGCGAGAGAGGCGATCACAAGGAGCATAGGTTTGGTTTAGAATAGCGCACGGATGAACCGAGAAAACGTTTCGTCACCCTCCCCCTGGGAGCCCGTCGTCGGCTTCTCGCGTGCGGTGCGAGTGGGGAACCAGGTCTTCTTCGCCGGCACCTTGGACACAGGCGCCGACGCGAGACCGGTTGGCCGCACGGCTTACGATCAGACGAAGAACATCTTCGCGAGATTCGAGCGCATCCTGCAGGGCCTCGGCGGCTCAATGGAGTCCATCGTCCGAACAAGAATGTACGTCCTCGACCGCTCCGACGTCGCCGATATCTCAATGGCCCACGCCGAGCTCTTCGCCACCATCCGCCCCGCCGCCACCATGCTGCTGGTGGCAGGCTTCGTCGGAGAGGGCTTCTTCGTAGAGATCGAGGCGGACGCGATTCTCGAATGAAATGTAGACCCGAAGAATCAAAATGACCACACCACCAGCGTCCTTCACACGCCGGCGTTAGGTACACCTAACGGGTGACAGACATTGGAGAGCTGTTCCGCCGACGCTTCGGCCAAGATCCCGAAGTTATCGGCATCGCCCCAGGACGGGTCAACCTCATCGGAGAGCATACGGACTATAACGACGGCTTCGTCTTTCCCGCCGCCATCGACAAGGGCCTCCGAATCGCCGCCGCCAAAACCGACCGCCACTCCCAAGTCTCCTCCGCTCAGCTCGGAGACGGCGAAACCTTCGACGTCACCCAAGTAAAACCTGGCCAGCTGCAATCCTGGGCCAAATACCCCGCCGGCATGGGCTGGGCACTGGGCCACAAGGTCCCAAATCTATTAGCCGTCGTCGACAGCGACATCCCCATCGGCAGCGGAGTCAGCAGCAGCGCCGCAATGGAAATGGCCTTCGGAGTCGTCTGGAACCACCTCGCCAATCTAAACATCGACCCCAAGCCAATGGCAAAACTAGGCCAGGTCTGCGAGAACCAGTTCGTCGGCGTCAACAGCGGCATCATGGACCAAATGGCCAGCGCCCTCGGCAAGGAGAACATGGCCATGTTCCTCGACACTCGCACCCTCGAAATCGACTACGCCCCCATCCCCGAAGATCTCTCCATCGTCCTCCTCGACACCAAAAAACCAAGAGCCCTCGAAGCCTCCGCCTACAACGAGCGCAGATCTCAATGCGAAGAAGCCAGCCGAATCCTCGGAGTCGACAAGCTCCGCGACGCCACCATGGCCCAGCTCGTCAAATGCTCCGGCTCCATGCCCACCCTCGTCTTCCGAAGGGCACGACACGTGATCAGCGAGAACGAGCGCTGCGTCAGGTTCAAGAAAGCCCTCGAGCAGCGCGACTACACCCTCATCGGCACCCTCATGAGAGCGAGCCATGAGAGTCTGCGCGACGACTACGAAGTCACCGGCAAAGAGCTCGACGACATGGCCGAAGGAGCATGGGAATCCAAAGGCTGTGTCGGCGCGAGAATGACCGGCGCCGGCTTCGGCGGTGCCTGCGTAGCCCTCGTCAAAACAAACGCCATCGACAACTTTATTGACCAAACCCTAAAACACTACAAACAGGCAACCGGCAAGAGCGGGGAAGCGATGGTGTGCGGGGCGGCGGATGGCGCGCGCATACTCAATGCATGACTTCGCGACCTGACGCGTTTGGGAGGTTTGGCGACTACGGAGGCCGATTCGTCCCCGAAACCCTCGTCCCCGCCCTGGAAGAGCTGGAAAAAGGCTTCGACGAAGCCTGGGCCGATCCTGCGTTCATCAAAGAGTTCGAGAGCTACCTCAGCGAATACGTCGGCCGCCCCTCCCCAATCACCGAGTGCCGCCGCCTCAGCGAGGAAACCGGCCTCCACATCGTCGCCAAACGGGAAGACCTGAACCACACCGGCGCGCACAAGATCAACAATGCCCTCGGCCAGGTCCTCCTCGCCATCCGCATGGGCAAGAAGCGCATCATCGCCGAAACCGGGGCCGGCCAGCATGGAGTCGCCACCGCCACCGTCTGCGCCCTCTTCGGCCTCCAATGCGAGGTCTACATGGGCGAGGAAGACACCGTCCGCCAGCAGCTCAATGTCTTCCGGATGAAGCTGCTTGGGGCCAAGGTCCATCCGGTTAGCAGCGGCACCAGGACTCTGAAGGATGCGCTGAATGAGGCGATGCGGGACTGGGTGACGAACGTTCACGACACCCACTACATCATCGGAACCGCCGCCGGCCCCCACCCCTATCCGTACATGGTGCGCGAGTTCCAGAAGGTCATCGGAATCGAAGCCCGCGCCCAATACATGCAGCGCTACGGTCGCCTCCCCGACGCCTGCATCGCCTGCGTGGGTGGCGGCAGCAACGCCATCGGCTTCTTCCAC
>JBGGMI010000073.1:0-13462 GCA_041288075.1 Fimbriimonas sp.
TCGGATGAACGCGTTCATGCCGGCAACGAGTGCGAACTTGTACCGGCTCGACACGCGATGGACCGATAAGCCGAACACGCTGGTGAAGATCGACGGCGCGCAGGATCTTGGCGGCTGGGTGACGGCGGCGGATGTGTCGCCGGATGGCAAGACGCTGGCGGTGCTCACGAACATGCCGGTCATGAGCGTGTGGCTCTTCTCAACTTCGGCTCCCGGAGACAAGTTTCTGTCGAAAGGCAAAGGACGCCAGATCGTCTTTCGCGGGGGCCAGCAGTGCGAGGCCATCTGCTGGATCGACGGCAAGACGCTGATGATCACCAACGAGCAGCGCGAGATATTCAGGATGCCCCTTTGACGGAGACCGCTGGCTACAGCGGCACGCCCTTGCCGAAGAAGCTGGGGCTGAAGCCGGGTTCCAGGTTGCTGGTGCTGAACGGTCCGGAAGATTTCTATCAACGGCTGGAGCAAGAGCCAGAGAACGTGCCGCTGTACGACGTGATCGTGCTTTTCGTTCTAAGCCGCGCTCAGCTAGAAAATGAGTTCGAAAAAGCCACCGAACGGCTGGCGGAGCGGGGTGGACTTTGGATCGCCTGGCCGAAGCGAGCGAGCAAAGTGCCGACCGACGTAACTGAGCAGCTTTTGCGAGACGTGATCCTCCCGACGGGGTTCGTGGACAACAAAGTGTGCGCGATCGATGAGGTTTGGTCCGGATTGCGGTTCGTGCGCCGACTTAATCGCTCTAACGGGTGATCAAACCTGCTAGATGTAACAGGGAGGATTTCGCAAAGCACCCTCTTAAAATGAGGGGTGCTCGCGACCTTGCTCTTTCCGATCCCTTTTTGGGGACTGGAGCAGATCCTATCCGACCCAAAGCTCGATGGAGCAACGGTGTCGGCATATGTCTGCGAGCTCGATGGCGACAAGGTTTTTGAGAAGAATTCCGCGCTCCATGTAATCCCCGGTAGCAACCAGAAACTGCTGAGCAACGCCTTCGCCTTGCACACCCTCGGACCGGATTACACGCCCGTCACCCGCATCTGGAAAGAGTCCAAGCGGACGCTCGTGGCGACCACCGGCGATCCGCTGTTGACGTATCAGCAGCTTGTCGATGCACGCGCGAAGTTGAAGCTGGATCGAAAGCTTCCCGTGTACGTGAAGGAGCCGTTCGCACCTGGCATCCCCGATTCGTGGGAGTTCGACGATCTGCCCAACAAGTACGCGGCACCGGTCACTGGCTTCACCGTGGACAAGGGCTCGTTCGAGCTTTGGCACAAGGGCGGCCGGATCGTGGGCGTGCCCTATAACTATGGCGTTCAGATTTACGCTTCCAAGAGCCCTGCGCCGTTGTCCATCGCCTACGACCCGATGCGGCGGATGGTCACGGTCGATGGGAATTGGCCGGAGAAGGATGCGAGGCTCGATACGCTCTCGATCTGGAGGCCGGATCGTGAAGCAGCCTTTTTGCTGGGAAGCGGGTTTATCCGAAGCACTCAGACTCCCTCTGCAACGCCGAACTTAACCATCACCGGCAAGCCTCTATCCGACATGATGGTCGCCTGTCTCCAGCCGAGCGACAACAACATTGCCGAGCAACTGCTGTTGCTTGCTTCGCTCAGGCTGGGAGAACTGCCCAAAAAACCTTATCCGGCTGCACGCGAGCGGCTGACCAACTTTATGGAGAAGGTCGTGGGCGTAGAGAAGGCCGACGTCCGTCCCTTCGACGGAAGCGGAATGAGCCGTCACAGCTATGTGACCACACGCGCTTTGGGGAGGCTTTTGAAGTGGAGCAACGACCAATCGACCGCTCCTTTTTGGCGCAGCGCGCTCGCCTCACCAGGCAAGGGGACGCTCGCAAATCGACTTAAAGAAACGACATTCCAAGGCAAGACAGGAACCCTGGATATGGTTTCCGCCCTCTCAGGATATGTGAGGCACAAAAGCGGACAGGAACTGATCGTGAGTGTGATCTTGAATCAGTACGCCTGCACGCCTGCGGAGGCACGGGACATCTTGGATTCCTTCGTAAAGCAGGCGGCGGACCTGGACCTCACCGCCATGGATGGTGATTAATGATGTATCAACGAGCCAGAACAATTCTGCCAAACAAGAGCTTGATCCTCCTCATCTGCATCGGGCTCATCGACCTCGTCGCAACCGCGATGTTGCACGCTCGGGGCCTGATCGTGGAGCTGAATCCGATCATGCGACCCGTCATCGAGCACAGCGAATGGGCATTTGCGCTCGTCAAGGGTGTCACGCTCCTGATCGCGTTCATCACGATGTCGCAATACGCGCGCCAGAACTCGGTGTTCGTGGGCAAGGCAAGCAAGATCGGCATTCTGATGTACACCGGCATCTGGATCGTTTGGTTCACGGCCGCCTCGTAGTGCCTCCATCCCTGAAGCCATCTCCTCTGCGACGAACCTGCTAATTCACGATCATCCGATCCGGAGGAGATGCCTTCAGGGATGAAGGCACTACCTTCTGCGCATCGTAGATGAAGAAGCTGGAACCTGGAGAAACCTATATTCGAGGCGAATGGGTGAAGACTCCAGCCGGCGTCGTTGGAGATGAAAACACCGACCGAATCAAGTGGCTTTGCAAAGAAGTGCTCCAGGAAGTGGCAACGGATTTTTCCGGGTGGGAAACTCTCTTTCGCGATCCGGCATCGGGGCTGCTTTGGGAGCGGACGTTTGAACAAGGGGCCATGCACGGCGGCGGGCCTCCGAGTTTGAGACAGATTGAACCTGCTTTGGCGGCTGAGAGATACAGCGATGAAGGAAAGGCAAAAGAAAGAGCTGCGTTTAGGACAAGGATGAAGCTGCTTACCGAACAATTCCGGGCAACTATCGATGGAAGCCTGGAGCCTCGCGAGAATGTCGAAACGGATTCAGAACCCTCTTAACGGGATGAAAAAGCTAGAAGCCGGAGAAACTTGTATTAGGGGCGGGTCGCTAACTACACCGGCGGGCATTATTAAGGATGAGAATTCTCTAAGGATCAAGTGGCTTTGTGAGCACGTTCTAGAGAAGTTGGCGACTGACTTTTCAGGCTGGGAAACCCTCTTTCGCGATCCGGACTCTGGGCTGCTGTGGGAGCGCACATACGAGCAGTCGGCGTACCATGGCGGCGGCCCTCCTACCCTGTGGCGAATTGAACCGAGTCTGGCGGAGGAGAAATATAGCGAGGAAGGAAAGGTTCGCCGCGAGGCTGCGTTTAGGAGAAGGATGAAGCTGCTTACCGAACAATTCCGGGCAACTATCGATGGAAGCCTGGAGCCTCGCGAGGATGTCGAAACGGATTCAAAGGACACCCAAGGAAGCTAGAGCCTATCTGGGCGTCCTTGCTCGGCTGCGGGACTGACTTCTACGTTTACGTCTTCGTTTGAGCTAGAAATGGAAATGCAAGGATGGCTATGATGATCAACGCTACGATTATCAGGGCAACCTGCCAATTAGGAATGCTTGCTTCATCTTTATGATTCATGTTAACAGCCCGCCGACTGCTCCCATTCTAGCTCCACGAAATGCTGTTTAGATTTCTTCCTTCTCCAGCATTTGGATGACCTGCTCTGCTTGTTGGAGCCCCAGCATCGTCCACTCTGAGTCGACTCCATATTTGGCGTCGAATTCGGACTTTATGAATGCCAGTGAGTTTCGCCATGCGGCGAGAAGCTGCTGACGAGCGTCCTGCTTTGATCCCTTCAAGCTAGGATCAACCGCAAAACCTTCCCGGTGGAGTTCAGATGCGGTGCTGGCGGCTTCCTCGTACTCGGCATTGAAATACAGCGCGCCTGCGAGATTCAACTTTGCCAGTGGATCATCTGGCGCGGCTTGGAGGCGCACTCGAGCATTCTGCACGAAGGAGGCGGGAGTTCCGGAATACGTTATGCATTCTTGCGCGTAGTCAGCCATTGAGGTCCTAAGATGATGATTGATGGTTTATGGGGTGAATGGGTTATCCCACCAGGGCTAGGGAGGGGGATTGACCACAGAGGCACAAAGGGGCACAGGGGCCAGATTCCTTGCTCGGCTGCTGGACTCGAAGGGGGCGGAGGAGATGCCTTCAGGGATGAAGGCACTACTTTAGGCAACCTCTGAAGAACTCCACCATCCGCTGCCACGCATCCTTTGCCGCCTCTGGGTTGTAGACCTCGGGCCGAGCGTCGTTGAAGAAGGCGTGATCCGTTCCGGGGTAGGTCTTGAACTCGTGTGGAATCTCCAGCGTCGTGAGCTCCACGGAGAGGGCCTTTACTGCTTCCGGTGAGGCCATGTGGTCACGCTCCGCAAAGAACCCTTGCACCTCGCCCTGAATGTCGCGATACGAGGGCTGGACCTTCGGATGGATGCCGTAGAAGTTGACGGTCGCCTTGATCGCCGGATTGTTGCCCGCCGCGAACATCGCAAGCTGGCCGCCCATGCAGAATCCCACGATGCCGACCGCATCCTTGGGCGAAACTCCCGGCAATGCGAGCAGCGTCTCCACGGCTCCGCGAAGCTTGTGCTCCGTTTCCCCGATGTGCAGCGCCTGCATCAGCGTCGCCGCATCGTCCGGCTCCGTCGTGGACTCGCCGTCGTAAAGGTCCGGCGCGAGCGCCACAAAGCCCTCGCGCGCGAAACGATCGGACACGTCCTTGATGTGCGGCACCAGGCCCCACCACTCCTGAAGCACGATGATTCCCGGCCCGGAACCCCCTGCCGGCGTCGCCAGGTAAGCCTGGTGCTCTCCGGACTCGGACGTAAAGCAAATCATTTCTCCCATGGCGTGAATTTACCGTAGCCTCGCTTCCGCGAGTGGCTGTATCCCAACCCGCTGCATTGCCTCGAGGTCGGCCGTGATGCCTTCCTTCGTGATGTTCCCGTTCAACCAGAACCAATACACCCACGGCCGAGCGGAGGCGGGAGGATGCGCGAACTCACGGGCCAGCCTATCTTGAGCCGGAGCAAGGACGGAAAGCAGAAAGAGGCAAAGAGCTAGAGCGGGCCAGCGACGCCACATGCGCCTAGTTTGACCAAGTTCAGGGCCAGCCCGTGGTTTTTATGTGGGGTGCGCGCAGCCGAACCATGTGCGTCACCGGCTCTAGTGCAGACCCCGTAAGATTCAGCTTTCTTCCGTCGACCGTGAAGACCACAACCGTTGGCATATTTCGATTGCTACGGCGCTCCAATCGATCCAGCTCCGACCAGCTCGCGCGGAAGTTCTCCCTGCCCAGCAGGTTGGTTCCAACGAGCCCGTCTGCGCTCGCCGTGACCCTTCCGTTCAGCCAGTAAAGAATGAGCGCGACGCCGACGGTTGCGTGGATGAGAGGAAACAAGGCAAGTGCGACCAGTTCCGAATGGGTAGCGGGATGCACCGGCCCATCGTTCACGCTCATCGGAATGGACGTGCCCGAAACGAGCCCGTAGACCCCCACGGACGAGAAACCTAGCCCGGCCAATCCGAACACAAGACCGAAAATCAACAGGCCAAGGGGTTGACGGTAGGTTTGCGAACTCGAATCCACACTTGATTGTAAGACAGACGCGGTAGGTGAGTTGCAACTTTGCCTCTAATCCTGTGTTGCAATTGCGCCCGAAATGTGGAATACATACACAGGTTTATGCCTGACGCGCCCGAGGGTGCGCGAGTGCTGGCCAGTGGCTTAGGGAATGAGGGATATGCGAAGACAAACGATTTGGCTGATGGTTTTGTGCTGCTTGGCAGCGCTTGGGATGGTGGGGTGCAAAGGAGACAACGCTCCCTTCCGTGGAGAGACGCAGTTTACGGGTGCGTGGGCAGGAACGTGGTCTGTGCCAGGCACGGCCGACTTTGGAACGCTCACGTTTACGGTTGCTGAAAACTCGACGATGATCGGAACGGTCCAGAACCTTGGCACCGGCGAGCTTGGCATCGTAAGAGGAGCGACTCATCCGGACGGTCTGTTCAACGCGTCTTTCACCTGGGACGGCACAGGTGCCGTGATGGGCATTACCGGCGCTATGGCTCTAGAAGGTAGCGATACGCGCGACATTCTGGCGGGCGATGGTATTTACACCCGACCCGGTTCCACTGGGAAAGGCTTTACGTTCGACATGAACCGCGAGGGCGGAACGATCAGCCCATTTGCTCGCACACTCGGCGGCACATGGGTTCTTCCCGGAGGCGGCGAAGGCGGCGACATGTTCCTGACGGTCAGCATCAATGGCCAGATGTCTGGAACGTTCACGAACGATGCCACTGGAGTCGGTGGAAGCATCAAGGGACGGGTATTGGATGACGGTCAATTCATCGGTGCCTTCATTGAGAATGGAACCGGCACCCGGATTGAAATCGAGGGCATCATGGCCAACATGTCGGATAATGGTTTAGCTGGTGACGGCACCTTTACCAGGCCGGGACAAGCGCCGCAAGGCTTCACGTTCGTTCTTCCCAACGCTGACGAAGAAGGAGCGTAAGCTCCCAACGCGGCAGTGATACGGCCCCTCCGGCACGTGCCGGAGGGGCTTTTTCGTGTGCGGATGCACGCTCACTTGGCAGTGACCTCAGATTCGTGTTAGAATGGGCTCGCACGTTTCGTGTTTTGTTAAACAGCATGGGAAAAAGACTCGGGCTTCTTATCGGCGTTCTCGTCCTTCTAGGCGTGGTATTCGGCGTCCAGTACGTGATGAGCCTCAATTCGGACGAGGCGCAGCAGGGACGTGTCATGAATCGAATGGCTATCACCGGCGCTTTGAACACGGCCGTCATGCGTATTCAACAGACAGAGAAGCGCTGGCCCAAGAACCTCGAAGAGCTAAAGGCGGAGAAGGAGCTGAAGGCGCTTCCATCCGGAGCCCTCAATGATGTCGCGTTCGACCTGATGCGAGTGGACAACAAGTTCGCCTACTACCGCAGCAAGGTTGGCGGGAAAACGCGCGAGGTCAAGATTCCGAAGTGGACGGCTTCTACCGGAACACCTACTTTGGGAGCAGTTTCGGGCGCGGGTTAGGGAGCCTTCCTTTTCCCCCGGGTTGCCGATAAAATCTAGCCATGCCCGTTGCGCTTGCTCTTCTCGCCGCTCTCACCGTCTCTGCGCCCTCCGTTCGATTCGTGACGGTAATCAGCAGTAAGAAGGGCTTCTACACGACGAGCATGAGAATGCCCGTGTTTACCGGCGCGACCTGGGCTGACCGGGTGAATAAGGACATTGCCGGTAAGGCTCGGAAAGCGCTGGCCGATTGGATGAGCGAGTCCTTTCCGGCGGCAACTAAGAACCAAAAGCCTCGGCTGGAATACTTCTACCAGTCCGCGCCGACTATCTCGCTGTTGACCCCAGATGTCGCCAGCTTCTACTACACAGTCAGCACCTTCACGGCCGGCGCGCACCCGATGACCATCTCCGACCCCCACACGTACGTGAACGGCCGAGAGGTGCACTCTGCGGATGTTTTCCGAAAGGGTTCTGGCTACGGCACCGTCGTTTCCAACCTTGTGATCGGCCAGCTTATGAACAACGCGCGGGCGACGTGGGTTCAGGATGGGACGGTGCAGGAGATGACGATGAGTCAGCAAGAAGATTTCGTTGTGACTCCGACGTCGCTCTGCTACCTATTCGATCCCTATGCAATGGGGCCCTATGCGGTTGGGGCTTTTCAGGTTAAGGTGCCGTTCTCGGAGCTTCGGGCGGTGCTGGATGGGAATGGGGCGCTGAAGTCGATGCTCTAGTTTTAGGAGTCGAGGAGTCGAGGAATCCTTGGCCGATTTGACCCCTCACTTTAAGGCTAAGGAAACCACTCCGTCGTCCGACTCCTCGACTCCCAGAATCCTCGACTCCTTCCATGGTCATTGGCACTCTTGAATTGCAGCTTCGCATTGACGGGAGCTTTTCGTTGAAGGACAAGCGCCGGGTGGTGCGGAGCTTGATGGATCGTTGCCGGCGGGAGTTTCGAGTTTCGATGGCGGAGGTGGGGGATCAGGAGCTTTGGAATTGTGCATTGCTCGGCGTCGCGTGCGTGAGCAATGATGTGGGGCATGCGGAGGCGGTATTGCAGTCGGTGATCGATCTGGCGGATGCGATGGCGGAGGTCGAGGTGGTGGAGGCGGCGAAGGCGATTCGGAGGATGTGAGGGGCGGATGATGGGAAGTTGGGAGGAATTCTAGCTTCCGGCCCTCCGGCCCTCCGCTTCCTCCCCTCCTACTTAATCGCCCCGGCCAGCATCGTCTCGTGGATCTTGTCTCGGAAGATCCAGTAGACGATCAGGACGGGGATCATGGTGATCACTAGGGCGGCGAAGAGGGCGCCCCAGTCGCCGCTGTATTGGTTCGTCATCGCGATGTCGGCGGTGCCCTTGGGAAGGGTCCAGTTGGCCCGGCTGGGGACAAGCACGAGGGCGAGGCCGTACTCGTTCCAGAGCCCGATGGCGTTGAAGACTCCGACGACGATGAGCCCGGGCTTCGCTAGCGGCAACATCACCTTCCAGAACGTGCCCGCATGCCCGCAGCCGTCCATCATGGCCGCTTCCGCCAACTCCTCGGGAAGGGATTGGAAAAAACCGGTCAGCACGAAGACGGTGAAGGAGAGGGAATAGGCCACGTAAACGAGCACGAGGCCGAACTTGTCGTCGTAGAGATTGAGGTTTTTGAGCAGAAAGAACAGCGGCACGATCACGAGGAAGTGCGGGAACATCATGCCGCCGAGAAAGCCGCCGAAGAGCGGCTTAGAACCCCAGAACGGATAGCGGGCGAAGATGTATGCCGCCATGGCTCCGGACGGGATGAGAATGAGCAGGGTGCCGCAGGTGATCAGGACGCTGTTCCAGAAGAAGCGACCAATGCCTCCTTGGTTCCAAGCGTTTGCGTAATTGACCCATTGCGCAGAGACCGGCATTCCCCAGGGAGATTTAAATATTTCGTGGCCCTGCTTGAGGCTGGTGACGCAAACCCAAAGAAGGGGAAGTACCACGGTCGCAGCAAATAGAAGCAGACCAAGGGTCGTGAGAACCTTTTTCAACGCCGGGCCTCCTGGGGGTCGCGTCTCAGGGCGAGACCGACCACTCCGGCCAGAACCATAGCGACGATGAAGTTCGCTACCGCCAAAGCCGTCGCGTAGCCCACCTCGTAGGTATCAAACGCCTGCTGGTACAGGTAGGTCAGCATCGTCTCCGTCGCCCGGTCAGGCCCGCCCTTGGTCATCAAGTAGACCAGCGCGAACACATTCATCACGTTGATCACGATGTAGATAACCGCGATCCGCTTGATCGACCAGAGCATTGGCCAGGTGATGCTTCGGAACCGGTGGAAGCCAGTAGAGCCGTCCAGCTCTGCCGCCTCGACCACCTCTTTAGGCAGCGATTGCAGCCCTGCGGCGAAGAGCATGATGTAGAAGCCGACGGAGAACCAGACGAACGACACGGCTATCGCCGGCATGGCCGCGCTTGGGTCGCCAAGGATTTGCTTGGAAAGCTGCTCGAGGCCGACTGCCTTCAGAATGCTGGTCACCGGCCCGATCGTCGGATGGTAGAGAAATTGCCAGAGAACTGCGACTACCACCAGAGAGATCATCTGGGGGAGCAAATAAACGCTCCGGAGCGAACGCCCAATCCGGCCGCTGCCCTGCATCGCGTGCGCAATGACCAGCGAGAGCACCATGATGGCCAGCCCGGCGACGACCATCAGCCAAAGGTTGTTCTTAAGGGCTTTCCAGAAGACGTCGTCGTGGATCAGCTTGTCGAAGTTGCCCAGCCCCACGTATCGCTTCTGGGCGGACACGCCCCGCCAGCGGTACATGGAAAGGCCGAAGGCCTGGATCAGCGGGAGGACGACAAAGGCCCCGTAAATGAGGACCGCGGGGGACAGGAACGCGAGGATAAATGCGGTTCTGCCTCGTTGAGCCGGGTTGCGCCTCCTCACTCTGAGTGAGGATAGCCTAAAAGGAAGGGGACGCATGCAAGGTATCGCACAGACAAACGAGTCATGCTGAACTCGGGACGACCCCTGCTCATTCTACGCCACGTCTAACAAATTACGTACATGGAGTTGTAACTTGTCTTCTTTTTCCGTTTCTGCGCTGAAAACACAGAGTGAGAGTAGAGTAGAGATGGTCCCTTGGGTCCACACTACCTGTAGCTGTTCACGTGAGCAGAGAACTAGAATTCCTGATCAGTCTGCCGCGACCGCCGCATGCTCCTTTCGAATGAACTTCGGGATTTCTCATTGCAGGGCAAATTGGCAGAAAAAGAACAGGATATTCACCAGCTATCCCACCGCGAGGTCGAGGTCGCACTTCTGGCAGCACAAGGGCTGACGGACAAAGAGATAGCCGAACGGCTTTCGCTCTCGCCCGGAACCCTTCGCACTTATTGGGAGCGAGCACGCACCAAACTCGACGCCCGCAGCCGGTCTCACGTCATTGCCAAGCTACTGCATACCAATTTTCAGGGCACTCAGAAAGAGCTGGAGGCGGAAATGCAACTCCTCAAGCTGTTCCTCGCCAGCAGCTCCGAATACGC
Organism: Fimbriimonas sp.; assembly: GCA_041288075.1. GTDB lineage: Bacteria > Armatimonadota > Fimbriimonadia > Fimbriimonadales > Fimbriimonadaceae > Fimbriimonas. The sequence continues at coordinate 10,467 of JBGGMI010000073.1, forward strand.
AATGATCATTACCGACGCCGAGGGGATCATCCAGGTCTGGAACCCTGGCATCGAGCGAGTGCTGGGATACAAAGCGGATGAGTGGGTTGGACAGCATCTCAGGATCATCTACACGGAAGAAGAGCGGTTGGCCAAGAAAGCCGAACGCGACATGGCCGAGAGCCAGTACAACGGCCCGGTGCTTCAGCTTGGCTGGCACTCGAAGAAGGACGGCATTTTTTGGGGTCGCGGGACACTGTTTGCACTCTGGGATGGCGAATTACAGGGCTTTGGGAAAGTTCTTGGTGATGCCACGGAGACAAAGGAGCTTGTCGACACCATGAAGGGTCTGAGCGATCGCTTGGATTCGCTGTTGCGTCAGTCGGGCTAGAAATGGAAAGGGGCGACAACTTCCCCAAAGTCACGCCCCTCCTGGCTTATGCGCCAGACCTATAGCAGCTCGACGTAATCCGCCGGAGCATGCACGAGGAGGGAAAGATGGTGATAATCCAGCTTCAGATCGCAGCCCTTGCCTAGCAACGCGTCCGCCACCTGATCGAGCGAACTTCGGTCTTCGAGTTGCACCTCGAACCACTCATCCAGCCCATTCTGATAGATGAGCATCGATGCGAAGCGGTCGGCAATTCGTGGGTTCAAGTGAGTCTTCCCCTTTCTCAGACTGTATTCAACCGCACCTTAGCCTTCGTGGAGTAGTCCGCATTTTTGCTGTCGCCACACTGGGGGGACCTGGGGTGCAGCGGTACCATCGTGAGGTGAATTCCGGCGCTCGCATCGGGGTGTTTTCGATTGGATTAGCCGCCTATTGGCCCCAATTCGAGGGTTTGCGAGGGCGGCTGGCGGGCTATGGTTCGTTTGTCGCCGGACGCTTGTCGGAACTCGGAGCGTCGGTTGTCGATGCGGGAATGGTCGACGATCAACCAAGTGCTCTGGCGGCGGGAGACCTGTTTGCCCGTGAAAACGTGGACATGGTGGTTTGCTACGTCACGACCTATGCGACCAGCTCGCAGGTGTTGCCGGTAGTCCTGAGGCTGAAGCGACCGGTTTTGATCTTGAACCTTCAGCCAACCGCGCAACTTTCGTACGGCGAGACAGGCACTGGGGAATGGCTGGCGAACTGCCAAGCGTGCTGCGTGCCGGAAATCTCCTGCGCATTCGAGCGTTGCGGGATCGAGTTCAGCACGGTTACGGGGTTGCTCGGGTTGCCTACTCAGACTGTTGGAACGGTTGCCAACGAGGTGACGCATGAACATCCAGCGGCTATTCGAGCTTGGCGCGAGACCGAGGCTTGGGTTCGCGCGGGCTCTGCTTCGCGGGTGATCGAGCGCAGTCGGCTTGGGTTTCTCGGCCACACGTATCCGGGAATGCTGGACATGTACTCCGACTTCACGCAGATCACGGGTGCGTTTGGCGCGCATATCGAGCTGGTCGAAATGGAGGACCTGGAGGCGAGGGTCGCTTCTGTTACGGAAGCGGAGCGCGACGCTAAAGAGGAGGAAGTTCACTCCATGTTTGAGCTTGCGGCGGCCGATTCCCATGATCCCATCGCCCGGGCCCCGTCCCGGAGTCGCTGGACTGGGCATGCCTAGTCGCTGTCGGGCTGGACAAGCTGGCTGCAGACTTCGACCTGGGGGGCTTGGCCTACTATTATCGGGGCCTGGACGGGGGCGCTTTCGAGCAGCTTTCCGCAGGAATGATCGTCGGCTGTTCGCTGCTAACCGCTCGCGGGATTCCTTGCAGCGGCGAGGGGGACCTGAAGAATCTCGTGGCGATGAAGTTGATGGATTATCTCGGGGCCGGCGGCAGCTTCACCGAGCTGTATGCCATGGATTTCGAGGACAACATCATCTTGATGGGGCACGACGGGCCGTTCCACCTCGCCATCGCGGAAGGTCGCCCGATGCTGCGGGGGCTCGGCTTGTACCACGGCAAGCGCGGAAGCGGAGTTTCGGTCGAGGCGACGGTGAAGCATGGGCCGGTCACCATCACCGGATTGACGCAGACACGGGACGGCCGCATGAAGCTGCTCAGCGCGGAGGGTTGGTGCGAGCCGGGGCCGGTGCTGCGGATCGGCAACACGAACTCACGACTGCGGTTCGGGGAGCACCCATTCGATGTAGCTACCTGGATGAACCGGTGGGCAGCTCAGGGGCCGACGCACCATGTGGCGCTCGGCGTCGGGCATGTAGGCGCGCAGGTGCGGGAGTTTGCCCGTATGCGCGGGATTGAAAGCGTGGAGCTTTGACACAGAAAATGGGCGCTGGGGTTAATCCCAGCGCCCATTTAGAGATTGTCTACTCTTCCGAAGTTGCGGCCGCTTCGGGAGCAGCCTGCTCGGGAGCCTGCTGCTGTTGCGGGCGCTCGTATGATCGCTCGTTGTCCGAGTAGCGCGGGCGTCTGGGCTCACGTCGCTCGGGTGCCTGTTCGGTGACCACGAATGGCAGGAGCGCCATTTCGCGGGCTCGGCGGATGCAGCTTGCGATCATGCGCTGCTGCTTCGCCGTGTTGCCGGACTGGCGGCTCGGGAGGATCTTGCCTCGATCGTTCAGGAAGCGTCGGAGAATGTTGATCTCCTTGTAATCTACGGTGTAGATCTTGTTGGCAGTCAGATAGCTAACCTTGCGGCGGCGTTTGCCCCTGAACTTCTGACCGCCCTCGGGCGCGTCCTTATCCGGACGTGCCATGCCACCCATTGCGGCATCAGGTCTAGGCGGTTGGTTTGTTTCTTCGCTCATTTCTAGAGTGTTCCTCGGGCTCGAAGGCCCGGCGTGAAGGTTTATTATGGCACAGGGGAGGCGTGAGGCGTCTGGCGTGAGGCCTCAGGAGTATGACTTTGGCCCGACGCCTCACGCCTCACGCTTCACGCCCTAGCTGAGCCTTCCCGCCCAACGCACACCGTTATAAATCACCTTGCGAACCCGCGCATCCAGATACGTCGGATACGTCTCGTGCCCTGGCCTGAAGTAGAACACGCGTCCAGTTCCCTCGCCCTGTCCCTT
>JBGGMI010000074.1:0-21343 GCA_041288075.1 Fimbriimonas sp.
GAACCACCCACTGGCGCATCTCATCCGGGATGTCGCTGACGCTCCACGCCCGCCCACCCTGGAGCTGGTGGCGGTTCGTCAGCAGGTGTGCGTTGTGAGCAGGGCTCTGGGACGTCCAGCACCAAGCTCGGGAGCTACTTCCGCTCAACCCAGCTTCTTCTGTACTCCTTGACCCGGTGGTCATCAGCCGGAAGCCGCTTTACCATTTCCTGAACGACCTTGATGGTCTGGTTGGCCTCTGCGTCTTGCTTATCCGCGAGTTGAGTAAGAGCAAGGTTCAAATAGCCGAAGAACGTTTGCATGTCTCGAACTCCATATTTCTGCTCTAAAACCTCAATTGCGCGCTTATGCATCCGAATCGATTGCTTGTTGTCGATCGCAAGATTTGCCATCTGGGTGAGCGACGCGGCAATATCGGGGTGGCCTTTCGGCAGCCAATCCTCTCGAAGCTTTAGCGCTTCCTCCGCTACGATTCTCGCTGCGGGCATTTTGTTGAGCTCCACGAGGCAGTAGCCTAGATTGCTCTTTGCAAAGGCTAGCGTTACCGGGTCCTTTTTGTCTGACGGTAAAACTTCGTATATTGAGATCGCTTCAACATACAGGTCGTGCGCGTCGGAGTAACGCTGGTTGAGGAAGGCTAATGAGCCCAAGTTGATCAGGACTCCCACTTGATCCATTGTTTTATTGCCCTGCACCAAGCAGTAAGTGGAAAGTGCCCGCCAGTGATTAACTTCGGTCTCCTTGGTCATTGGCGACATCGCGGTCGCGAGATTTCCATAGGCTTCCGCAGCCTTCTCTGAAAAGGGAGCTTGGCTTACCCGATCTGTCAAGATGGGCTGCAAGAGCGCCTTTGCTCCTTCCGCATCCCCATCGTAAATGCGCAGCATCGCTAAGTCTTCCTTGTTCTCAATGGTTGGATCGATCAGAAAGCATTTTTCCATTTGATCGCGTGCATCTCTGTACTCGCCCGCCTCGAAGTGAGCCATTGCTAGGATCCAGCCTCCTTGCACCTTTCCCAGTCCTTCAGCGAGCACCTTCGCTTCCTCCGTCCGCCCCTGAGCAACGGCCAGAACCGCCTTATCGAACGCGGAGCTGGGTGTCGCCGTCCGTTTGAGCGTTTGAGCAATGCGATACGGTGTGGATCGACCGGGCCGAAGGAGCTCCGCGAGGTCTTTGCTGGTCGCCGGAGCGACGGCGACGTTAGCCGTTGGTGACTTTCCGACGATTTGCTCCCTTATCCATCCAAGGGGATAGATGCATCCGACAATATAGGCGCCCACCAGCAACGCCAGGAAAGCAGCAAACATACCGGGAGCCCATTTGGCAACCGAGGCGTCCTCAAACTTGAACTGCAGCCAAGAAGGGCCGATCGTTACACTGGTCTTCGGCGGCGCAACGTGCGGAGGGCTAGGGGCTGAAGCAGCGCCTCGGGTGCCCTGCCCTTCACCTTCTTGAGGTTCCGGCGGAGTAGAGCTACCGTCCACTTTGATCACCTTCCAACGAACTTATGATGGGTCGGCCAGGTTGATCACGGACCGTCCGAGTGTCGCCGACAGCGCAATAATCGGACTCAAGAAATGTTTGCACAGCTAACGATAACAGAAATATGCTGGTGTGTCCAGTCTGAGTTTTGAAGTTCGCGCATGGTTAACGCGGTTGAGGGTGTTTGCCAGGAAGCCTCAGCAGAGCCGCCACGTTATGCTTCGACTGGCGAAGATTTCGAGGGCGGCACTACTGAGGCATCGGGCTAAGTTCTCAAGCTTATAGCCTCAGCAGAGCCGCCGCATTAGGCTTTCGCTGGTTGAGATTCTCTGTGGCGGCACGACTGAGGCATCCGGGCCGAGTTCTCGAGCTTTCAAGCCTCAGCGGAGCCGCCACGTTAGGCTCCCACCGGCGAAAATCTTGGGGGCGGCACTACTGAGGCATCGAGGTTGGTGGTGGCTTGAATTCGTTTCGGAGGGGCTCGAGTCTTAGCTGGTAGTTTTCTCCGACGAGGTCTTCCCTTTCAAGTGCCCAGGCGCTGGACCAGCGGTAGTCGCGTGCGTTGTCGACGTACTCCTTCTTCACTGGATTGGCGTGGGTATAGGCGATCTTTTGTTCTAGCAAGGCTTCGGTGTAGATGGGGACCGAGCGGTAGCTGCGCTTCCAGAAGGTGTGGCGGTTGAGGCCGGTCTGTTGCTTGAGCTGGTCGACTTCTTCGGGCAGCAGTAGGGGCTTCAGGGTGAGGGCGGAGGAGCGCTTTAGCTCTTGAACGAACTCGTTGCCGTGCTGGGTCTGGGGCATCCTTGCTACGAAGTGGATGTGGTGCTTCATGACGACGAACGCGTGGAGGGTCGCCTTGCTCGTTAGCAAGTGGTTCAGTAGGAGCCAGGTCATCGCTTCGCGCATTTCCTCGCGGCAGAAGAGATGGGCGAAATCGAGGGCGGTGGTTGTGAAGAAGCCGAGCTCGCCGGGACCTACATGGTTGATGTAGTGGCGCGGGCGAGCCATTTCGTTACGTTAGCGCATTCGTCCGGTAGCAGACAAGTAGAAGCCTCAGCAGAGCCGCCACGTTACGCTTCGGCAATTTGAGATTCTCGGGGCGGCACACTACTGAGGCATCGCCGCTGTCGCAGCCTAGTGTGCTGTTCCGGCTCCTTTAAGGAGGTCTGGCGGGACTTCTTTGCCCTCCTTCGCGTACATCTCCTTAATTCGCTGAGCCTTGAACTCGGCGGTTGCCGGCGAGCTCATGATCGACTTTGCGCGCTCTTCAATTGGCAGCTTGTCGAATGCTGACTTAACCTCTTCGGGCGAACCGCCGGAAGGGGCCATGCCCGCATTGCATCCGACGAGCAAACAGCCGGCCGTACAAAGAAAAAACAGAACTGCTGCTGACTTGTTAATAATGATCACGTTCCTCTTATTTAGCAATGAGTTGGTTCCGGCTGCTCGCTTTGCACGAGCAGCCGAAAATGGTCGATTACTGCTTGTCCGGTGCGCCGTAGCTCGTGCCCCAGAACGTCCAGAGCTGACCCGCTTGATTAGGTGGGTTCACCCATTGCGTGTTGCTGCAGTTGTAGCACTTCCAAGTTGAGTCATTCGTGGTCGTGCCATTAGGGTGAAGGGCACTTCCCGAATAGCTCTTTGCGTGGGAGTCCATGAAGACCGCATTGGCTTGGTCGCTATGCGTGCCTTTGAAGTTCGCACCCCATACTGCGGGACCTGCTCCACCGCCAAACCAGTTCGTCTTGTCTGCAGGCATGTCCATGATCAGGATTACCCGCGACACACTCGTCCACGTCATGCTCCCGGCACCTATGCCGTTGAGACCGTCGCCTCCGTTGGTTCCAGACGTCATGTTCGGCCCCGGGTGCGAGTAGCCACCCGTTCCGCCGCCGTTTGGACAGCCGCCACCCTTGTAGGCCCAGAGATCTGGATTCAGGAGGTAGTCAGTCGGAGGATAAATATCCTTGTAGTAATTGCTGGCGTTGAACTGGTAGGAGAACCCACCGCCGCTCGGATACTTCGATTTCTCGAGGCCAACGCAGGGATCGTCAGGTGCCTTCATCCACACGCCGCCCCATAGAGCTTGTGACATGTCGACAGCAGCGCGCTGAACTGCACCGTTCTGGTATGGGCTGGCAGGATCTTTCCAGATGTCGTTGTTCTTTGTGTATGGCTTCATCTTCGCGGCAAAGATGTAGCTTTCCGTCTGATCTCCATAGACGGCGACGTCCGGCAGGCTGTCATCACTGTCACCAGCGTACATGTTTGCGGCGAGGCCAATCTGCTTGAGGTTGCTGATACAAGTGGTTTTCTTCGCAGCGCCCTTCGCTTGTGCGAAGACTGGGAAGAGGATGGCGGCGAGGATCGCGATGATGGCGATTACGACGAGTAGTTCGATGAGCGTGAAGCCCTTTGATTTATGCGACATGGTGAATTGTGCTCCTATGCACGAAGGCTGAAGGACGAGGCCCGGGACGGGGCGTGGACGAGACGTTATTCCCCGAGCGGGGCATGAGTATTGCTGCTTGCTTGGGAGCAAGCTGTATGGAGATAGTGCCGTTGGGGGAAGCCTGGTGAGGCTTGCCGGTTAGGGCGTTGGTGAAATTCTGCGTGTTGGTTGTTGGTTGTTGGCTGTTGGGGCGGAGAGAGGTATTGGGTGTTGGGTATTGGGTATTGGGGAGGCGGAGGGTGATGGTTCTGGGGTGGGTTGAGCGGTTTAGGGCTACCACGGCTACTTGGTTTCCAAGGATTCTGGCGTAGGCGGCGGTTTGGGTTGCGTCATCGGCAAGGAGTTTGATGGGCTCGCCGGCTTGTAGGAGGGGGGAGGCTTTTCGCAGGGCAATTAGCTTTTTGTAGAGGGACTGGAAGGTATTGGGTATTGGGTGTTGGGTATTGGGCCCGGAGGAGAGGGCGTTGGGCGTTGGGCGTTGGGCGTTGGGTGAAGCGGCCAGGGACCAGTCCATTCCTCTTCGGTTGTCGGGGTCGGGGCCGCCTTCCATTCCCAGCTCGTCGCCGTAGTAGATGCAGGGCGTGCCGATCCAGGTGAATTGGATGATGGCGGCCATTTTGGCGAGGTCTTTGTCACCGCCTACTTCCGTCAGAATCCTTGCGGTGTCGTGGGAGCCGAGGAGGTTCATTAGGTTTCGGCTGACCTGGGGGGCGTAGAGGGAGTAGGTGTTCATGAGGCGGTCCATGAACAGGCTGGGTTTGCCGCTACGGTCTTTGTGCACGAGATGCAGGACGGCGTCTCGGAAGAGGTAATTCATGGTGGCGTCCCACTGGTCGCCGCCCAGCCACGGGGAGGAATCGCCCCAGTGCTCGCCTACGATCCAGGCGTTCGGGTTGTTGGCCTTGACCGCCTTGCGGAAGTCGCGCCAGAAGTCCATCGCGACCTCGTTTGCCACGTCGAGGCGCCAGCCGTCTATCGACGCTTCGCTTTGCCAAAACGTCGGGACGCTTAGCAGGTATTTCTTCGCATCGGGTTGCAGCACGTTTAGCTTCGGCATCGAGGGGGCGCCCCACCAGCAGTCGTAGTTCGGGTTCGGTCCGACCTTTACGGGGAAGGAGTGGAACCAGTACCAGTCTTTGTATTTCGAGGCCGCGCCGTTTTTCACGACATCTGCGAAGGCGAAGAACTCCGGCGCGGTGTGATTGAATACACCGTCCAGTATCGTCCTAATTCCGGCTTTCTTCAAGTCTTTTGTTAAAGCGCTGAATTCCTGGTTGGTGCCGAACTCGGGGTCGATCTGCTTGTAGTCGACGGCCTGGTAGCGGTGGTTGCTGATGGACTTGAAGACGGGGTTGAAGTAGATGCCGCCGATGCCGAGGTCTTTGAGGTAGCCGAGGTGTTGCTCGATGCCGGCGACGTCGCCGCCGAAGCGGTTGTAGTAGGTGGGTTTGGCGTTCCAGGGCTGGACGTCTTTGGGGTCGTTGGCTTTGTCACCGTTGGCGAATCGGTCGGGGAAGATTTGGTAAAGGACGGTTTTTTCGACCCAGGTTGGGACGGTGAAGGGTTTGTAGGTCTTGGCGCTGACGTGGAAGGGCTTGGCGCCATCGGTGAGGCCGTTAGTGCCGAATGCCTTGGCCTCCCCACCCAGAAGGAGGAAGAAGTAGTCGAGATCTTGTTTTCGATTCCAGGGCACCTGCGCGCGGTAGCGTTCATAAAGCTCGTCGGACGCGACAGACTTCATTTGGATCGGCTTGCCATTAGCGACCACGAAGACTTGACCGATGTCGTTTGGCCTTGCTGTGAAGGTGATGGTCAATTTGCCTCGGTCCCAGTTGAAGTCGGGGACGTTACTGGCGTGGCTGAGGGCGCTTACGGCGATGATGTTATCCGTCCGGCTAGCCGGTGTTTTGTAGTCGAGCGGGGTGAGGATGAGGACGGAGTTGATGTTGCCGTTGCCGTCGTCTTCGCTTTTGGCTTTGGGGTCTGTGATCCAGCGGTCGTCGTCGAGGACGAATTTGTAGGTGTGTTTGCCGAGGGAGAGTTTGTGGGTGCTGGTCCAGGTGTTGGTGCCCGGGATGTGGCGCATCTCGTTGGCGGTCTTGCTCCAGCCGTTGAAGCTGCCGGCGATATTGACCTTCTTGACGAGGGGGCTGGCTTCGTAGGTGAAGGTGTGGGAGATTTGGGACTGGGGAGGGGCGGAGGACCGGAGGATGGGAGGGCCGGAAGGGGGGAGGGCCGGAGGGGTCGTGATTGTTGCTAGAAGGAGGAGGATCATTTGGCACCTCCCTTCATGATCCCTTTCGGAGGACACCAAGGGCACCAAGAAGCACGAAGGGCACCAAGATTTGGCTCCGCCACTTGGTGTTCTTGGTGCATTCTTTGTGAATTTGGTGTCCACCCTCTCCAACTACTGAGTCCGATTCCGGAGGAGACGCCCCCAGGGATGGCGGCACTACGGGGGTGCATCATCGTTGGCCCCCGACTGCTAGGACACTTTCCGGAGGAGATGCCTCCAGGGATGGAGGCACTACGGGGCGGTTGCAGGAGCCTCTTTGGATGATTTGGGCGGGGACGATTTGGCGTTTGGGCTCGGTGGCTTCGCCTTCTTCGATGATTTCGAGGAGCTTTTTGACGGCTAGCTCGACCATGCGGGCCATGCCGAGGTCGACGCTGGTGAGGCCTTCTTCGAGGAGCTGGCAGAGGCTGGTGTTGTTGAAACTGACGAGGCCCAGGTGGTCGGGGACTTTGATGTAGCGGGCGCGGGCGGCAGTGACGACTCCGAAGGTCATGAAGTCGTCCAGCACGACCATGGCGTCGGGGCGGTGGGGGCCGTCGAAGATTTCGAGCGCGGTCTTTCGGGCGGCTTCGAAGCCGAAATCGGAGTGCCAGACGAGGGGATTGAGTCCGGCGGCGGACATCGCGTTCGTGTAGCCCTCGATGCGGTCGTTGCTGAAGTTGATCCTTCGGGGGCCGCCGAGGATGCCGATGCGGCGGTAACCCTGCTTGATCAGGTGCCGGGTGGCGATCTCGCCGCAGTGGACGTTATCGTTGTCGACGCTGGCGATGTCGTCGTTTTTCGGATCGCCGATCATCACGAACGGGAATTTGTCGTTTTGCAGGCGAGTGATGCGCTCGTCGAGGGCTTCGGCTTCTACGAGGATTAGGCCGTCGACTCTTCTGGTGCGGAGCATCTCGTCATAGATGCCGCCTTGCGCGATCTCGTCGGTGACGACGTCTACGCAGAGGTGGTAGGGCTTGCCGCAGAGGTGATCCATGATGCCGGCGGTGAGGGCGGCGAAGAACGGGTCGTCGGTGAGGCCACCGTGGGGGCGCTTGATGACGAGACCGATGAGGCCGGTTCGCTTCAGGCGGAGGGAGCGGGCGCGCACGTCGGGCTGGTAGTTGTGCTCCTGGATGACTTGGACGACGCGGTCGCGGAGCTCGATCTCGACTCGATCGTCGCCGGAAAGGACGCGCGACACAGTTGCCTGCGACACGTTCGCTAACCTTGCGATATCAAGCTGGGTCACCCTCATTGGCGTTTCGCTCTCGGTTGTGAATACGAATTCTGAGAATTCGTATTCACGGGCTATTGTAACGCAGGAATACGGATTCTGGTGAAAGTTTTTGCGTTTTTTTGCGTTTCGTGGTTTGCGGCGTTAGAGGGGTACCCTCGGGCGTGCCTGGCGTCTTCGGCCGAACGAACCAATCCTTCCCTGCCGTGTGGCTTCGCCTGGAGGTTCCTCTGGTGAGCTCGGAGATCGACTCTTTGGCGGAGGCGGCGGTCGCTTCGGGACTTCCGCTGGACTTGAGCACGATGCCGGCGCTTTGGGGCGGGAAGATGCGGGGTAGCGGCGGGGTGCTTAGCTGCGTGTCTTCGGCGGACTATGAGAGGGCGAACGATTCGGGCCATGCGGGCAATCTGGTGCAGGCTCATCTGATCGAGTCGCTTTCCTGTATCGGGCGGGAGTTTTGGGACTTCTACTTTCTTCGCTTTCGCGGGTCGGTTTCCGAGTCGATTCTTTCGGGGGTGTTCGAGGCTTTGGAGATGGCGAAGCAGGAGGGGCATATCCGGTTTGTGGGGCTTTGCAGCGAGGGGAGTGCTTCGGCGACGCTCTCGATGTGGAGCCTGCACGACGCTTTCGATGCGATTTTGATCCCGCGCGCAGAGGATGTGGGCGTGCTTGGCGGGATGGCTCGTCAGCGGCGGGTGGGGGTGCTGGCTCCTTCGGGCGGAGATATCGAGCTGCGGAGCGTGCGGAAGGCTGACGAGGTGCCCGGCTGAGGGTCGGGATCGTGGGAGCTGGGATCGCGGGGCTACGCTCGTCGATGCTTTTGGAGCGGGCGGGGCACGAGGTTCGGCTCTTTGAGGCTCGGCAGCGGTTGGGGGGGCGGATGCAGACGTCGTCGCTCGGGGATGAGGCGGGGGGCGAGTGGATCGATGGGGATCATGAGCGATGCCTTGCGCTTCTGCGAGAGATGGGGATCGAGGCGACTCCGCCGGATGCTCACCCGCGGTTGTTCGTTTATGAGGGTCATCGGTGTACGTCGGAGAGTCTGTGGCCCGATGCTTTGGAGCACGAGATACGGATGGAGGCGGCGGCGAGGGACCTGTGCCGGGAGCTTCATCGGCCGGCTTGGGACAACTGGCAGGCTCGCGCACTGGACGAGATGACGCTGGCGGAGTTCATCGACCGGCTGAGCACGACACCGCGGGGGCGGTGGTATTTGCGGGCGGTGGTGTCGAGCGATGAAGGGGACGATCCGGAGCGGATCGGAATGTTGGGCTGGTTGACGGCCTACATGAACTACCTGGATCGGCGAGGTGGGGAGATGAGTGCGTTCCGAGTCTGCGCGGACGAGGTGATTGGAAAGATGGCTTCTTCACTGCAAGCTGAGGTCGTTACAGGTCGGGTTCTGATTCGGGTCGAGGGTGGCACTTTGCACTTTGAGGGACATGCTTCGGAATCGTTCGATGCGGTGGTGTTGACGCTGCCACCTCGCAGCTTGGAGAAGGTGGTTTTTGATCCGCCGGTGACTCCGGAGAAGCGGTGCGCGATCGAGTCCTGCCGGATGAGCCAGACGGTCAAGCTGTCGTACGAATTTCGCACGAAGTGGTGGCTGGAGGAGGGTTGGGGCGGGGCGATGCAGTGCGATCTGCCGATTCAGCAGACCTGGGACGGGTCGCGCGGCGATCGGGCGGTGCTGAGCGTCTATGTTTGCGGGTCGGCGTGTGAGGCGTGGGCGGAGCGACCGGATGCGATCGATTGGGGATTGGAGCAGCTGACGAGCTTGTTCCCTGCCGCTCGGGCGCAGTTTTTGAGAGGGGAGATGCACGACTGGAATGCCGATCCACTTGCTCGGGGAGGGTTTAGCCACACCGCTCCGGGGTACGTGCTCAACCATATGCGGCACGTTTCTACACCCGAAGGAGTGATTCTTTTTGCAGGCGAGCATACGTCGCCGTGGCTCGGGTTTATTGAGGGGGCGCTGGAGAGCGCCGAGCGGATTTGCCACGAGATTGATGCTTTACACTAACTTTCATTGGGCTCTTACCGGCGAGCTGCAGGAGATGCTCGTCGAGGATGGGAAGGTTGTTTGGAGACGGCCTGCATCGGAGAGTTCTTTTGTCGGAGCGACGGACCTTGGCGGCCAGAGCATTCTCCCGAGCTTTATCGATTCGCATTGCCACATCCTGCCGACGGGGCTGGACCTCCAGAAGCTCGACCTGACTCCGGCTCTTGGGCATGCGGATGTTTTGGAGCTGGTCCGGGAGAGACACGCGGACCAGCCAGAGGGGTGGCTCTTGGCGGTTCAATACGATCAGACGAAGTATGGCGGCGTGCATCTTACGCGCTACGAGCTCGATCGAATCTCGGCTGATCGACCGATCCTGTTGCGGCACTCGAGCGGTCATGCGAGCGTGGCGAACACGGCGGCTCTGGCGGCGGCGGGAGTTAGCGACGATACTCCCAATCCTCCCGGGGGGCAGTTTGGGAGAGATACCTCGGGGGTTTTGGATGGCACTCTCTTCGAAGAGGCTCATGAGCGAGTGAGCCGTACGCCGTCGACGCCTTCGGTCGACGAGATGGCGGAAGCGATCGTTGCTGCGGGAGCGAAGATGTCGGCGCTGGGGATTGCCTGTGCGAGCGACATGATGACGGGCCGGTACGACCTTGGCCGCGAATTGGAAGCGTATGCGAAGGCGGTGAAGCTTGGCTGCGAGATCAAGATGCGGCTGTACTTGCAGTGGAAGGAAGTCTTTGGACCGCGTGCCCAGCCGCTGTCGGAACTCCAGGATCGGCTGAAATCACTTGAGCGGGAGAGCGGTGGGCGGGTTCGAGTGGGCGGAATCAAGATCTTCGCGGATGGCGCAATCGGCTCAGCGACGGCGGCGATCTATGGGCGCTATTCAGGCGAGACTCCGGCAGGGCCGGTTCTTTCCCAAAGGTCGCGGCAGGCACAGCATGAGGCGGTCGAAGTTTCAGGTCAGCTTATGTATTCGCCGGAGAAACTCACAGAGATGACGCGCGTGGCTTCCGATGCGGGGTACCAGGTGGCGGTTCATGCGATTGGGGACTATGCGACGGACCTGGTGCTGGACGCATTTGAAGCGACGGGCGATCCTTCGCGGCATCGGCTCGAACATGGGATGATCCTAAGCGATGCCCAGATCGAGCGGATCAAGGCGCTGGATTGCTTCCTCACCTTTCAGCCCGAATTCCTGGTGCGCTTTGGACACTCTTATCGGCGACAACTCGGACCGGAGAGGGCGGCGAGGCTCAAGCGCACGAGGTCGGTGCTCGACGCGGGCATCAAGCTGAGCATGAGCTCGGACCGGCCGATTGTGCCGGGGAATCCCTGGGATGGGATCATTGCCGCAAGCTCGCGGCCAGAGGGATTCGATCAGGGCGAGAATTGCACGCTCGAAGAGGCGATCCGTTGTTACACGATCGAAGGCGCACGAGTGAATGGGGACTCCGACATGGGCGGCCTCGAGGCGGGCATGGATGCCGACTTTATGGTGAGTCAGCCGATCCTCAATTAGCGAGCGAGGCTGAGGCGCTCTTCGAGGCGATTCAGCTTTTTGTCGAGCCGATCCACGAGGCGTTTCGAGCGGTTGCCGGGGCGTGATGCGGCATATCCGATCGCCACTAAGCTGCCGATCGTCACCATAGCCAAAAGAAATCCGGTCAACTGCGACCGAGACGAGTTTTCGTCGAAATCCATAGTCTGTATTTCGTAGACGCACCTCTATGGCCCTTTGGTTGCATTGTAAAGCAGTTTTCCACCAAAGGGACTAGGGGAGGCGCTCCGCGAAATGCGCGAGAAGGTCTGCGTAGCGCTCGCCGAGTTGGTCGCAGCATCCCGCGTGCACCGCCCCCGGCACCTCCGTCAGCTCACATCCTGCAGCTTCTGCGAGACGCACGGCGTGCCACTTTTCGATGAGTCGGTCATCTCCTGCTTGCATCACAAGCGCAGGTCTTCCCTTCCATTTGCGGGCCGCGTCCTCCGGGTTGATGCTTGCGGGATCGATGCCGCTGCGGGCAGAGGCGATCCAGACGACGGGGCGAAGGGTGATGCTGCCGTAAGGAAGCGCTTGATCCAGCCAGTGGGACATGGCGGGGGCGAACCTTGCGTATGCACCCTCAGTTACCACTCCGTCGATCGTGGGATCGAGCTCGCTGGAGAGCCATGCCGCGGCGCCACCCATCGAAACGCCTACGACGATGATCTTTGGCTTCGGATTACCGCGACGGACCCAGTCGAAAGTTTGCTGCAGCACCTTGGCCTCTTCCCTACCGAACCCCACCCTCGAATATGGGCTTTGATCCTGTCCTGGCAGGGCGGGGATAACGCTGTCGTAGCCCTTCTTTTCAAGGTCCCTCACGACCCGGGTCCAGTGGCCCCTGTCGCCACCGTAGCCGTGGGCGAAGACGAAGACGGTCTTTGATGGATGATCGTTCGCCAGGTTTCGGGTGGACCAGGCGGGGGTGTTGAGCTTGCCGGTTGGGATCTGGACTTCCTGGAGTTCCCTTGGTCTCATCGGCTGAGTGCGGCCGGGGCAGAGGTACCAGCCGGCTAGGTACACGCAGAGGGCCAGGTAGAAGCCGAAGAAGAATCCGCCGTACAGCAAGACGCGGTGCCACCAGGGTCTCTTTGGGCGCTTCATTGTCTGTCAGGTTAATGCATGTTCGGGGTTCCGAATTCTTAAGATGGAAGAAAGCAGGACCATTCGAGGCTGCCTTCCCAACGCCTCGATTCCCTTATACTGGTCGGATGCAGTTTTCGAGAACCTCTGTTGCTCTGCTCGCGCTCTTCTGCGCTACCGCCGCCAGTGCCCAATTCAAGCCAGGGGCCGGTGATTACGTGGAGATTATTCGGAAGACATTCAAGCCTGGGAAGCTTGAGACGGCGAAGAGGTTGATGCTTCAGAAGATCCATAACCTTCACTCTCGGGATGGGCTGGTGCGAAACATGGTCGTTGGCGAAAATCGGGCAGCCAGCGAGCTGGTTGGTGTGATTACCAGCAATGCCTACAACCGGGGAGGTTGGAACAACAAGAACGCTTATCCCGAGATCGAGCCCATATTGGCCAAGACGCCGACGCGGGTGGAGTATCGACTGTTTGCGGTGCACGACGAAGGAGTTGCGATTCGTGTTGGCGATACGATGCGGCTCTATTGGCACAGCATCGGGGCGGACAAGCATGCTGCGCTGAAGGAGGCGTTGACGGGCCGGATGATGAAGGCACTGCGCAAGGATGGGCGGAAGACGAACGGGTATTTCGCGGAGTCGGAGAAGGCGGGGGAGCTCGTGGGGATTGGGATCGGGCAGATGTCCGCGAATCCTCGGGCGCAGGGACGTCATGTGGCGCGGTTCAAGCACTCGGTTCGTGTGGATGAGTTGCGGGTGGTGTTGGTTCGGTACGAGGGGAAGCGGTAGGGGCTGGAGGTCAGAGGGCTGAGGTCCGAGGTCCGAGGGGCACTGCGGCTCGTATCCTTAGCCGTTCTCTAGTCGTTGGGCTCGGTGCGATAGCCTTTCACGTGGGCGTCAGCGAATAGCACGTTGTTTTTCTTGTTGTGGCGGCTGGGAACGGGGAGATTCGGCCAGTATTCGGCGGCGTTTCGCTGTAGCTGGTTCGAATCCCATAGCACGGGCATTTTTTCGGCTAGGGCTTCATCGATCTTCGCTCCGTTCATGAATTGGTTCATGGCGTAGCCGAAGCCGTTCGGCTCACCATTTCGCCAGAGGCCGGGGCAGGAGAATGGGTCTTTGTACTTGAGGAAGGGTTCCAGTCTGTCGATCCAGAACTTGGTCGGCGGAAGGCGAGAGCTGTTTTCTTCGGTGTACAACGAGAAGGCTACGCCGAGCTGCTTTAGGTTCGACAGGCAGGCCGTGCTACGTGCGCCATCCTTGGTGTTGCCGCCGGAGATGGGAAACATTATCCAGAGGACGGCGGCAAAGCTGACGATGAATGCAGTCCAGTAGAGCCAGCGAGGCTTTGACATCTTGGCCCTAGCTTGACAGAAGGGCGGCTACGGAGATGTCTTCGTCTAGGTCTTCCCAATGGATGCCTATACCGGCACCTATCAGGCGCCAGTTTGTGCGCTGCTCGGAGGTTGCGTTTCTAAGGGATGGGAACCACTCAAGGGGGACGGAAAGGGATCGGCCGTCGGCGAGCGAGACGATCATCTCTTCGTTTGAGAAGCGAACGTCCGTTGCTTTGGTGGCTGACTTAGCTGGTGCCGAAATGCTCATCCCATGCCTCAATGAACCTTTGTTGGTTCTCTTCAATAATACGACGAATCTCAACGAGATCGTGTGCTCTGAACTCTACGGAGTTTTCAAAGGTGATCGGCTCCAGCCAATACTTGGCGTATTTGCCAGCGGACTCTACATGTATGTGACGCGGTTCTGATCCTTCGTTGCTGAAGAAGAAGAAGCGATATGGTCCTTGGCGAAGGACTGTCGGCATTGGTGGTTTTCCGGACCCTCTCCCCTGCCCCTCCCCCTCGGAAGGGGGAGGGGTTCTGAGGGATTGGCTTAGCTGAAGAAGCCGACGGAGCGGGCAAGCCGCGTGTCGTCGCCGCCGGATAGCTCGTCGAGATCCTTGAGGGGGATTTCCTTGTTCTGCAGATCCTCGACGCTGACCTTAAGGCACAGCGACCGAAGCTCGTTAACAAGAATCTTGAACGACTCAGGAATACCAGGCTCGGCAATCGCCTCACCCTTGACGATGCTCTCGTACGCTTTAACACGTCCGTTCACGTCGTCCGACTTGATCGTCAGGAGCTCTTGGAGGGTGTAGGCCGCTCCGTAGGCTTCTAGCGCCCAGACTTCCATCTCACCGAATCGCTGGCCGCCGAACTGCGCCTTACCACCGAGCGGCTGCTGGGTGACGAGGGAGTATGGGCCGATGGATCGCGCGTGGATCTTTTCGTCCGCAAGGTGCTCGAGCTTCAGCATGTAGATCATGCCGACGGTGATCGGGTTCGGGAGCTCGTCTCCGGTGAGACCGTCTCGTACCCGGCTCTTGCAGGAATCTGGGAAGATTCCGGCGCGCTTGAAGACGTTGTCCCAGACGCGCTGCATGATCGAGGCGTAGACGCTGTCGTCCGCCTTGAACACCGGCTCATCGATTTCATCCTCGAGCATTTCTGGGAAGAAGTCCTCGGCCGACTCGTTGGCCAGCTCGCCCAGATTTCTGGACGGAGGCGCGGCGATCGTTCGAGCGATTCTTTCCAGACCGTTCTCGCCGAGCTCTCGGAGCCGAACTTCGACTCTCTTGAGCATCTGCGAGAAGGTGTCGTCCTTGCTGAACGGGACGTTCAGGTGCAACTCGCTGTTGATGTAGCCCTTTAGCGATGCAGAGCGCATGTGGTCCGCGAGGCGATCCATTTCGCCGAGAATCTCGTTCTCAGTCGCACCCTCGAAGGCTGGGCATCGGTAGCGCACGTTGAGGTGCTTGCCGACGTAGCCGAGGTGCGTTTCGAGGATCTGTCCGATGTTCATACGGGACGGAACACCGAGCGGATTGAGGACGATGTCGACGGGGGTTCCGTCGGCCAGGAACGGCATGTCTTCGACAGGCAGAACCTTCGAGATGACACCCTTGTTTCCGTGGCGTCCGGCCATCTTGTCGCCGACCATCAGCTTGCGCTTTTGGGCGACGTAAACCTGAACCGTCATGTTTGTGCCGGCCGGCAGTTCATCGCCAGGGATCTGGAGCAGAGGCTCTTCGGTGCGGTCGCACACGAGTCTCTCTCGCTTCTTCGATTCCTTATAGATGTAGTTGATGGACGGCGACAGATACTTGTAGCGGCTGAAGACCTTGACGTCGATGATGATTCCCTTTTCGCCGTGAGGCAGGCGGAGGGAAACGTCTCGGGTCTCTTCGGCTTTCTTACCGAAGATGGCGATGATGAGCCGCTCTTCAGCGGTCATTTCGACCTGTCCCTTTGGAGCGACCTTTCCGACGAGAATGTCTTCGGGTCTCACTTCGGCGCCGATGCGGATGATTCCGTTTTCGTCGAGGTCTTTGAGGGCCTCTTCGCCGACGTTGGGGATGTCGCGGGTGATTTCTTCTGGGCCGAGCTTGGTGTCGACGGCTTCGGACTCGTGGCGCTCGATGTGGATGGACGTGTAGACGTCGTCCTTGACCATGCGCTCCGAGATGAGGATCGCGTCCTCATAGTTGTAGCCGTTCCACGGCATGAACGCGACAAGCACGTTCTTGCCGAGAGCCAGGTCGCCCTGGTCGCAGCAGGCGCCGTCGGCAAGGGGGTCGCCCTTGAGGACTCGCTGGCCGAGATCGATGATCGGGCGGTGGGTGAAACAGGTCGACTTGTTGCTCTGCACGAGGTGCATGAGCGGGTACTTGTCGACCTCTCCGCTGTCGGTCTTGACTCGGATTTCCTGCGCGGTGACGTACTCGACGGTGCCGGATCGGTGTGCGATGACGGCGGCGCCAGAGTCGACGGCAGCCACTCGCTCGTAGCCGGTGCCGACTAGGGGTCGGTCGGATCGGAGGCAGGGGACGGCCTGTCGTTGCATGTTCGCGCCCATGAGAGCGCGGTTCGCGTCGTCGTTCTCGAGGAAGGGGATCAGGGCCGTGGCGACGGAGATGATCTGTACCGGCGAGACGTCCATGTACTGGATCTGCGAGCGGTTGACGATGGGGTAGCTTGCGCCTCCAAGGTCTCCACCGGCGCAGCGCACCTGGATGCGGTCGGCGATGATCAGCTTGTTCTCGTCGGTGACGATGTCGGCGGGAGCGACGAGCTGGCCCGTCTCTTCCTGAGCCGTCAGGTACACGATCTCGTCGGTCACGACGCCTTCGGTCACACGGCGATACGGCGTCATGATGAAGCCGAACTCGTCGACGCGAGCGTGGGAGGTGAGCTGCGAAATCAGACCGATGTTCGGGCCTTCCGGGGTCTCGATCGGGCAGATGCGGCCGTAGTGGGAGCGGTGGACGTCGCGAACTTCCAGCTTGGCGCTGGTTCGCTGAAGGCCACCCGGTCCGAGGGAGGAGAGACGCCGCTTGTTCGTAAGCTCGGACAGCGGGTTCGTCTGATCCATGAACGTGCTTAGCTGGTTGGAGCTGAAGAACGACTTGATCGAGGCGCTGACGGGCTTGACGGAGAGGATGATTCCGGGGAGCAGGTTCTCCTGGTCCGTGGAAGTCATTCGCTCTCGGGCGACCTTTTCCATTCTTACGAAGCCGAGTCGTAGCTGGGACTGAAGGAGCTCGCCGACGGATCGGACGCGCTTGTTCTTCAGGTCGTCGATGTCGTCTCGTTCCGCTTCGCGGTTGACGTACGGCACCATGGCTTCGAGGATGCTGGCGAGGTCGTCGGCGGTGAGCGAACGGATCTCCAGCGGGGTTTCGAGGCCCATCTTCTGGTTAAGGAAGCGGCGCCCGACTTTGCCGAGGTCGTATCGCTTGACGTCGAAGAAGAGGCCGTAGACGAGCTGCTTGGCAGCTTCCTCGTTGGCGGCTTCGCCTGGTCGCAGTCGCTTGTAGATGTCCAGAAGCGCTTCGCGTGAGTTGGCGGTTGGGTCGGCGTCGAGGGTCGCTTCGACCATCGGCAGCATGTAGCTGAGCGTGATCTTGTCGAGGTTCATCGACTCGATCTTCTTGGCCGTCTCGCGCTCGATCTTCTCGCCCTTTCGGATGACGAGCTCGTCGCCGTCCATGATGTCCTCGGTGACGCGCTTGTCGACGATGTCGTCGGCCATGGGCGTGAGGAACTCGGTGGTTCGGGCGAACTGCTTGAGAATCTCTTCGTTGGTGCCGAGCGGTCGCTCGGTGAGCACCTTGACGGAGCGGAACTTCTCGGGCACGGCGGCGAGCTGGTCAGCGGTCAGAACGGTGTTCTGCTCGATGATGACTTCGCCAGTTTCGGTGTCCACCAGGGGCTCCAGGATTCGCCGGCCGACACATTTGCCGACAGCGATCTGTGCGCGTCCACGTCCCTTCTCGAAGTAGTAGAGGGCTTTGATGAGCTGCGTGAGAGGAAGCTTTTTGGTCTGGGAGATTTGCGTTCGCACGATACCGTGCGCGTCCGACTCAACCTCGAGCCAGGGTCCCTCGTTGGGGATGACGCGTGCGGAGACGATGACCTGCATGGCCGAGTCGACGCCCTCTTCGAAGTAGAGGCCGGGCGAGCGGCTGAGCTGGCTGACGATGACGCGCTCACGTCCATTGATGATGAACGTGCCCTTATCCGTCATAAGAGGCAGGTCGCCCAGGTACACCTCGGACTCGATGACTTCTCTGTCACGGCCGCCGAAGCGCACGATCGCTTTGATCGGTGCTTCGAAAGTCATGTCGCGATCGCGGCATTCCTGGATTCCGTATTTAGGCTCGCCTAGCGAAAAGCTGACGAGTTCGATGTAATTTGTCTGTGTAAAGTCCCAGATGGGGCTGAACGTTTGGAAGAGTTCGGGGAGACCCTCTTCAAGAAACCATTTATAACTGTTAAGCTGTAGCTCAATAAGATTGGGGACCTCAAGGTAGCGGCCGATTCGCTTTGAGGTCGGCTGAATAATTCTCATCTAGCCTCCGAGACGTAGTTTGCGAACCTTCATCGTACCCGTTCCGGGTGCGGGAATCAAGTGGGGCTGCCCATGGCGGGCTTCGTACTATCCCCAGGTAAAACTCTGAGCCATGGCGCAGCCTTACAACCGTATCTACAACTTCTCCGCCGGCCCCTCTACCCTTCCCGTCCCCGTGCTGGAGCAGGCTCGGGATGAGATGCTGAATTTTGGGGGCACGGGGATGGGGGTGATGGAGATGAGCCATCGATCGAAGGCTTACGAGCAGATAATCAAGAGTGCCGAAGCCGATCTGCGGACGCTGCTTTCAATTCCGGATAACTATAAGGTGCTCTTCTTGCAAGGAGGGGCGAGCATGCAGTTCAGCATGGTTCCGATGGCATTCTTGCGTGGAGGCACTGCCGACTACGTCGTCACTGGCGCGTGGGGGAAGAAGGCGGTCGAAGCCGGAAACCTGGAAGGGAACGCCAACGTGCTGTGGGACGGCAAATCCGGCGCCTATAGCGACATCGTCGAGCTTGAGAGCCTGCGCTTCTCGCAACGTGCCAAGTATGTGCACTTCACGACCAACGAGACCATTCAGGGTGTCGAATATCACCAAGACCCTTCGGTCAGCGTCCCGTTGGTCTGCGACATGTCCTCCGACATCTGTTCCCGTCCCGTGGATATCTTGAAGTACGACCTCATCTACGCCGGAGCGCAGAAGAACATGGGCCCGGCCGGGCTCACGCTCGTGATCGTCAAGGATGAATTTTTGGACAAGGTGCCGGACGGCATGCACCCGATGTTCGACTACCGTCTGCAGGCAGAGAACGAGTCGATGTACAACACGCCGCCGACATTCGGCATCTACATCTGCGGCCTCGTCACGAAGTACCTTCTCAACACCGGCGGCCTCGAAGGCGCTCTCAAGCGAAATCGAGAGAAGGCGCAGGTCATCTATGATGCGATCGACAACAGCAACGGCTTCTTCAAACCCCACGCCGTCCAACGGGCTCGATCCCTCATGAACGTAACCTTCACCCTTCCCGACGAGGAGAAGACGAAGGAGTTTATCAAGCTGACCGAGTCTAAAGGCCTAGACGGGCTAAAGGGACATCGGTCGGTGGGCGGGTGTCGCGCCAGCATCTACAACGCCTTTCCGATCGAAGGCTGCGAGGTGCTCGCGGAGACGATGCGGGAATTCGCCGCGCGCTGACCAACGAATCCAAGCCAGAATCCGTCGTAAGCAAGAGCCTGACGCATGAGTGACGCCAACCGCACGCAACTACTGAGCACCGATCCGAATCGGACGCAGATGGGCACCGCGCCTACGCTGGACCCGAACCGCACGATGATGGGGACGGCTCCGAGCCTGAACGCCACCCAGACGATCAAGCCGGTGCAGTGCCCGGTTTGTAAGTCGTTCAATCCTGCAGGCGTGATGTTCTGCGTCGACTGCGGGCTGATCTTTGATCGGGCTTTGCCGGACGACGCATTTGGGGCTCCGGCGGTTCAGCTTCCGATGCTTGTGGAGGAGACGGGGCGGGAGCATCCGTTGCGGCCTGGGACGACGGTTATTGGGCGCGAGGGCGATATTTCGCTGCTAGATGCGAAGGTTTCTCGGCGGCATGCGCAGATTGAGAATCTGGATGACCGGCTGACGGTGGAAGACCTTGGCAGCACGAACGGGACGAAGGTTGACGGAGACAAGCTTGCTGCGGGCGAGAAGCGAGTTTTGAAGGGCACCGAGAAGATCTCCTTTGGCGGGATCGAGCTGCAGCTTTCATTGCCGGGGGCGAAGGGCGGGAATACGACTCAGGTTTTCGCGACGAACAAGACGAGCGCCATGGCGGCACCGCCCGCTGTCGAGGTGCCTCCGGCGGTGCTGGTTGGGCCGAACGGGGAGCATCCGTTGAAGCCTGGGCCGAACATTTATGGGCGTAAAGCGGGCAACGACATTATCGTGCCCGATCCGTATGTGAGCGGCAAGCATGGGCAGATCGAGGTGACGGATGACGGGGTTTATCTCACCGACCTCGGCAGCAGCAATGGCACGTTTGTGAACGAAGCGAAGCTCGCGCCGAATATGAGAACACTTATCACGACAGAAGACGTGATTCGCTTGGGAAGCATGGAATTTCGCGTTAAGCTGAATTCGAAGACATGAACTGGCGATTCAACAAGCAAGACTGGAGGGACCTTGCCATGGCGGCGGCTCTCATCGCGATCGTAGCCATCGTTGGCTTGTGGTCTTGTACGAACCAACACATCAACTAACAACTGTCCCTCATGGAAGAAATCACCGCCGAATACGCCTCCGAACAGCTTGCGCCAACAGTTGATTTGCACACTCGTGTCAAGGTGACGGTCGCTTGCAAAACCGACGTGGGGCGGACTCGTGAGATCAACCAGGACAAGTTCGAGTACTACCTGCCTGAAGACGATGCCAAACTCGCCACACGGGGCCTTCTCTTCATCGTTTGCGACGGTATGGGCGGACATGCGGCAGGACAAGTCGCGAGCGAGCTTGCCACGAAGACTTTCATAGACGTTTACCTGCAGCACCCGGCTCAGGACCCCACTCAGGCGATGCTTGCCGCGGTTCAAGCGGCTAACCGCTTCGTCATGGATAACGCGCGCGCTTATCCGGCTCGCAAAGGTATGGGGACCACGCTTAGCGCGGTGTTGCTGATCCAGGATCAAGCGTATATCGTTCAAGTCGGCGATTCGCGGATTTATCGCGTCCGCAATGGTGAGCTGTTGCAGCTCACGATGGATCACACGGTGCCTAACGAACTTCATCGCATGGGCATGATCCCGGAGGAAGATATCGCCAAACACCCGCAACATCACATGCTCACGCGTGCGGTGGGTATCGAAGGGGAGATTAAGCCGGACATCGACGTGCATGACTTGAAGGCAGGCGACATCTTCATGCTTTGCAGTGACGGCATCACCAACCATGTGCCGGATGAGGAGGTCGCGGCTATTCTCACGACCAATCCGCCCTCAGGGGCTGCCTGGAAGTTGGTCGGGAACGCGTTGATTGGGGGCGGAAGCGACAATGCGACAGCGATGGTGGTTCGTGTGGACGGTTTGTATCCGGCGTCGGAGTAGATCCTTGCCGGACGCAGGCACGAGCCATCCTGCGGCTACATTTCGGCAGCGGTCGCTACGTTTGAGAGGAGGCTGGCTACGGTCATCGGGCCGACTCCGCCGGGGACGGGGGTGATCATGCTGGCTACTTCTTTGGCGGTCTCGAAATCCACGTCTCCGACGTCACCTTGCCTTCCTTCGACCTTGTTGTAGCCCGCGTCGATAACGATGGCGCCGGGCTTGATCCAGTCGCCCTTGATCATTTCG